>NZ_JBHYXN010000004.1:78793-170543 GCF_042752335.1 Streptomyces sp. NPDC059355 | reverse complement strand
CTATAAGGTTCAGCTGTTGGGCGGGGGGCCGCTGTTTGGGTCCGGTGGGGGTTTGTGGTTGCCCGGGGCCTTGGGTTTGGGGGCTGACGCGGTTTCGCGTCAGCCGCTTTCGCGTGTCCCGCCGCTCAGGTCCGCCGGCGGGCCCCGCCCAGCGCCGCGCGCGCCGCGACGTACAGGCCCGTTGCGAGGGCGATGGCCGCCATCGTCAGCAGCCAGTTGCGCAGGTAGTCCAGCGGCACGACCGTCGGGTTGGCGGCCCCGCCCGGGCGCAGGAGCGGCGGGAGGGCGATCGCCGTCAGGGAGCCCGCGACGATCAGGGCGGCGCGCGGGACCCCGCGCAGGCGCAGGCCGAAGGCGCCGGTGAGCGCGGCGATCGCGATGACGAGCGGCGCGATCAGCCCGTCGTGCACCACGACCGCACCCGCGAGCCACAGCGCGATCCGCCAGGGCGAGGGCTGCTGGACCAGCAGGGCGCCGCCCAGGCCCATCAGGACCACGCCGAGACCCGCGACCACGTACCGGTACCGCATCACAACACCTCCAGTCGGCCGACCCACTTGGTCTGGAGCACGCCGGGCCGGTTCGGGGCGATGATCCGCGCCGGGTAGCCGTGGTCCGGGGAGAGTTCCTCTCCGTTGACGCGCAGCGCGAGCAGGGTGAGCGGGTCCTGGGCGTACGCACGGCCCATCTCCGTCACCCGGTACGCGCCGACCGGCTCCAGGGACTCCACGCGGGCGCGGGCGGCCGGGCCGCCGCCCGCGCGTTCCAGCAGGTCGCGCACGCGGACCCCGGTCCAGCGGGCGTTCTTGCTCCAGCCCTCTACGCAGGCGATGGGCAGTGTCACCTCGTACTGCGGCATCGCGCGCAGTTCGTCGAGGCCGAGGGTGTACGGGCGCGGTCCGGCGACGGTCAGCCGCCAGTCCCGTACGGAGGCCGCGGTGATCCCGGCCGCCGCGGCCGTGCGGTTCACCGGGAGTCCCTGCGGTCCGACGGCGGGGTCGCGCGGGGCGAACAGGTCGAGCCGCCCGAGCGCGGTCACGGACTGCCCGGCGGTCGTCAGCGTCACCGCCCCCACGGCCGCGGCGACGCCCGCCAGCAGCGCGCGCCGGTCCGGGCCGTCGGCCTCGGGCAGCGCGAGCGTGCCCGGGGAGCGCCGGGTCCAGTGGCCTTGGATCTCCGGCCACTTCACGGCGATGTGCACCATGAGCGCTCCGATCAGCAGCCAGGACAGCGCGAAGTGCACGGGTACGAAGGAGAAGGGCCAGGGGTACCACTGGAAGGTGTTCAGCAGCCCGGTGAACAGCTCGAACACCCCGGCCGCCACCAGGACGGCCACCGAGGCCCGTTCGAGCGCGTGCCGCACCGACCGCAGCGGCGGCCATTCGAACAGTCGGGGGTAGACCGCCCACAGTTTCGCGAGCAGCAGCGGGATCGCCGCGATCCCGGAGATGACGTGGAGTCCCTGGGTGAACCGGTAGCCCCAGTACGGGCGGCTCGGCAGCCGGTCGGCGAGCCAGTTCGGCGGGTGCTGGAAGTAGTGGCTGAGCACGCCCGTCACGAAGCAGACGGTGAAGGCCAGACCGAGCCAGCGGCCGACGGCGGTCGCGGTACGGGCGTCGTGCAACCGCGCCTTGAAGGTGACGGGCGGGTCCGAGGGGAGACGGATGGGGAAGCGCATGGACCCATCACACCCCCGGGACGGTGCTCGAAGGCGGTTCGGGCACCTTACGAAACGCGGACATGGGGCGGCGCGGGACCCCGATGTGCGCCGTTGCCTGGAACGCTGCGGCTGTGAACCCGCGTACCGCCCTCGGCCCCGCCGCCCTCGCCGCCCTCGGCCTCTCCGCCCTCGTCGCGGCCTTGGTGTGGACCATCCGCTACGACGGCAATTTCACCGACCCCGCCGGACTGTCCTGGCGGTACGCGGCCTGCTGGGCGCTGTTCGCGGCCGCGCTGCTCGCGCTGCGCCGGGTCCCGGCCCGCCTGGCGGTGCCGCTGGTTCTGGCGGGGGCCTTCGCGGTGACGGCGACGGGGCTGGTGGCGGCGCCCCGGACCAGCACCGATTCGTACCGGTACGCCTGGGACGGCCGGGTCCAGGCCGCCGGCGTCTCACCGTACGACCACGCACCGCAGGACCGGGCGCTGGAGGGGCTGCGCGATCCGTGGCTCTTCCCGACGGGCGCCGCCGCCTGCACCGGCCCGGACCTGGCCCGGATCCCGTACACCGGGGACACCCCGCACTGCACGCGGATCAACCGGCCCGCCGTGCACACCATCTACCCGCCGGTGGCCGAGGCGTACTTCCTGGCCGTCGACCGGCTCTCCCCCGAGGGCTCCCGGCACAAACCGCTCCAGATCGGCGCCGGGGTGCTGTCGCTCGGCGTGACGGGCGCGCTGCTGCTGATCCTGCGGCGCCGGGGCGCGGATCCGTGCGGGGCCGCGTACTGGGCGTGGTGCCCCGCCGTGCCGATCGAAGCCGTGAACAACGCGCACGTCGACGTGCTGGGGGTGCTGCTGGCCGTGTCCGGTCTCGGGCTCGTGGCCTCGCGGAGCCTGGGGCGGCGGGCCGGCGGCGGGCTGGTCCTGGGCGCCGCCGTCGCCACGAAGCTGATGCCGGCGATCGTCCTCCCGGGGGCCCTGTCCGGCGTACGCCGGGTGCGCGACGCGCTCGCCGTACTGCTGCCGGCCGCCGTGTTCACGGCGCTCGCGTACCTCCCGTACGTCCTGCTCTCGCACGGCTCCGTCTTCGGGTACCTGGGCGGCTACGTGGAGGAGGAGGGGTACGAGGACCCCTCCTCCGGCTCCCGCTACGCGCTGCTGCGGCTGGTGATGCCGGGCGACCGGGCGGTGCCGGTGCTGCTCGCCGTCATGGCGGGCGTGTGCGGGTACGTGCTGTGGCGCGGGGATCCCCGACGGCCTTGGAGCGGCGCCCTGTTGGTGACCGGGTGGGCGTTCGTGCTGCTCACGCCCGGCTATTCGTGGTACGCCCTGCTGCTCGTCGGGCTGGTGGCCCTGGACGGGCGCTGGGAGTGGCTGGGCATCGCGGTCGCGGGCCCGGCGGTCTACGTCACGGGCCAGGCGTTCGGCTCGCGCGGGGCGGTGAGTGCCACGGCGTACGGGGCCGCCGCGGTGCTGGTGCTCATGATGACGGCGGTGCGGTGGCACCGGCAGCGCGGCGAGGGGGCGGTCGCGGAGCCGTCGTAGACCGCCCGCCCCGGCTCAGGGCCGGTCGTACCAGGAGAACGCGGCGATCCGCCAGCCGTCCGGGGTGCGGACGAACTGGATCGTCTTGGTCCCGCGGCCCTCGAACGGCTCGCCGTCCAGGATCCCGGACTTGCGGTACTCGCCGAACCGCGACGCGATGTCGCCGGCGATGTCGGTCCGTTCGGAGGTCTCCCACTCCGAGAATTCGACCAGCCGGCCGTCGTTCAGCAGCTTCCGACGGGGCTCGATGAACTCATCGACGGTGTAGACGGTGAGCTCCGGAGGACCGGTCTTGACGATCACCCCGCCCGGCAGGACCAGCCGCCGGATCCGGGCCACGTCGGCGGTCTTGCCGCCCCGGTTGTCGAATGCGCCGAAGAACTCGTCGGTCAGCGCGTCTATTTCACCCTTGGACATGGCGCGACGGTAACACGCGGCCCCTGCGACGGATGCGTGCGTGAATCTGCTCGTTGAAGCGGGGTTTCGAGCAGGTATTGACATGCACCCCGGCGCTGCGCTCCACTTTGGCTGCACTTTGACCGACCCCTGAACTCCCCCTGCCCTCCTACGACTTGGGGACTTGCCATGCGTCTGCTCAGATTGCTGATCGCCGCCGTCTGCGCGGTGGCCGCGCTCTCCTTGCCCGGTGTCGCCGTCGCCGGACCCGCACGGGCCGCTGCCGCGGCGCCGCAGACCGTGCCCGCGCTGCGGCAGTGGACGGCCGGCACCGGCGCCTACACCTTCACGAGCACCAGCAGGATCGTGGTCGATCCCGCCTACGCCGCCCAGCTCTCCGACGAGGCCGCCACCTTCGCCGAGGACCTGGGCGCGCTGGCCGGGCGTCCGGTCGGTGTCGTCACCGGGAGCGCCTCCCCCGGCGACATCGCGCTGAGCCTCGGAGACCCGGGGCTGCCCTCCGAGGGCTACCGGCTGACCGTCGGGCCGTCTGTCGCCGTCCGGGCAGGGACCGGCACCGGCGCGTTCTACGGCACCCGTACCGTGCTCCAGCTCCTGCACCAGTCGCCCACGGTGCCCGCCGGTACGGCGGTCGACTGGCCCGCCAAGGCGGAGCGGGGGCTCATGATCGACCAAGGCCGGAAGTTCTTCACCGTCGACTGGGTCGAGCAGCACATCAAGGAACTGGCCTACCTCAAGCTCAACTACTTCCACTTCCACCTGTCGGACACCTTCGGGTTCCGGCTCGAGAGCTCCACCCACCCGGAGATCGTCTCCGCCGACCACTACTCCAAGCAGGACATCGCCGACCTCGTCGCGCTCGGGCGGAAGTACCACGTGACGATCGTGCCCGAGATCGACACCCCGGGGCACATGAACGCCGTTCTGGCCGCCCACCCCGAGCGCAGGCTCAAGAACAGTTCCGGCACGGCCAGTCCCGATTTCATCGACCTCTCACTGCCGGCCTCGTACACCCTGATCAAGGACCTGGTGAACGAGTACCTGCCGCTGTTCCCGGCCCCGTACTGGCACATCGGCGCCGACGAGTACGTCACCGACTACGCCAAGTACCCCCAGCTGCTGGCCTACGCCCGCGCCCACCACGGGGCGGGCGCCACCGCCAAGGACACCTACTACGGGTTCGTGAACTGGGCCGACGACCTGGTCCGGGCGGCCGGCAAGACCACCCGGATGTGGAACGACGGCATCAAGGCCGGGGACGGAACCGTCACGCCCCACCCCGGGATCCTCGTCGAGTACTGGTACGGCTACGGCCTCACCCCGCAGCAGCTGGCCGCGGCCGGCCACACCGTCGCCAACGAGTCCTGGACGCCGACGTATTACGTGCTCGGGGGCGCCAAGCCCGACACCCGGTGGATGTACGAGACCTGGACCCCCGACCGCTTCGAGGGCGGAGCCACCCTCACCGACCCTTCGAAGAACCCGGGCTCGCTGCTCCACGTGTGGTGCGACAACCCCACCGCCGAGACGCAGGAGCAGATCGCCGCGGGCATCATGTACCCGCTGCGCGCCCTGGCCCAGCAGACCTGGGGCTCCCCGAAGCCGGCGGCCACGTATGCCGCCTTCACCCCGATCGCGGCCGCGGTCGGACACAACCCCGCCTGGCCGGGCCTCGCCCAGCCCGGCAACCTCGCCCGCAACCGGCCGACCACCGCCTCCAGTACGGAGACCGCCGATTTCCCGGCCGCGGCGGCCACCGACGGCGACCCCGGCACCCGCTGGTCCAGCGCGTACGCCGACCCGCAGTGGCTCCAGGTCGACCTGGGGTCCGGCCAGGCCGTGAGCCGCGTGGTGCTGCGCTGGGAGGCGGCGTACGGAAAGGCCTTCCGGGTCCAGCTTTCGGACGACGCCGCGACCTGGCGCACCGTGTACTCCACGACGACGGGCGCCGGCGGGGTCCAGGAGCTCGCCGGACTGTCCGGATCGGGCCGGTACATCCGCGTGTACGGGACCACGCGCGGCACGGCATACGGCTATTCGCTGTACGAGTTCGAGGTGTACGGCGGCCCGTTGAGCGGCACCCGTACGCTCAGCGCGGCCGGCAAGGCCCTCGACGACCCGGGGAGTTCGAGCGCGTCCGGTACGCAGCTGATCACGTGGACGCCGCACGGCGGCCCCAACCAGCAGTGGCAGCTGGGGCTCGACGCCGACGGCTCCTACTCCCTGGTGAACGGCGCGTCGAAGCTGTGCGCTGACGTCTCGGGCGGCTCCACGGCAGCCGGCGCGGCAGTCGTCCAGGCCGCTTGCACGGGCGGGGACAGCCAGCGCTGGCTGATCACCGCGCTCGGCGGGGGCGACTACTCGGTGGCCAACAAGAAGAGCGCGCTCCTGCTGACCACCGCGTCCGGGGCGGACGGCGCCCCGGCCACGCAGGAGACGGGTTCCGGTTCGGCCTACCAGCGCTGGCAGATCGCCTGAGCTCATGGGTATCACCGTGACCGCGTGCGGAACACCGTGTCCACCACACACGTTGTGCGGGAGATGACACACCGTACATACCGCCACGACCACCTCTTAGGCCCCCGCGCAAAGGAGTCCCGCGTGAACCAGGCACCCGCCGTCCCGCTGGTCCTCGACCCCGCCGGCGCCGACCGGCACGCGGAGCACCGGCTGCTGCGTGCCCAAGGGCCCGCGGCCCGCGTCGACATCCTCGGCGTGACGGCCTGTGCCGTCACCGACCCCGCCCTGCTCAAGGAGTTGCTCACCAGCCCGGACGTGTCAAAGGACGCCCGCGCGCACTGGCCTGAGTTCGAGCAGGCCGTCCAGACGTGGCCGCTCGCCCTGTGGGTCGCGGTGACCAACATGTTCACCGCGTACGGAGCCGACCACCGGAGGCTGCGGCGGATGGTGGCTCCCGCGTTCAGCGCCCGCCGTGTCGCCCTGCTCCGCGACACCGTCGAGGACATCGTCACCGGCCTCGTCGACGGGCTCGCCGCCCTCCCGCCGGGCGAGGTCACGGATCTGCGCGAGCGGCTCGCCTACCCGCTGCCCATCGCGGTGATCGGGCACCTGATGGGCCTCCCCCAGGAGCAGCGCGCCGACTTCCGCACGGTGGTGGACGGGGTCTTCGACACCACCCTCACCCCCGAGGAGGCCGCCGCGAACACGGTCCGGGTGTACGAGGTCCTCGCCGAGCTCATCGCCGCCAAGCGCGCCCTGCCCGGCGACGACATGACCTCCCTGCTCATCGCCGCCCGCGACGAGGAGGGGGACGGCTCCGCGCTCTCGGACTCCGAGCTGGGCGACACCCTGATCCTGATGATCAGCGCCGGGTACGAGACCACGGTCAACGTCATCGACCAGGCGGTGACGGCCCTGCTCACGCACCCCGACCAGCTGGACCACGTCCGGGCCGGGCGCAGCGGCTGGGGCGACGTCGTCGAGGAGACCCTGCGGCACGAATCGGCCGTCAAGCATCTGCCGATGCGCTTCGCGCTGGCCGACATCCCGCTGTCCGACGGCCGGATCATGGCCAAGGGGGAGGCGATCCTCGCCTCGTACGCCGCCGCCAACCGGCACCCCGACTGGCACGGCCCGGACGCGGACGCCTTCGACGTCACGCGGGTCACGAAGGAGCACCTGGCCTTCGGGCACGGGGTCCACTTCTGTCTCGGCGCCCCGCTGGCCCGTCTGGAGGTCGCGGCCGCGCTCGAAGCCCTCTTCGACCGCTTCCCCGCGATCGAGCTGGCGGTGCCCGCGGACGGACTGCTGCCCGTCACCTCCCTCATCAGCAACGGCCACCGGTCGCTGCCCGTCCGGCTCGGCCCGTCGGCATGACCGGCCGACCGGCCGACCGGCTGACCGGCTGAACGCCCGAAGTTCACTCTCCCGACGCCTCGGGCTGGCCGATCATCAGCCTCGCCCGCCTTAGGCTGCCGGCATGTCTCAGATGGGGGTCACGGTCCGGGGTTGCCGGCTGCTCGGAACGCTCGGGTCGGTGCTGCTGGCCGCCGGGAGCTGGTCCGCGGGCGCGCTGCCGTTCGGGGTTCCGGACGGAGTGTGGGCGCAGCGCAGCCCGGCACACACGGTGCTGGGAGCGGCCGCCTCGTACGCCGGGCTGGTCCTGCTCGTGGTCGCCTGGTGGCGGCTGGGCGGACTGCTGCGGGCCGGGGAGCCGGTCGGCCCGGGACGGCTGCGGTCCGTGCTGTGGTCCTGGGTCCTGCCGCTGGTCCCGGGACCGGTGATCTTCAGCAATGACGCGTACAGCTATGTCGCGCAGGGCGCGCTGGCGGTCCGGGGCTGGGACGTGTACCGGCTGGGGCCGTCGGTGCTCGGCGGTCCGCTCACGGACAACGTGCCGGAGGTGTGGCAGGACGCGCCGGCACCGTACGGGCCGGTGGCCGTCGCGGCGACGCGGGCCGTGGTCGCCGTCACGGGCGAGCACCACACGGTGGCGGCGGTGCTGGGCATGCGGCTGCTGGCCCTGTTCGGGCTGGCGCTGATCGTCTGGGGTGTGGGGCGGCTCGCTTCCGAGTGGGGTTCCGGACAGGGCTCCGAGCCCGGTTCCGGGTCCGGCGACGCGGAGGCCGGGGCGCTGTGGGCGGCCGTGCTCAACCCGCTCGCCCTGGTGCACCTGGTGGGCGGGGCCCACAACGAGGCGCTGATGATCGGTCTGATGGTGGCCGGGCTGGTGGCCTTCCGCAGGGGGCACTGGGTGCTGGGCACCGTCGTGCTGGTCTCGGCCGCGCTGGTCAAGGTTCCCGCTGGCGTGGCCCTGCTGTGCGCCGCCGCGTGGTCGGTGGGCGGGCGGCCGGACCGGCGTGCGGGATGGCTGCGGGCGGCCGGGATCGCGCTGGTGGGTCTCGCGGCGCTGGTGCTGGGTGTGGCGGTGTGCGGCCAGGGCTGGGGGTGGCTGTCGACGCTGCGGGGCCCGGCGCAGGTGTACACGGTGCTCTCGCCGAGTACGGATGTGGGCCGGGTGCTCGGGCTGCTGTCCGAGGGGTTCGGCGTGGGGACGGCGGGCGATGCGATCGCCGCCGCGCGGTCGGTGGGGCTGGTGCTGGGCGTGTGCCTGGTGGGGTTCTGCGTGTGGCGTGCGCCGCGTACGGGTCCCGAGTACGCCGGCGGGATGGCGCTGCTGGGACTGGTGGTGACCGCTCCGGTCGTTCAGCCCTGGTACCTGCTGTGGGGGATGGTGCCGCTCGCGGCGGTCGCCTGGCGACTGCTGGAGAGCACGCGGGTGCGGCTGGCGATGCTGGTGCTGCTGTTCATGGTGCTGCCCAGCGGGACTTCGGCGACCTGGTCCTACGGGGTCGCCGCCGTCACAGGTGCGTCGGCGGCCGTGGCGGCGCTCGTGGCATGGGGTCCGCCGGTGCCGGGGACGCTGCCCCGCCTTCGCCTGCTGGAGCGCGCTTGGGTGCGGGCGGCGGTCAGAACGCGCCGGTGACCCGGGCGGGGGATCGGCGTTGTGCCGGACGATGATGATCACTAGGGTCGACCGGGTGACTGCCGGGTCGGCCTTGGGCCATGTACGAGTAGGGTTCCCGGCCTCGGCGTGAGCCCGAGGCGGGCCAGGAGCCCGCCCTTCCTCCGCGTTTCCATCGCCCGGCGCCCGCGTGCGGCGCCTTCCCACGGCAACCCGAAACCGGAGACACACACTCATGTCGAACACCCAGCAGTATCCGAACGCCGTCGAGTTGAACCACACCGTCGTCCACGCCAGGGACCGGGGGCTGTCGGCCGAGTTCCTCGCCGTGGTCCTGGGGCTGGAGGTCGGAGCTCCGTTCGGGCCGTTCCTGCCCGTCGATCTCGGCAACGGCGTGACGCTCGACTACTACGCGATAACCGACGAGCCGATCCAGCCGCAGCACTACGCGTTCCTCGTGCCCGAGGGGCGGTTCGACGGCATGATCGCCCGCCTGGAGGCGGTCGGGGTCACCTACTACGCCGATCCCCACCACACCGAACCGGGGCAGACCAACCGCCTGTTCGGGGGTCGCGGCGCGTATTTCGCCGATCCGGACGGCCACAACATGGAGATCATGACCCGCCCCTACGTTCGCCGGTAGCCGGGGGCGCGGGAGCCTCAGCGGGGGCTGCCGGTGAGCTTGCCGTCGGGGGTGAGGGTGAAGACGGTCTCGTCCATCACGGAGCCGGCGCGAGCCGTCTCGCCGTACGCGTGGAGGCTGATCTGCTCGGCCTTGCCCATGTAGAGCTCGGCTTCGGCGGATCGGGTCCAGTGGTTGACGCGGACGTGCGCCGACCAGTGGGCGACCTCCTCCTGCCGCCAGGCGCCCCAACTGCTCTCCGGGAGCAGCCCCGGCGCCGCGCCGCGGTAGACGCTGACGGCCAGGACCGCGAGCAGGGCGGCGGCCACGGCGAAGCCGAGTGCTGACGCGCGGGATCGGTTCATGAAGGGCACGACATGCTCCTGACGCCGGGACGGGAAGGCCCCGCCGGTCGGGTAGATGCGGTGGGGCCCGGTGGGGTTCCGGCCGCTTCGCTCCCAGGGACGATGGCCCGGCACCGCGCGGGCGGGGTGTCGGCCGTCCGGCGGGACTGTCGGTGATCCGTCGGGGATGTGTCGGTGGCCGCTGCAACCGTGGGGGTGTCGGGTTGCCCGAGGGAGCAGCCGCGACCGCCTTCAACAGCAGGGGAGCCCCATCGCCATGTCGTCCGCATCCTCCACCCCGCCCTGGAATGTCCGACGGCTGCCGCGTGCCGATGGCCGCGTCTTCCTGGTCACCGGCGGCAACGCCGGCATCGGGTACTTCATCGCGGAGCAGTTGTCGGCAACCGGAGCCACCGTCGTACTCGGGAGCCGGAACCCCGCCAAGGCCGAGGTCGCCTCGGCCTCGATCCGTGCCCGCGTCCCCGGCGCACGTGTACGGGCCGTGCGGCTGGACCTCGCCGACCTCTCGTCGCTCGGAACGGCGGCGGCGTCACTGGAGGTGGAACGCCTCGACGCGGTGGTCCACAACGCCGGGGTCGCGCTCGACGACCCGCCGCGCAGGGAGACCGGGGACGGTCACGAGCTCATGTTCGGTACGAACCACCTGGGGCACTTCGCCTTGACCCGGTGGCTGATGCCCCTGCTGTCGGCCGCACCGGCGGCCCGCGTCGTGACGACGGGCAGCTTCGCGGCGAAGTCCGAGCGGCTGGACCTGGACGACCTGCAGTCCCGGAAGGACTACCAGCCGAAGCGCACCTACGGACGCTCGAAACTGGCACAGATGTACTTCGGCGTCGAACTCGACCGCCGCCTGCACGCTGCCGGCAGCACGGTGGCGAGCGTGGTGGTCCATCCCGGCGGCGCGCTGGACTCCCTCACCCCGTCGCGGCCACCGGTCCATGTGCGGACCACCGGCGCACGGCTGGGCGCGGCACCTGCGGCCCTCCTCCTCCAGGGCAAGCACGCCGGCGCATGGCCCGCGGTCCGGGCGGTGCTCGACCCGGCCGTGCGGGGCGGCCGGCTGTGGGGACCGCGCGTCTTCGGCCTGCGCGGCGAGCCCCGGCCTGAACCGGTCTGGAACCACCTCGCCGACCCCTCCATCGCGGCACGGTTGTGGGACGCGAGCCGCGATCTGACCGGCGCCGACTTCGACACCCTCTCCGGATAGCTCAGGCACCCGCGCGGTGGCCCACAGGTCGTCGAACCGGCCCCCTCACACACCCGCCTGCGCGGGCTGCGCGAACCGGGATGCCCACGCCCTCAGATCCTCGGCCGAGGCTTCGAGCGCGTCGCCGCCGGGCCCGGCCCAGGCTATGTACCCGTCCGGGCGGACCAGGTAGAGCCCGCGTCCGTAGGCCTCGTACGCACTTGTCCGCGCGGTCCGCAGGCCCGGGAGCGCCGGCAGGTGCTCCGGCAGCGGGGTGTCGACGGCGAGCAGGGTGAAGTGGGGGCCGCGGTAGAGGTCGAAGAGCCGCAGCCCGTCGCGCTTCCCGTCGGGCGCACGGTCTCCCGCGGTGAGGGCGCCCTCGGCCAATCCGGTGCGTATCTCTCGGGTGAGTGAGGAGTCCCGTTGGCCCAGGCCGAGTTGGCGGGTGGCCGCGCCGCGCCGCTCCTCACCGCGGTGGATGCGGGTGGACAGCCCCAGCATGGCCGCGGCATTGGGCAGGCGCTCCTCCTCGTACGTGTCCAGCAGCGCCTCGGGGGCTCCGTCCCGGAGCACGGCGGCGAGCTTCCACCCCAGGTTGTAGGCGTCCTGGACGCTGGTGTTGAGTCCCTGGCCGCCCGCCGGCGAGTGGATGTGGGCGGCGTCGCCCGCGAGGAAGACCCTGCCGTCACGGAAGCGGTCGGCGAGCGCGGCGTTCACGGTGAAGTCCGATGCCCACAGGACCTCGGTGATCTCCTCGGCCGGTATGTGGGTGAACTCGGCGACCAGCGCCCTGACTTCCTCCGCCGTGACCTCTCCGCCGACCGGCGCCGGCTGGGCCACGAACTGGAACTCCCGCGTATGCGGCAAGGGGCAGAGGGCCGCGAAGCCCGTACCGCCCGCGGCCGGCGGGAAGATGTGCCAGTTGTCTCGGTCGAGCGTCGGTATGACCACGTCCGCCACGAGCATCGGGGCGGGATCGACGCGCTCGCCGGTCATCTTGATGCCGACGAGCCGGCGGACCGTGGACCGCCCGCCGCCGGCGGCGACGGCATATCCGGCGCGGACGGACATCGGGCTCCCGCCTCCCGCGGGCATGAGCGTGGCCGTGACGGACTCGGCATCCTGGGTGAGGCCGGTCAGCTCGACCCCGAACACGACGTCACCGCCCAGGTCGCGGAGCCGGTCGAGCAGGATCCGCTGGGTGCGCCACTGGGGCAGCAGCCAGGGGCCCGTGTAGGGCGCGTCCTCGGTCGGCTCGACGTCCTCGAACATGCGGTGCTCCCCCGCACGGGTACCTCCCTGCCATGTCATGCCCATCGGCGCCCGGCCGCCCCATCGCAGGGCCTCCCCCACGACCCCGAGGTCGTCGAGGACCTCCAGGGTCCGCGGCTGGACGCCCTTGCCGCGCGAACCGGAAAACAGCTCCGGCGACCGCTCGACGACCAGCGCGCGCACTCCGCGCCGGGCGAGATCACAGGCCAGCACAAGGCCGGTGGGGCCGGCGCCCACGATCAGGACGTCACTCCGGTCTTCCTGGTACCGCTGCTGGTTCATCGATCTCCCCGTTCGGCCGATCCGCCACGGCCCCTTAACAACATTAAGGAGCCTCGCCCCGCAAGAGTGCCCTTAACGCTGTTAAGCTGTCAACGCCACGGAAGAGTGAACCGCCCTGGGAGACAGAGGCAGACGATGAACGCCAAGCCGCAGCGGACTCCGCCGCGCGTCCCGCCCCTGACCCGCCTGACCGTCGCCGAGACCGCGCTGCGGCTGCTGAACGAGGGCGGGCTCGAAAAGCTCACCCTCCGCGCCATCGCGCAGGAGCTGGACGTGAAGGCGCCTGCGCTGTATTGGCACTTCAAGAACAAGCAAGAGCTGATCGACGAGATGGCCACGGAGATGTTCCGGCGCATGGTCACCAGCCCGGAGGAGCCCGGGCCGGACGACTCGGCGCCCTGGCGGGAGCGGATGCTGAGCGCCAACCGCCGGCTGCGCGAGGCCCTGCTCGCCTACCGCGACGGCGCCCGCGTGTTCACCGGCTCACGCTTCACCGGAACCGAGCACGCCGAACAGTCCGAGGCCTACCTGCGCGCCCTGCTGGCGCACGGGTTCGAACTGCCGCAGGCGGTGAGGGCCATGGCGACCGCATTCTCCTACACGCTCGGGTTCGTGATCGAGGAACAGGGCGTCCACCCCGTCCCGGGCGAGCGCCGGGACGGCTACGACGTGGCCGAGCGCGGCGAGCGTCTGGCCGACTACCCACTCGCCGCGGCCGCCGGTACGCACCTCTTCGAGGAGTACGACGAGCACTTCGAAGAGGGTCTGCAGATCGTCATCGACGGCATCGCCGCGCGGTACGCGATCCGCTGACCGCGGCGGCGCGGGCGCCGGTCGTGGCGGGTTACGGCACGTTCGACATGGTCTCGCAGCGGACCGCGATGTCGGCTCCGCCCGAGCCGTCGCAGCTGTCCTTCGCGTCCTCGCCCCCGTCGATGACGTCGTTGCCGCCCGCCGCCGCGTCCGGGGCGACGGGCGCGACCGGTGCGCCCTGCGCGGGCTTCGCCGCCGGGGCCGGGCGGCCCTGACCTGCCGGGCGCGCGGGCTTGCCGGTCAGGCGCGCGGGCTTGCCGGTCAGGCCCTCGCCCTTGCCGTGTGCGGCGTGGCCCGAGTTGCTGTCACCGATGATCGTGTCCACGCCGGGTCCGCCCAGGAGCACGTCCTCGCCTTGGCCGGTCGCGGTGCCCTCGGCGGAGGAGTCGCCGGTGAGGCTGTCGTCTCCGGCCCCGCCGTCGAGAACGTCCCTGCCGCCGCCGCTCGCATTGATGCCGCCCCGGCTGTCGCCGATCATGGCGTCGTTCCCCGCCTCGCCGAACAGGACGTCGTCGCCGCCGCCCGACGCGCTGGAGCCGAAGGCCATGCTGTCGCCGCCCATGCGGTCGTCACCCGGCCCGCCGAAGAGGACGTCGTTGCCGCCGCCGTCCACGGCAGCCCTGGTCGAGAGCAGGTCGCCGCGCATGAGATCCGCGCCTTCGCCGCCGTCCAGCTGGTCGTTGCCGAGGCCGCCGGCGATCATGTCGTTCCCGCCGAGACCGCAGATCAGGTCGTCTCCGCCGAGACCGTCGATGGTGTCCGCCGCCGCCGACCCGATGATGACGTCGTTGCCCTCCGTCCCGTTGATGGTGCCGGACCCGGTGATGGTCGCCGGCTGCCCGAAGCAGGTGGCGTCGGCCGCGTGGGCGACCGTTGCCGGGGCGCCGAGGGAGAGCAACGCGGCTGCGGCCAGCAGAGTGAGTGACGTGCGGCAAGGCATACAGACCTCCGGTCGGAGTGTGCACAGCCGTTCCGGCTGTCCAGGGAAGCAGGCTCGAATCCGTGGGGAACGTATGGTGCGAATGCCTTGAATGCAATGAAATGCAGAGCCTTTTGTATGCCTTACGCTCGGTTGGCCCCGCTCCGGGCGGGGCCAACCGGCCCACACACGGCCGCACGGGCGCGAAGGAGCGGGCTGCCGGAGGGTCGCCTACCGTCGGGGTATGAGCGGGATCATCGTGGTGCACGAACTCGAGACGCCTACGCCGGGCCGCGCGGCGGGCGGGCCGGCTCCGGGCGCCGGGGCCGCCGTACGCCAGGTACATGCCGCCCCCGCGGCCCCGGATACCACCACCGAGCCGGGCCCGCGCACGCTGTGCGGCAGGGACACGTTCGCGATGCGAGCGGCGGCGGCGTGGACCCCGTCCGGGGAGCCCGGCTCGCCGTGGTACCCGCCGGAGGAGGAGGGCCTCGTGTGCCCTTCCTGCGATGCCGCCATGGACGACGGCTGATCCGGCACCCGGGCGCGGTACAGCGCGTGCGCGCGGCGGGTACCCGCGTGAAGCTTGAGGCCAGGTGACACGCAACCCCTCCGGAAGGGCCCGTCCTCATGCCGCTCACGCATCGCAAGGATTTCGGACTGCTCACCCTGCGCCTGGGCGCAGGCGGGGTGCTGCTCGCGCACGGGTCGCAAAAGCTCTTCGGGTGGTTCGGCGGGGCCGGCATCGAGGGCACGGCCCGCGGTATGGAGCACATGGGGTTCACCCCGGGCCGCGAGAGCGCGATCGCGGCCGGGCTCGGCGAAGCGGGCGGCGGGGCGCTGCTCGCGCTGGGGCTGGCGACTCCCGCGGCCGGAGCCGCCGCGGCCGGCGCCATGGCGGGGGCCGTCGCCGTGCACGCTCCCGCCGGGTTCTACGCCCAGGGCGGCGGCTTCGAGTACCCGGCCTTCCTCGGCTTCGTCGCGGCCTGCATCGGCCTGGCCGGGCCCGGCCGTTTCTCGCTCGACCATGCCACCCGTCACCGGCTGGACCGGCCGGCCACGGTGGCGACGGCCTTCGCACTCAGCGCGGCAGCCGCCACCGTCGTACTCAACCGCCGCGCCGCGACGCTCGCCGCGGCCAAAGCCTCCGGCCCGGACCCGGACGCCGACAGCCGGACGGCCTAGCCTCCGTCGCCGATTCGCGATTCGCGATTCGCCGACCAGCGGCGGAGCGGCTACCAGCCGAAGCGGCGGTCGACCTCCCGGGAGAACTCCTCGAACGTCAGCACGTTGTCGCCGTTCTTGTCGGCGGCGTCGAACAGCGCGGACGAGGCGTCGGCATCCCCGAGGCCCCAGAACGGCAGGTCGCCGTCGGCGGCCAGGGTCGGGCCCTTCGTCCGCAGGGCGGTGATCACTTCCAGACGGGTCAGGGTGCCGTCGTGGTTGAGATCGAGCGCCTCGAACAGCTTGCGGGCCTTCGCACTCATCGCGTACGTCCTTCCGGGAGGATTCGGCAGGGACTGCCTGCAGCCAGCCTACGGCGCACCCCCTCCGGGCCGACGGGGGCGGGGGCTCGGCGCCGACGGCCGGGCCGCGGCGGCCTTTCGGTGGATCCGAACCGTCCGGCGCGGTCGGCCGATCCCAGCCGCGCCCTACCCCGGAGCAGCAGCCGGAGGAACGAGGAATCAGACGGATGAGCGAGACGCCACCCCCGCGCGCCATCGCGGAGCAGGCCGTCACCGTCCTGATGGCGGTGGTGCCGTGCGGCGCCGACACCGCGCGGCAGATCCTGGGAGACGCGGCGCGGGCCGCCGGCGCCGCACTGCACGAGATGGCCGGGGCCGTGCTCGTACTGGGTGGCGGCGGCAAGCCCGCGGCTCCCCTGGGCAGGGCCCTGGCGGACGCGATGGACGAGGCCCGGTGCGCCGCCGAGCCCGTGGCCCAGCCGTACACGCGGCTGCTCCCCGACCCGCGGGCCATCGGCGAGCTGCTGAAGCGGCACCGCGGCCTGCGCCGCCGCGCCCTGGCCACGCCCGACGATCCGGCCGTACGCGATGAGCTCGACGACGCCACCTACACCCTGTGCATCCTGATGGGACGGCGCAACGCCCACACGGCACTCCGCTCGGCGGAACTCCTCCTCGGCACCGAGTGGCTCGGCACCACCGTCATCGGTACCGCGCCCTCGTCGCGGTCTCGGCAGGTCCGGCAGGCCCGCGGCTCCACCCCCTAGAAGGCGTGCGGCGTCCACGGGGCGAGGTCGCTCGCGAAGGCCGCGGAAGCCTGCGCCAAGGCTCCGGGCTTCAGTTCGTGGACCCGTCCTGCCGAGGCGAGGGCGGTGAGCGAGACCCCGCCCAGGTAGGCACAGCCCAGATCCCGTGCGGACAGCACCACCTCGGGGGCCGCGCCGGTGCGTGCACACTCCGCGCCGTCGACGCCGCCGGTGAGCCGCCAGCGCCCGTCGTTCCAGGGGCACATGGAATCCTCGATCTGCAGGACGGTCTCGACCGGTGTGCGGTAGGTCCGGGCCCGCAGCGAGGCGGGCACGTCCACCACGCGGACGAAGAGCGCGTCGCGCAGCCGCAGCTGGCACCGGCGGATGTCGGAGACGAGATGCTGCCACGCATCGTCCGCCGGCCGGTTGGGCAGTGAGAGCCATGACGTCAGGTCGACGTCGAAGAGGAACCTCCACAGGGCGGCGTGGGCAGCCGGGTCCAGCGCCTCCAGATCGCAGAGCACGACGGTGCCCCGGGGGCCCGCCGCGTCCCATTCCGGTCGGTTGCGGAAACGGGCGTAGCCGACGGTCACCCCGTCGCGCTCGGCGAGGACGCATTGCAGCGGGACTCCGCCTGCGTGTCCGGAGCCGTCCGCCTCCACCACGGCCAGCCCCTCCCAGCCGGGCCGGCGTGCCAGCATCCCGGGCCGCTGCGGCACCTGCCGGGCGTACACCGCCTCGCAGGCGTCGAGTGAGGCCACCGGGTCGGCGTACCGGATCCGAACCGTATCCGTACCGCCCGGTACGGAGAGCCGGACCCGGTGGGTGTCGATCATGGCGGAGAGCTGGTAGGCAGCCATGCCGTAGCCGAAGCGGCCGTAGATGTCCGGCTCCGAGGCGATCAGCGCGGCCAGTGGTTCACCCCGCCGGTGCACTTCGTCCAGCTGGCGCCGCATCATCGCGGTGAGCAGGCCTCGCCTGCGGTGGGTGGCCGCGACGCTCACCATCGTGACACCGGCCGCCGGGACCAGAGCCCCACCCGGAACCGAGAGCCCGAAGGAGAAGGCTCCTGCCGTGCCGACGCAGTCGTCGCCGGCCCATGCCCCGAGCGAGCGCTCGGGTTCGGTCAGCGTCCGCCAGAGCGCGCGGATCCGAGGGGCCTTCGGCGCCCCGCCGAAGGCGCGCTCCAGGGTGTCGAACCAGGTGTCCCACTCGGCCGACCGCAAGGTCCGCAGCTCTGTCCCCGACTCCGCCGTCACGCATCAGCTCTACCAGGGCTTTCCGCCCGGCGGTCGCGCGAAGCGGCCGTGTCACCCGCGCGGGTCACCCCGCGGGGGGAGGCGAAGGCCTTGACGCGCCGCACGCAAAGTAATGACACTCATAGTGCAAATTGTTCGCCGAGGTCGCGGGAGAGGGCACATGGGGGAAGTGAGGGCGCCGTTCGGTGCGGTGGTCCGTCGGGAGACCCTCGACATCGGCGGTCTCAGACGCACGTTCACCGTGGTCCGACCCGATCCCATGAGGGCGAACGCGCCGGTGGTGCTCGTCTTCCACGGCGCCTACCAGAACGCGGCGACACTTCGGCTGGCCACCCGCAGGGCACTCGACGGCGTGGCGAACACATCGGGGGCGATCGTCGCCTACCTCAACAGTCACCGATGGCACTGGAACGATGCCCGAGTGGACACGAGTTTCGCGGCCCGCACGACGGGCGTGGACGACATCGCCTTCACCACCGCCGTCGTCGACCGCCTGGTGCGGCGCCACGCCGCCGACGCCTCACGCGTCCACGCGGTGGGCTTCTCCAACGGCGGATACCTGGTCTTCCGGCTCTTGCACGAGGTCCCCGAGCGCCTTGCCGGTGCCGCGGTGATCTCCGCGGCACAGCCGGAGGCAGAGAACTTCGCCCCACACGTGTCACGGCTCCACCCCCTGCCGACCTTGATCATTCATGGGACCGCCGACCGGGTCGTACCGTACGGAGGCGGACGCGTAAGCCTGGGCGGACGGCACTCCGGCGGGAGGTGCATGTCGGCACGGGACACGGCGGAGTACTACGCCCGCCGCAACGGCATGAACGTCGGGGCCACGACCGGCCGGGCAGTCCATGGCCGAGGTGCGTACCCGACGGGGTCCGGCCACACCCCCGTCGAGTACACCGAGTACCGGCAGCATCCGCACCCGCCGGTCGTGCTGTACACCGTCCACGGCGGTGGCCACGCCGTCCCGACTCCGGGCAGGACGCTCGGCAGCCTCCTGGGGCAGGACCGCCGCAGCCTCGATTCGGTCCGGGTGATCGAGGACTTCTTCGGCCTCGCCCGCCGCCGGTAGGCCGCCGCGAGCCGGCCGGGAGGGCGGCCCGCCCAGGGCCTTCCCGTCAGATCAGCTCGACGAGGGGGAACACCCGATGCCGGCGTGGCGGGGTGAGGAAGTTCTGGCGCCGGGTGGCGGTCAGGAACCGCTCCAGGCCGTTCTCGTCCTCGGGTACGTCATGCTCGGACGCCAGGTCGAGCGAGGCCTGGTTGGTACGCATTTCGGCGAAGAACTCGGCGGTCGGGACGAAGGCCGTGAACTCCAGCTTGGGCTGGGCGGATCCGTCGGGCACGTCCATGGAGTCGTACCCCGGCCCGTCCATGCGCAGGTGCAGCGGGTTGCCGTCGGCCTTGCGCGAGGACCTCTGGAGGCAGGAGAGGTGCCCGATGCGGTGTTCCCCTTCCGGGGTGCCGTTGCCCTGGGCGCTCAACTCCGCGTCGTCCGTGCCCCGGAAGGTGTTCGGCAGGAACGCGGGTCCTCCGCCGTCCGTGATCTGGTCGGCATTGCCCTCCGAAGGAGGCGGCGTGGACCGGAACATGTACTGGACGCGTTCCGAGAACGCGGCGTCGTCGCCCGGCACCCCGGCGTCGTCCACGTCGTAGAACTGCTTGAGGTCCAGAATGACGTGGGAGAGGTGCTGGACGGCACCGTGATCGAAGTAGTCCCCCGCGTTCGATGTCGTGAGGCCGCTGGCCAGAAAGGTGACGTCCGCGGCCGGAGCACTCCCGGCGACCTGCTGGTCGGCGAAGCCCATCCACATCGGCGACCTCGGATTGATCATGAAGCCGTAGACGAGCGACTCGGCGTCCGCCAGCTTCCGGGGCAGTCCGATCTGGGTGAACATCGCCCGGCTCGACGTGAAGGTCAGGAGATCCGCCAGGTGCGGCGAGGGCTGGGGGCGGCCGGCAAGGATCTGACTTCCTCCGAGCCAGCGCAACACGTCCTGGATGTGCTCGGCACGGTCGCTGCGCAGCGTGAGCAGGAGGTCGTTGTCCTCGATGGACACCGGTACGTTGAACCGGCGCTTGACGATCCCGGGGTTGGCGGAGCTGACGTCCGTGGGGCCGGGCACCGCCTCCTCCAGGGCGTAGCGGCCCGGCTCGGCCTTCAGGCGGGGCATGTGTGCGGAGACCAGCGGCCCGTGCAGTCCGCCGGGTAACCGGCTGAAGTACGGCAGTCCGTACGAGACGAACGTGAAGACACCCGCGGGGCTGAAGGGGTAGGCGCGTTCGATCGCGGCCAGGGCTCCGCTCAGCTTGGCCTGGTCCATGCGCGTGGGGGTCCGCAGCAGACGAGCCGTGACGAACAGCGTGTGCACCGGGCCGAACTGCACCTCGACCCCGTCCTCGGTGGTGACGGGGGCCATGCGGTCGGCGATGTCGAACTGGATGTCGGGCAGGGCCGGGAGGCGGGCCGGATCGCTGGGCGACGAGGCCGAGACCGTCCTCATCGGGACGGTGGAGGATCTCCCCACCAGCTCCAGGCCGGCCACGGCCGCGGCCAGCACCCCGCCGTGCAGGAGGCTCCGGCGGGTGAGTCCCGCGGGGTCCGCGGTACCCCGCGGTCGGGGAATACGGGCGGGAGCCGCTTCCGGTTCCTGCCGGTCCGATCCGGCTCTGCTCTTCGGGCGTCGGACGTCGTCCATCACGTCTCCACTCCTGATCAGGGGCAGCATTGACGTACAAATTGCACTCGCAGTGCAATCGAGTGGTCACTATAGGCGCCCGGGGAGTGGGCTGTCAGGAGAACCGTCGGAGCGGAGGCAGCCGTTCGCAGCCCTACCCGCGCAGCGGTGTCGGCACGGTCCACGGGCGCGGGCCGCCGTACCGCAGGCGCAGGAGGAAGTCGAGGATTCCGGCTGTCCCGTTGGCGTACTCACAGCCCCCGGCCCGGTCGGCCGTCAGCCGGAGCCCGTCCTGAACGGAGTGCTGCGCGTCGATGATCCCGGCGATCTCCTCCGCGCGGGCGCGATGGCGGTGCGTACCGCGGAGCTCGGCGAGATCCAGGAGGAGGTGGCCGGTACCCGCATTCCCGCAACAGGCGCCCGGCCCCGCGCGCCAGGGGTCGCTCATGGCGGTCGCGGCGGCCTGCTCGGCCAGCTCGGCGAAGCGCTCCTCGCCGGTGGCGGCCCACAGCCGGACGAGGAAGGTCCCGATCCCGGCGGGGCCGTTGCACCACTGGGTGGTCGGTCGCAGCTGCGGCTCGCCCCCTGCCCGGGCCGGCCAGGTCGCGCAGCCCCGCTCCACATGGGCCGTTTCGGCGAGTGTGGCGCCGGCGCCCAGGGCCGCTTCCCGGAACCGTGCCGCCGGCTCGGGCAGTCCGCGGGTCTCCGCCGCGTGCGCGGCGGACAGGAGGAAGGTCCCGACGCCTGCCGTGCCGTGTGCGAATCCGTAGCCGCGCAGGCCGGCGAGCTCGGAGTCGGTCGCCTGCGAGGTGGGCCAGATTCACTGGCCGTCACCGCGGTCGGTGGCGGCCAGTACGGCGTCCCCGCAGGCCAACGCGGCGTCGAGCAGGGCTTCGTCGCTCGTGAGGTGCCACAGGTGCAGATGCGCGGTACCGGCACCCGCGAGTCCGTGGGTGAAGTCCGGGCTGTGCCACCGCACCGGCAGCCGCCCCGCGAGTTCGACCGCCCGGTCGGCGGTCTTCGTGTCGCCGAGGAAGCGGGCGGCGTCGTAAAGGGCCCATGCCGTGCCGCTGCGGCCGAAGCACAGCCCCGGCAGAAGCCGGGGCACCGCGAAGAGGCGCTCGTCGATCCAGGCCGCCGCCACGGCCACGGTGTCGCGCAGGGAGTCGCCGCCGTCGGCCCGAGCCGCCCGGGTGAGCGTGGCCAGGACGCCGCCGGCGCCGTTCCAGATGGTGCACGGATCGGTCTGAGGGACGCGCCGTTCGGGGCGGGGCCACAGCGTGTCCCGGTGCGGCGTCATACTGCGCTGGAGGTGCAGGAGACCGTCGGCGAGCAGACGCTCGACGGAGGCCTCCCGGTACAGGGGCGCGGCGGCCGTGGGGGCGGGGCCCGCCTTCGCCCTGCCGGAGGTGTCGGAGGTGCAGTTCAGCCCGAGGAGGTACTCCTCGGCCTGCCCGAGCGTCCAGCGATCCTCGGGGCCGCTCCGCACCAGCCCGGTGATCAGTTCGCCGAACGGCTCCAGCAGCGGGTGGGACAGGGCGATCAGGGAGAACAGCCGAGCCGGATCCTCCCGGGGCCGCACGACATCGGGCCGGCCGGCCGCCCACCGCGGGTCGAGGTCCGTGACCAGGCAGAACAGCGTCACGCCGAGGCTGAACCGGTCCGCCGCCGGGCCGGGCACCGGGACCGGCCGCGATGCGTCGGGCCCGCCCGCGGCCCGGGCTTCGGGCGCGGCGTACCCGACCGTGTAGGCCGGAATGCGCTCCTGGCCCGGCTCGGCCACGTACTCCGTATCGATCAGGCGCACCTCTCCCCCGGGAGTGACCACAACGTTGTGCGGTTTGAAGTCGCAGACGACGAACCCGGCCTGATGGAGGGTCCGCAGCAGGGTCACCAGCCCTCTCGCCATCGCCACCGCCTCGGGCCGGGTGAGGGTCGCCTGCCGGGCTCGTTCCGCCTGCCAGAGGTTCAACGGGGTTCCGGGCACCAGCTCCTCGGCGAGGAACAGGTCGCCCTGCTCGTCGAAGAGGTCCACCACCGCCGGGGAGACCGCCAGCGGCGCCAGCCGCTCCAGCACCCGAGCCTCGTTGCGCAGCCGGTCGCGTACATCGGTTCCGTCGAGCCGGGCGCCCACGTGGGCGCGGGCGTGCTTGACGACGACCTCCGAACCGGTGCGCTCGTCGACGGCCCGGTAGACGCCCCCCTTGTTCGCGTGGCGGATGGCACGCAGGACCCTGAACCGGCCTCCCAGCAGTACGGACGCGGGCGCCGCGGGCGCCGCGGCGGGCTCCTCCGGGAACGGGTACGCCGCCCAGGGAGGGAGGACGAATCCGGGCTTCCGCTCGTCCTTGACCACGCTGCCGTCAGGGCCGGTCATACGGCGCTCGAACACGCCGTCATCGGTGAGGAACCGCTCTCCGCTGAACTCGCCGTACCGGAAGTACACGAGGCTGCCCGGCCCGAGTTGCCGGTCGGAGAGGATCCTCGGTCCCGGCAGGCCGGCCGTCGCCGCATCGAGCTCGGAGGCCAGCATCCGGAAGTGATCGTCGTCGCGCGGGTAGACCGTGATGAACTTGCCGCCGCTGCCGCGGTCGGACCAGATGTTCCCGAGCCGTGCGACGCGGTCGAGGTCGGTGGCGAACTTGAACGAAGCCCCGTGGCGGACCAGGACCTCGGCCGACCGGGCCAGCACCACGGGCGCGGCCAGGGGGGTGGCCGACACGTGGAGCTTCCAGCCGTGTGCGCGCCGGGCGGTTGCGGGCGGCCGTACGAAGCACCACGCATCGCCCGGCTGGAACGCCCAGCGCTGTCCTGCGCAGCGGTCGAGTACCGCGCGCGCCACGTCCAGCAGGAGCAGGGCGTCGGCCGTCGGCGTAGCGGGTTCCGGGGCTGAAAGTGCGCCGCTCACCCTCCCATGGACGCACCGCCCGGCCCGCCTGTCGAGCGGGGGCGGGCACCAGGAACAGGTTCTTGCACTCAAAGTGCAAAGAATTCGTCAAGCGACGCATTCGGGCGATTTGAGTGGGTATCTACTTCGTATCGAGTCGTGATGACCCGAGAAAACCGACGAGAAGGGCCGAGGAAATGACTGAGATCAACGCCCTGGAGCTGCTTCCGCAGGAGCAGGAGCAGGAGCAGTCGGAGATGGACTGCACCGCATGGTCCAGCTGTAGCTTCACGCTCGCAGCCGATGAATGACCGGAATGCCGGCTGAACGGCACCGGATCCATTCCCCATAGGCACCGCGAGCCGGGTTCCCGCCCTCGAGGGCGGGAACCCGGCTCCGCGTACGTCGGGCTCGCTGTCAGCAGCTGCGGGAGCGGGTTCCGAAGACCCCCGCGCCACCCGTCCAGTCGTGGGTCATGACGGAGGGTTGCACGCGCTCGCCGAGGTAGTCGAGCCGTTGGCCGGGCGTGGGGTCCGTATTGCCGGGCGGCTCCACGCTCTGGGCACTGGTGGCGGCCAGCAGGTAGTGGCTGCGGCAGTACACGAGCGGATCGCCGTTCAGCCAGGTGCCTGCCGAGTCGTTGAAGAGGACGAACCACGGCGCGATCGAGGTCTCGTAAGCGGCACGGGTGCCCAGCGACCGAGTGGCCGGCCAGGCCATCACCTCCGGCAGCCTGCCCGCGGCGGCGCGGTCGCGGACGTGGCGGCCGTACTCCACGTCGGTCGGCACGTTGTCCTCGAAGACCTTGCCCTCGACGGTGCCCGGCCACACGTAGAACAGGAACTTGCCCCTTGCCTGGGCCAGGGTGGGCCAGGCCCCGGCCCGGGCGGCGGCGTCCACGTCGGAGTACGCGGAACCCGTCAGATCTCCGGGCTTGAACACCCGGGAGGAACCGAGCCGATTCGCGATCAGCCGGTCCAGATCCTCCGGAGCCATGTCCGAGCGGCCGTAGAAGCCCCACTTCATTTCCAGCTTCACGTAGACCGGGTCGTGGCCGGGGTGCGCCTCGCTCCAGCGCCGCATGTCCGTGAGGCAGTCGGCGAGGTCTCCGTTCCTGACCTGCTTGCCGAAGATGTTCTTGCGCGTGCAGTTGCTGTCGCTGGAGACGGGGTTGCTGTGGCTGACGACCCACCCGGAGACCGGGTCGGTGTACACGTCGATCTCCAGGAGCCGCGACCCGGCGTCGAGCCCGTCGGTCAGCCGCCCGTACGTGGCCTTCTCGTACGCGTTGTGATTGCCGGAGAGGGTGATCCGGTCGAGCTTCAGGTCCTCGGAGTCCGGGGTGGCGGCCGATGCCCGCTGTGCGCCGCACGCCATCCAGGCGGCGAGGAGTAGGGCGAGGGCGGGTGGACCCCAGGGGCGACACTTGCTCACTCTGGACGCCTGAAACGGCATGGGTACTCCATTCGGGGCCGCGTGGGTGGGAGCATGCTCGGCCGCGTTCACGCTCGGCGGCCCATCAGCGGTGAGCACCGTAGCCCGGGGCGCGGGGCGATCCAGCGGTGTTTTCGAGCCATTCGGCCACAGTGGCCCTCCGGTCGACCCGGCAGACATGAAGGCAAAGAATACGCAAAGCGTGTCGGAGTCGATCGGCGGCGCCCTGCGCGCAGTTCTCATCCAGGTGCCTGCTAAAATCCCGCCATCAGCCTTTCGGGCTCGGACGCGTATCCGGCCGAGAGGCTTTTTTGTGCCCTGGCCC
Organism: Streptomyces sp. NPDC059355; assembly: GCF_042752335.1. NCBI lineage: Bacteria > Bacillati > Actinomycetota > Actinomycetes > Kitasatosporales > Streptomycetaceae > Streptomyces > Streptomyces sp. NPDC059355. The sequence goes on along the minus strand of NZ_JBHYXN010000004.1, from coordinate 145,240 downwards.
GCCCAGTCCTTCGCGCCGGTGTGCCCGCCCGTGCGGGTGTCATGTTTCGTGCCGCCGCGTGACCACAGATTCGGCATGCGGCGGCGACCGTTGTTCGTCGTCCTGCAAAGGGGTTTCATGTCGGACATATCTGTGCGCCTTGCGAACGATGCCGACCGTTCTGTGCTGGAACGTCTCTGGCTGATGTTCCGCCATGACCTGTCCGAGTTCGGCGGCCTGCTGCCCAACCCGGACGGGGCGTTCCGGAGCGAATGGCTCCAAGCAGCCTTCGACGACACCGATTGCGCGCCGTACCTGCTGATGAGCGGCGAACGCCCCGTCGGTCTCGCTCTCGTCCGAGGCCTGGCCAGCCACACGCGCGTACTCAACGGCTTCTTCGTGGTGCGTGGGGCTCGGAGGTCCGGGATCGGGATGCGTGCCGTTCAGGAGGTGCTCGCCAAGTACCCGGGCCCGTGGGAAATCGCCTTCCAGGACGCCAACGTGGCCGCCGTACGCTTCTGGCACCGCGTCGCGGCCGAGATCGCGGGTGACGCATGGACGGAGAACCGCAGACCCGTTCCAGGCCGGCCCGACCTGCCACCCGACGTATGGATCTCGTTCGACGTGCACGCGTGAAGGCGAGGCCCGACGCCCGGCGGCGTCGGAGGAGCGGGCGCCACCGGCGCCGGTATCGGCTTTCTCCGCTCCCCAGCTGCCCGGGCCCGGCCCGTCTGAAGCAGCTCGACCACATGGAGCCCGGGCTGCCTCGGCCACGAGCGGCCGTCCGCCCCGGCGGACGCCTTTCTCGCTGCGGATGCGGGCGCGCTCTTCGCGTTGGGCGGCCAGGATGCCGGGGTGACGGGCGTTCGCGTTGCGCCGGCGCAGGTAGCGGTGCAGCTCGCTCCTTCGTGCGCGGAGAGGTTGTCCATGACCACGTAGACCGGGGCGCCGTCGGGTCGGGCGGCGCGTATCGGCTTCAGCGCGGCCAGGGACCGAGTGGCGCCCTTGTGGCGGCGGTTGACGCCCCACAGAGTCGTCGCCGACCGAGTAGCAGCCATGGAAGTAGGTGACGCCGTGGGTGCGGCGGCAGGTCGCCGGGACCCGGTCGGGGCGGCCCGGATTGGCCCAGCCGGTCACCGCACTAGTCGGCGGGGTGGGCCGCGTCGGTGGCGGCGAGAAGGGCGTGCACGGCCGTCTCCATCGTCCGGGCGGCCGCCTCGACGCTCAGGCCGCTGCTGCGCCAGTGGTACCAGGCACCCCAGGTGGTCACCGCGTCCAGTCCGTGGAGCACCTCGGTCCTGCGCTCGGCGGGCAGCCGGTCGAGCTCCTCGGCGAAGATGTCGGCCAGCCGTCCCCGGGCGAAGTCCAGGACCTGCCGGGTGACCTCGCTGATCCGGTCGCCGGGCTTCTCGATGCGCAGCAGGGTCAGCTGGGCCGGGGTGATCCACTCCAGGATCCGGGAGCGCTGTTCCGTGAGCGCCGCCACCCGTACAGCCCGTGGGCCGTCCGTCGGCAGGGGCCTGATCTGCTCGATCAGCTGCTCCAGCCGTCGCGCGATGGCGGTCTCCACCAGCTGGGACATGTCGGCGAAGTGGTGGAAGACCAGGCGGCGGGAGACCCCCGCGCGCTCGGCGACGCGGTCCGCGGGGAAGTGCGACTCCCCTTCGTCGAGCAGGGACAGCACCGCGTCCGCGATCTTCACGCGGGACTGACGGCTGCGCTCGGCGCGGCCGTCCGCGAGTCGCTCCTCCGGCTGCCCCGCCGACTGCTGCACGTTGACCCCTCCCGGTCTCACCGGTCGCCATTGTCGCAAACCTGGAGGGGGTTTCCATCGATCCGTGCCGGTCGCCGGGGGAAGGGTAAGGGGAAGGGGACCGGCACGCGCCACCGCCGGGGCGAACGGGGTGAGGGGCGGCCCCGCCGGGCCGCCCCTCACGTGTTCCGTCCCGGCTTCAGCTGGTGGACACGACGAACGTGGCGATCACGGATCCGTTCCCGCCGGAGTCGGGGTTGCTGATGACGGGGACGCTCTGGACGGTCTCGGTGTCACTGAAGGCCCAGCTTCCGCCACCGCCACCGCCGCCGCCGGTGATGGCCTCGCCGCCACCGCCACCGCCGCCGCCACCACCCCAGCCGCCGCCACCGCCGCCACCGCCGCCGTAGTTGGTGGCGTTCACGCGCCACTCGCCCTCGCCGCCCTGGCCGGCGCTGCCGAAGGACAAGGAGGAGTTGTTCGTCCATGCCACACCGGCGTTGGGCCCCTTGGACGTGTGGGTGGGGCCGCCGAGGCCGCCGATCCCGTCCTGGCCGTCGGTGCCCGCGTGACTGGACACACCCGAGCCGCCGCGGCCGCCCGAGCCCCCGTCGCCGTTGCCGCCGCCGAAGCCGCCCTGGCCTGTGCGGGTGAGGGTGCCGGTGGCGGCCCGGCCGTCCCGGCCCTGAGAACCGAGCGAGATGATCTGGCCCGACACGGCGGTGCCGCCGTTGCCGCCGTAGCCGCCGTCGCCGTTGGCATTGCCCTCGCCGCCGCCGCCTCCGCCTGCGCCATCGGCCAGGAGGTTGGTGGTGGTGCAGGAGGCGTAGCCGGCGATGCAGGGCTGATTGGTCGTCAGGTCGACGCCGGACACCAAGGTCGAGGAGCCGCCTCGGCCTCCCGCCGAGGTCCCGCCCAGCTGCCCCACGTAGTAGTAGAGCGTCGATCCGAACGTTCCCTGGAAGTCGGCGACGGAGGTCACCGTCTGCGCCCGTCCGCCCTGTCCGCCACTGCCTCCGGAGTAGAGGCCGCCACCGTTGTCACCCTGACGGCCCGCTCCGCCGAAGGCGGTGAGCACCAAAGGGGTGGACGTCGTCAGCGTGGTCTGGGTGGACTGCTGGGCCGCGGCGAGCAGCGCCGTGGTGTTGTACTGGGAGACACCGTCGGGGAGCACGCAGGAGACCACACCGGTGTCGATCTCCGAGCAGGAGATGGCGGTGGTCGTGGCTGAAGCCGTGGGCGCGGACAGAGCCATGAGCGATGCCAGGCAGAGACTTGCGCCCAGTGTCTTGGCAACGCCGTGGGATGTGGACATGGGTTCCTTTCAGTGACGGAGGCGATCGCGTGTCAGCCGGACACGGCCGCTGCTGAAACCGGTCCCTGAGGGGGCATCAGGGAGCGCACTCCGCCACCGCGCTGATCGTGGCGTTCTCCGTGTGCGTGTTGAGGACGGTGACCACCCAGGTGTTGGGTGTGGCAGCCCTGGAGCTCATCAGCACGTGCATGGGCCGGCTCATCAGGTACGAGCCGCCGACCAGAACGCTCCCGTCGTCACAGGTGGCGTATACGGTGCCCTCCTTGCCCGTGATCACAGTGATCGGGTCTCCGATGACCTCCGAGGTGACGGTGGGCCCTGCGGGTCCGGTCGGCCCTGCAGGACCGCTGGGTCCGGGGGAACCCGAGGATCCGGGGGAACCCGAGGGTCCGGCGGGTCCGCTGGGTCCGGGGGAACCCGAGGGTCCGGGCGGCCCGCTGGGTCCGGGGGAACCGGAGGCTCCAGGGGGCCCTGAGGGGCCGGGGGAGCCTGACGGTCCGGGCGGCCCCGAGGATCCGGGAGGTCCTGAGGGTCCGGGGGAACCGGAGGCTCCGGGAGGCCCGCTGGGTCCTGGGGGGCCAGTGGGTCCAGGGGGACCAGTGGGTCCTGGCGGACCCGACATGCCCGGCTTGGGGTGTCCGTCGTGCTTGCCGTGTTCGTCGCGTCCGTCGTGTTCATCGCGTTCGTCGCGCGGGGGACGGCCGGGGCCGTCCAGCCACGGAGGCCCGCCCGGCCCGCAATCCACAAATGGAGGACAGAAGCCGTTCGGCTCCGGATCCTCCGTGACGACACGGGTCTGGGCTGCCGCGGTGGGCGACGCGGCAGCGGTCACCGTGTATGCAAGGGCGCTCATGATCAGGGCCAGGGAGCTGAATGCCCCTCCGGCGAGCCAGAGCCGGCGCCGGGGCAACGGCCCGAGGCCGCGGCCACGCTTCGTCCCAGCTTCAGGGGACATCTGATTCCTGCTTTCTGCGGTGGTGCCTGTTCCGGGAGGGGAGAGCCGCGGAATCCGGTACGCATGAGCCGTCTTCGCGATCGAGTCACGACGCAGCACGGCGCGCCGGCCGGTGACCGCCGGCCAGGCGAGGGTCGGTACTGGAGCGGATCCCAGGAACGAGCCGTGGCGCGCACGCACGCGCCACGGCTCGAACACGCCGCACAGGGCGGCGTGCATGCGGAGAACCAGCGTCAGCCCTACGGCTTGTGACCGGGCTTCGGCTTGGGGCTGGTCTTGTGCGGCGGCTCTTGGTTAGGCGACCCGTGGTCCGGGCGCTCTTGGTCCGTGCCTTCATGATCCGGGCGCTCTTGGTCCGGGCGCTCTTGGTCCGTGCCTTCATGATCCGGGCGCTCTTGGTCCGTGCCTTCATGATCCGGGCGCTCTCGGTCCGGGCGCTCCTGAGCCGGACGCCCGTGATCCGGGCGCTCGTCCTTGGGAGGTTCGTGGTTGGGAGGCTTGTGGCCCGAGGGCCCATCGCCGGCGGCGATCGACACCCGGACCGACTGCCACAGCTGGGAGGCATGCCCCGCGAGTTGGAAGTGGTAGTCACCGGGCCGGACACGGTCGATTCCGGGATAGTCGGGGATCCAGACCTCCCCCGACACGGAGCCGTCGGCCCCGGCGAGGAAGATGCCGAGCACCACGATCCGCCGGTCGTTGTCCGTGTTGTCCTCGTCCAGGGTGAGCCTGGAGGTGGGCTCGGGCCCCCGGCGGACCGAGATCGGGGCTGCGGGAATCAGGCGGACGTACACTTCTTCGCCCGGCAGGTAGCCGGTCCCGGAGAACGAGACCGTGTCTCCGACGGTGAGATCGGTGCTGCTCACCGAGACGGTGGGGATGACCGTGGCGTGTGCCGCAACCGGTACGGCGGCGAACGCGGGAGTGGCGGCCAAGGTCCCGGCGGCGGCCGTCAGGGCGACGAGCCATCGCGAATATCTGGGCATCGTGTTCGGATCTCCTTCGCAGGCGGGACGGGATCGACCCAAATCCAGCAAGGCAATCCGTTGACCGGTGGAAATCCTATAAAACGGGCGGCCTCCCCAGTTGGGCGAATAGGCCTATAGAAATAGTCAATTAGAGGCAATGGGGAGGCCGCCGGATGCGTCGGCGGGGCGCGAGCCAACCCGTTTCGCTTTAGTGAGTGGGCAGAGTGGCACCTTTCCGAAGGGAAGCTTCATGTCCTATCCACGTGGCCGGGCGAGAATGCTGGGTGTGGGCGTATGCCTGACCTCGATTCTGGCTCTCGCTGCTCCGGGCGCATCGGCGACCACCACCAACGTGTCCTGCGCCGAGATCGAGAGCGGGACCGTCTCCTGCCTCCTGCCCGACGGCGCCTCGCAGTACTCCCTGTCCCAGCTGTTGGCCGACGCCCAGGCGCAGACCACCGTCTCGCTGACCACGTCGACGCCGATGGTCGTCACGGCATTCGGTGGAGCCGGAAGGTACGGGAGCAACGGCGGCGGCCTCTACCGCGGCGGTAGCGGCGGTTACGGCGGCAAGGCCCAGACGGTCAGCACGATCGCCGGCTTCCAAGGCACTTTCGGCGGGACCCTCTACTACTACGACGGCAAGCTGGGGGCCACGTCCTCGGGCGGCCGCGGGGGCGCGTCGACCCTCGTCTCCGGAGTGGACCTGACGCAGCAGACCCCCTGCATCACCGGCTACGGCAGCTGCACCACCGCGAACCTGCTCCTGGATGCCGGCGGCGGAGGCGGTGGCGGCGAGGCGAATGCCGACGGAGACGGAGGCATGGGCGGCAACGGCGGCACCGCGGTCTCGGGCCAGATCATCAGTGCGGGGGCCGGCGGCCAGTCCGGGCGCAGCACGACGGGTACGGTCCGGACCGCCCAGGGTGGCGGCGGCGGGCTGAACGGGGTGGGCGGATCGGGCGGCCGCGCCGGTGGCGGGGTGGACAGCGTCCGCGGAACCGACGGCCAGGACGGTATCGGAGGGCTCGGAGGACCGACGCACACGAGCAAGGGCCCGAACGCCGGAGCGACGTGGACCAACAACGACTCCCTGGCCTTCGGCAGTGCCGGGCAGGGCGGTGAGGGCGAGTTCCGGACCAACGGCACCAACTACGGCAGTGGTGGCGGCGGAGGCGGCGGCTGGGGCGGCGGAGGCGGCGGCGGTGGCGGTGGCGAGGCGGTGAGCGGCGGCGGCGGTGGCGGCGGCGGCGGCAGCTTCGCCATCGGCAACACCGTGTCGGTACAGACCGTTCCCGCCATCAGCAACGCCAATGCCAACGGCGACGGTTCCGTCTACGTCACGTTCGTCGGCAGCGCGAGCTAGGCCGGACGGTCTTGGACGTCTGTCCCGCAGCGGCTCGGGCCGGTGCGGGACAGACGCGTACCCGGACGACGGCCCGTCGCCCACGCGCCGATGCTCCTGCCGCGGACGGTGTCCGCGGCAGGAGCATCGGCGTGGAGAAGGGCGCTGCTCCCTCGGGCGTCAGTTGACGCAGGTGCTCACCGCCGCGGGACTGCGGTCGCAGTTGGTGGGCGTGTTGTTGACGAACATGGAGCCGGGGACCGTGGTGATCGCGACGTTGGTCCAGATGCCGCCCGGAGCAGGATCCGCCGGCGCCGAGTTGTTCGAGACCGAGGCGCCGGTGAAGGTGACGGCGCTGTTGTTGTTGTAGACGCCGGCCGCGAAGGAGCCCGTGCCGGCCACCTTGTTGAAGTCGATCGCGGAACCGTCGACGTTCACGGTGACGCCTTGGCCGAAGTCGTCGCTGGCGTGGATGCCGCCGCCTTGCGAGTAACGCCCCGAGAGCAGGTTCTTCGTCACGTTCGAGCCGTTGTTGATGTTCAGCGTGCCGGCATTGGCCAGGATCCCCCCGCCCTTCGCGTTCTCGCCGATCACCTGGTTTCCGGTCACCGCGGTGTTGTCCAGGGTCAGCGTCCCACCTGCCAGGTGGATGCCGCCGCCTCCGCCGTCGGCGCCGTTTCCGGCGACCTTGTTCCCCGCGATGCTCGCGTTCTTGATCGTGTGGGTACCGCCGGACACCAGGACTCCGCCACCCGAGTCCGCCGGAACACCTCCGGTGGTGATCCGGTTGTCGGCGATGACCGTTCCGTCCACCGTGGAGGTGCCGGCCTCGAAGTGCAGGCCGGCGCCGAGGTCGTCGGCGGTGTTGAACTTGACGTTGCCGCGGGTGACCGTGAGGGTGCCCACTGTCTTGCCGATGCCCCCGGCGTTGCCGGCCCGGTTGCTGAGGATGTCCGTGTCGACGAGGGTCGTCGTGCCTTCGGAGTAGATGCCGCCCCCCGTGGTGGCGCCACCGGTCGTTCGGTTGTCCCTCACGATGCTGTTGCTGAGCGTGAGGGTGCTGCCGACCCTGCCCCTGATGCCTGCGCCGAGGTTGCCGGTACTGCCCTCCACGGTCACGTTGTCCCCGATGAACGTGCCGCCGTTCTGGACCAGGATCGCACCGCCACCGATGTTGCTGGCCGGCTCCCCGTTCTCGACGCTGAGATCGAAGGCGCTGAGCTTGCCGCCGGAGGCGATGTCGAAGAGGCGGAAGTTCGCGGGGACGGTCCTCTTGATCGTGGCGTTGTTGCCGTTGATGGTGATGCCCGCGGCGAGCGTGATGGGCGGAAGCCCGTCGTCCGCCGCTGCGGCCGCGGTGACCTCGTAGACGCAGTAGGACGTCAGGTTCAGGACCGGGTCCCCCATACCACTGTTCGCATTGTTGATCGCGGTGACCAGATCCGCCGTGGTGCAGCCCACCGTGACGTCTGCGTGGGCGGGCACCGCCGATGTGGCCGTCGCCGCCAGCGTCGTCAGGGCGAGGGCGGTCAGGTGCCGCAACCGCCGCGAGGTCGTCCTATGCCGTCTCATCGTCGTGCCTTTCGTACCTGGGCTGCGGGATCCGCACGCAGGAGCTGAGCCACAGCAGGTGCGGGTCGGGGTCCGGTGTCAGCACGTGGCGGGACGCAACGCGGCTGAGACACGCAGTAGGGGTAACCGCACCGCAACGAGTTCATGCCGTACGCCGCCCCGAATGCCGCATCTGTCACGCATCCGGACCGCAGTGGCCGCTCGATCAGCGGTAACTCGACGGGTGCACCGTCGACTTCGTACACGTCGCGCTCGACGGCACTGGGGAGCGGCCGTTCACAGCCGATTCCCAGGTGTCCCACACCCCACGCAAAGGGAAAGCCGCTCAAAATAATTGCACGCGGAGTGCAAAAGTCGGCCATTTCCGTCTACCCTGAAGGAGATGGCCTTCGCCGCCCAGCCGCCGACAGAGCCCGCCAGGGCATGAAGAGCCGTCCTGTGGGGGTTTTCGCCTGGAGGACAGGCAGAGGTCAAGGAGCTCCACAATGTCCCGCCATCACGATGCGACGCCTTCCCGCGGCCGGGAGAGCAGCCGAAACGCGCACCGCTCCCCTGCCGCGAGGACCCTGCGGCCCGTCATCGCAGCCTTGGGCGCCGCGGCCCTGATGACCGCGTGCGCGTCCGGAGAGGCGACCCGGCCGTCAGCGCCGTCATCGGCCGCGGCCCCCGCCTCCACCTCCTCCGGTACGTCCGACTCCTGGTCCGGCACTCCGACCGACCCGAAGAAGATCCCGCTCGGGGACGGCAAGGTCGAGCAGACCGGGGCGAAGAAGGGGTACGCCTGGAGCTGCAGGGCGGCGGACGGCACCGTCGGCGGAGCGCAGAAGGAAGGCCCCTGGATCGACACGAAGACGAAGACCTGGGACTCCACCTCCAAGGTCTCCGTGCAGGGCAAACACACCTGGCCCCAAGCCGACTACAGCGAGACCGTCAGCGGCGCCGATCGAGTGATCAAGTCCACCGGGCTGCCCACACACGAGGTCACCGGCACCTTCCCCGTCCAGCCGTCCGACCCCGCCTACCAGTACGACTTCAATCCCAACACCATCAAGCAGAAGGCCATCGGATACACGCTCCCGCTCAACCCCACCGCCGCGGCCCACCCGTCATGCCTGGCCGGACAGGTCGGCATCCTCAAGAACGGAGTCCTGCTCTTCGCGGGCTTCGACGGCGAGGACCGCGACGCGGTCGCGCACGAGACCCAGGACGCCTGCGACGGCCACCCCGCCCCCACCGAGGAGTACCACTACCACGACATCCCCTCGTGTCTGCTGAACGCGACCGAGGGCAAGCGCTCCACCCTGGTCGGATACGCCCTCGACGGCTACGGCATCTACGTCGAACGCGACGCCAGGGGCAACCTGCCCACCAACGCCGATCTGGATGAATGCCACGGGCGCACCAGTACCGTCGAGTGGAACGGCAAGCGGACCAGCATCTACCACTACGTCGCCACGACGGAGTTCCCGTACACCGCGGGCTGCTTCCACGGCACCGACAACACCCCTGGACCGTCCGGCCCGCCGCCCGCCAAGAAGGCTCCCGCCGTGGCCCCGAAGCCCCGATAGCCGGACCGCGAGCGCTGCGCGTCAACAGAGCGCCACGAAGGGCGAACCCTCCGTGGTCGAGCTGCTACCTTTCGTGATCAACGAGGGAATTGACCATGCGCAGAAGGGTGCGCCCATGAAGACGGCCGGGAACAAGGGCGAGGCCTGGATCGCGTACGGGAAGCTCGCGGGCTGCTGATCGTGGTGAGGATCACCTGGACGTTCCGGCAGCTCGTGGACGTCGCGGCGGTACCGGACGACCGCGTGGGCGACGGAGCGGAGCTCTGCACGAGGCACTTCCGGAACTTCGCCGCCCACACGGCGTTCGAACCCCTCCTCTCGGGCGAGGACCTCCGACAGTGAGACCCCTCGCACTGCGCCCCGCGGCGGCCGTCCGCACGAGCACCACCCGGCGGGCCCTGCTCGCCGGGTCGGTCGGCAATCTCGTCGAGTGGTACGAGTTCGGCGTCTACGGATGCCTGGCCACCGTCATCGCCGCGAACTTCTTCCGGTACGAGGGGAGCAGCGGCGCCGAGGCGCTGGTGGCCACGTACGCCTCCTTCGCGCTCGCGTTCTTCTTCCGCCCCGTCGGCGCCGTGCTCTTCGGACGGCTCGGCGACCGGGTCGGGCGGCGGCCCACGCTCATCGTGGTGGTCGGCCTCATGACCCTCGCCACCGTGATGATCGGCCTCCTGCCGACCCGTGCGACGATCGGCGCCGCCGCGCCCTGGCTGCTCACCCTCCTGCGGGTGTTGCAAGGGCTCTCCGCGGGCGGGGAGTTCGGCGGGGCCGTCGCCCTCATGACGGAGTACGCGCCCGTCGGCCGCCGCGGCCTCTACGGCGCCTGGCAGTCCTTCACCGTCGCGCTCGGCCTGCTCACCGGGGCGGGTACGGCCGCCGCCCTCGCGAGCGCGCTTCCCGCCGGCGCCCTGCACGCGTGGGGGTGGCGGATCCCCTTCCTGCTGGCGCTGCCGATGGGCGCGGTGGCGCTGTGGCTGCGTACCGCGCTGGCGGAACCGCCCCCGCCACGAGAGCCCGCGGCCCCGGCGGACGAAGTTCCCGTCGACCCCCGGGAGCTCGCGCGGGCCGTCGTCCTCGGCATCGGGCGCGTCATGGGCTGGTCGGCGGCCGGGTACACCTTCCTCGTCGTCCTGCCCTCCTACCTCCAGGCGACCCTGGGCGCCTCCCTCCGCGAGGCGCTGCTCGCCACCGCCCTGGCCAACGCCGGGTTCGCCGCCTCGATCCTGCCCGCCGGGGTGCTCAGCGACCGGATCGGCCGGCGGCCGGTGATGCTGGGCGGTGCCCTCGGCGTCGTGCTGCTTGCCCTCCCCCTCCTCCGTCTGCTCCAGTCCCCCGGCGTCTCGCCGTGGTCCAGGGCCGGGGCCCTACTGCTCGCGGGTGCGCTGGTCGGCCTGATGGCCGGGCCCGGGCCGGCCATGCTCGCCGAGATGTTCCCGCGCCGGGTGCGCTGCACCGGGCTCGGGCTGGCCTACTCCCTCGCCAACGCGGTGTTCTCCGGCTGCGCCGGGCTCGTCATCACCGCCCTGATCGCCCGGACGGGAGACACCGCCGTGCCCGCGTACTACGCCGCCGGCGCCTGCGCCCTCAGCTGCTTCGCCCTGCTGAGCCTGCGCGGCCGCGACCACGAGGAGCCGCTGCGATGAGGACGAGGGTGATCGGGCTGATGTCGGGGACCTCGTACGACGCCGTCGACGCCGCGGCCGCCGACCTCGAACTCTCCGCCGAGAACGGCACGCTGCACCTCGAACCGCTGGGCCTGGTCAGCGAGCCCTACCCGGCCGATGTCCGGGAGGCCCTCGCCGCCGTGCTGCCGCCCGCGGCGACCACCCTGGCCGAGGTCTGCCGGCTCGACACCCGGATCGGGCAGGTCTTCGCGGCCGTCGCCGCCCGCGCCGACCGGGAACTGTGCGGAGGGCGCGCCGAGTTGGTCGCCTCGCACGGGCAGACGGTGTACCACTGGGCCGAGGAAGGCCGGGTGCACGGCACGCTGCAGCTCGGCGAACCGGCCTGGATCGCGGAGCGCAGCGGCTGCCCGGTCGTGTCCGGATTCCGGCCGCGCGACGTGGCGGCGGGCGGTCAGGGCGCACCCCTGGTGAGTCTGATCGACCTGATGCTCCTGCGCGGGCGTCCCGGCGTACCGGCCGCCCTGAACATCGGGGGGATCGCCAACGTCACCGTGCTGCCGGCGGGTGGCGATCCCTTGGCTTTCGACACCGGCCCGGGCAACGCGCTGATCGACGCGGCGGTCCGTGAACTGAGCGCCGGGAGGCTCTCGTACGACACGGACGGCGCGCTGGCCGCCGCCGGGCGCGTCCACGAGGGACTGCTGGAGCGGCTGCTGTCCGGGGAGCCGTACTACCGGCTGCCGCCCCCGCGGACGACGGGCAAGGAGCTGTTCCACGCCGGCTACCTGCGGTCACGCCTGGCGGGGTTCGGCGAAATCCGGCCGCAGGACCTCGTCGCCACCCTGACGCGGCTGACGGCCCGTACGGTGGCCGACGCGCTGCGCCCGCTCGGAGCCACCGAGGTGTTCGTGTCCGGCGGCGGCGTACGGAACCCCGCGCTGATGGCGATGCTCCGCGACGAGCTGAGGAACGGCACGGGCGGGGCGGGCGGCGCCGGCGGCACCGCGGTCCGCGGATCCCAGGAGCTCGGGCTGCCCGCGGAGGCGAAGGAGGCCTACGCCTTCGCGGTGCTCGGGTACCTCACCCTGCACGGCCTCCCGGGCAACGACCCGGGGTGCACGGGCGCCGCGGGGCCGCGCGTACTCGGGTCGCTCACCCCGGGCAGCCGCCCGCTGCGCCTTCCCGCGCATCCGGGCCGCACCCCGCACACCCTGACCGTACGGGGGCCGGCCACCGCCCGGGCGGCCGTGTGACCGTCGGCCGGGGCTGCCGGGGCTGCCGGGGCTGCCGGGGCTGCCGGGGAACAGCGAATCGGACCGAGGGAAGGTTCTCGTGCACCATCGGATCACACGACACGCGGCCGCGGTGCTGGCGGCGCTCGTACTCCTGCTGCAGACGGCGGGGATCGGGGCCGCCGGCGCCGCCGAGGCGGCCGACGACCCGGCCCAGGTCGTCGAGGAGCGGCTGATCGACGCGCGGACGCTCGACCTCACGGTCTCCTCGCCCGAGATCGACACGCCGGTCAAGGTGCGGCTGCTGCTGCCGCCGGCCTGGTCCAAGACCGCCACCCGCACGTGGCCCGTCCTGTGGCTGCTGCACGGCGGCCCGGGAGACCACACGGACTGGACCGCCAACACCCACGTCCAGGAGCTGGCCGCCCCTCGGGACGTCCTCGTCGTGCTGCCCCAGACCAGCCCGTGCAGCGGGTACAGCGACTGGTACAACACGGGCAGCGGCGGCCCTCCGGCCTGGGAGACGTACCTGCTCGACGAGCTGCGGCCGCTGCTGGAGAGCGGGTACCGCGCCGGTACGGAGCGTGCCGTCGCGGGGCTTTCGATGGGCGGGCTCGGCGCGATGAAGCTCGCCGCGGCGCACCCCGGCACGTTCCGCGCGGTGGCCTCGTACAGCGGGGCGGTCAGCACCCTCCACCTGTCGCTCGACGGCGGGCTCTCCGGGCCCGACCTGGTGAAGGGCGCCGGCGCCGGTGCCACACCGACTGGCGGCGCATCTGGGGCGAGCCCGGCTTCCCGTACGACACCGCGGACCCGGCGGACGTGCGCCAGCGCGGCGTGTGGGAGCGCAACGACCCGGTCCATCAGGCCGCCGGGCTGGCCGGTACCGCGCTCTACGTCTCGTACGGCGACGGCACGGACGCCGGTACGGGCTGGCAGTGGGGCGACCCGCCGGCGAGCCCGACGCGCTGCACGAACCCGGTCGGCCACGGCACGGAACGCGTCGAGCGGCTCATCCACGGCATGAACCAGGACCTGCGGCTGCGGCTCGCCCAGCTCGGGATCCCGGCGGCGGTGTGCTCGTACCGGGGCGTCCACGCGTGGCCGTACTGGGAGCGCGAGCTCGTGTCCTCGTTCCCGATGCTGATGGCGGCCATCGGCGCCTGACCGGGCGGCGGCTCAGTGCTCGGCCGGGGGTTCGAGCAGCTCGGGGCCGTTGTTCCGGACGCTGTTCACCGCGGTGGAGACCGCCCGTACGTCGAGGTGGCCGCCGGCCGGGGTGTGGAGCAGGGCCCGGAGGTCGTGGGCGTCCTCGTGGGCGGGGTCCAGCCAGGCGTCGTGGTCTCGCGCGGCCACGGCCAGGGGCATGCGGGGGTGGATGCGGCCGGCCGCGTCGGTGGCCTCGGTCGTGATGATCGTCGTGGTGACGAGCCAGGCGGCCGGGTCGTCCTCGTCCGTCACGGCCGGGTCGCGCCAGAACTCGTACAGCCCGGCCATGGCCATCACCCCGGCGTCCTGCGGAGCGATGAAGTACGGCTGCTTGTACGCCTTCGCCGTCGCGGTGGCGGCCACGGGCTGCCACTCGTAGAAGCCGTCCGCGGGCAGCAGGCAGCGGCGCCGGGTGAAGGCCCGGCGGTAGGCGGGCTTCTCGTGCACCGTCTCCACCCGCGCGTTGATCATGCGGGCGCCGCCGTTCGGGTCCTTCGCCCAGGAGGGCACCAATCCCCACCGCAGGGTGCGCAGCCGGCGCTCCACCTCACCCGTCTCGCGGTCGGGGCGTTCGAGGACCGCCCAGACCTCGTCGGTGGGGGCCACGTTCCAGCTCGGTGCCAGCGTCTCCCGCGGGTCCCAGCGGGCCTCGAACAGGCCGGCCAGGTCCTCGGGGGCGCGGCTGGAGGCATATCGACCGCACATGGCATCCACTGTCCCACCGCGCGGGCTCTTCCGGCTCCGCTCGGATGTGCGCCGCGCCGCTCCCGCCGGGACCGGCCGCCGTGCCGGCGCCGCGGGCGCGGGATTCAAGGAGGGGTACGTGCCCGCAGCCGCCGGGGCGGCCGCCCGGGCCGCTCACCGCGGACGGCCGCCGTCTCCAGCGTAGGCCGCGGTGCCGCCGCCCCGCACCGTGGCGGGTGCCCGGCGGGCGCGGTCATGGTGTGCGTCCCGAGCCGACACCGGGCTGCGCGACGAACTCCTCGTCCCCGTAGCGCACCGTCGCGGTGTTCCGCTCCACCCCGGGACCGGCCGTGAGGCGGCGGGCCGGCGGGAGGTCGGCGAGCGGGGCGATCAGGACGAGGCGCCCGTCCACGGTGACCGAGCCGCCGCCGAGCCGCCGCCGGGCGCTCGCGGGACTCGGGGTTCGCGAGCAGCGCTGCGCGCAGGCCGGCGGCCGAGACACCGGGGGCCGGATCTCGACCGCGTCGGTGTCCGGCGAGGTGCGCGGCAGGCAGCGGAAGGTGAGCACCGACTCCTGGTGGTACCGCTTGCGGATGACGTCGGCGATGTGGTGGGGCCCTTCGGCCCCGACCTTGTTCACGTCGGACTCCCGCGAGCGCTCGTACGTGGTCCACTTCAGGTCCGCGGACCGGAAGACGCCGTCGAGCAGGGTGGACTCCCCCGCCTTCGCGCCGTTGGCGCGGACGGTCCGGCGCACCTCGTGGTCGGATCGCGCGTCGGGATCACCGTAGGGCCCGCGGTGCGGCTCTCGGGGCGGCTCTCGGGGCGGCTGCTTGGCCGATAGCGGGTGGCAGGAGCGGCCGGTCAGCCTCGGGGCTCCCGCGCCATGGCCTGCCCGCCGATGTCGGCGGCTCCGTCGAGCAGTTCCTGCCACCACGACTGCACTTCGCGGTGGTCCATCGTGGCCCAGGCGGGGGTCTGCTCCACCTGGCCCCGGCCGAGGCGCCGGGCCAGGGCGACCATCTCCCGCCCTGCCGCACCGCGCGCGGCGTGGTACCCGCCCAGCAGCTCGGCCCAGCTGCCGGCCCGGCGCCAGGCGTCCTCGAACGCGGAGGCGTCCTGGAGCGCCTTGGCCACCCCGCTCGTGTTGTGCGGGCGCACCACGGTGGCCGCGTCGCCCGCGAGCAGCAGGCGTCCGGCCGTCGTACGCGCCGTCTCGAGGTCGTAGATGGGCTGGACGTAGGTGTCCGCGGGCTCCGTCAGGGCCAGCACCTGCGCCCAGTGGGGCGGGAACTCCCGCTCCAGCAACGTGCGCAGGTGCGCGGTGAGTTCCTCGGTCACCCGCCCCGGCGGGAAGCTCGTCGGGTCGTCGAACGGCAGTCGGCCGCCGCGCGGGGGCATGGCGTACAGGACCCAGTTCACCCGGGGGCCGTCCGGCCCGGGGGTGGGGTAGACGACGCAGCTCCCGCCGGTGAAGCAGACGGTGGTCACCGCGTCGGAGGGCACACCGCCGTTGCCGAGCCCCTCCAGCCGCCGGGCGTCGAGGTTCCCGCGCCAGCAGACGTACCCGGCGTAGACCGGCCGGGACTCCGGGCAGACGGCCTCGCGCACCACCGAGCGGTACCCGTCGGCTCCGACGACCAGGTCGAACGGCTCGGCGGCCCCGTCGGCCGTCCGCACCTCGGCCCGCTCGCCGGTGTCGGCGACGCCCGTCACGGCCGCCCCCTGGCGGTAGACCACCGAGGCGGGGGTCGCCTCCCGCAGTCCGCGCCACAGCAGGCCCCAGTGGTACGAGTGGAAGGGGAACGGCTGCTCCCAGAACACCCGCCCGGCGGGCCCGGCCGCCGCGTCGTCGCGGACGATCCAGCGGCGCCGGGTCAGCGGGTGCGCGGCGATGCCGGCGGGCAGGGCGCCGGTGGCGGCGAGTTCGGCGGCGCGGCCGTCGTGGATGCAGAGCCCCAGTCCCCGGTCGGCCAGCCGTCCTCGGGTGCGCTCCAGGACCACCACCTCGTCGGCGCCCGCGCGGGCCGCCGCCGAGGCCAGCGCACAGCCCGCAACGCTCCCGCCCACTACCGCGACTCTGCCGCCTCGCATGACCGCTCCCTCCGCGCGAACTCCCGGATCCCGCCACCCTACTGAGAAGTCCCGGGTCGGGGTGGCGGGTTCGCCTGGCGAGAGGTGCGGCGGCGAGGGCTTCGCCGGGGGTGGGATCAGTCGGCCAGTGCCGCCGAGACGACGGAACGGGCCTCCTCCTGTACGCGGGCCAGGTGGTCGGTGCCCAGGAAGGACTCGGCGTAGATCTTGTAGACGTCCTCCGTGCCCGACGGGCGCGCCGCGAACCAGGCGTGCTCCGTGGTGACCTTGATGCCGCCGATCGCGGCCCCGTTCCCCGGAGCCTCGGTCAGCACCGCCGTGACCGGTTCCCCCGCCAGGGTGTCGGCGGTCACCTGATCGGGTGACAGCCGGGCGAGGACCGCCTTCTCCTCCCGGGTGGCCGGGGCGTCGATCCGGGCGTACGCCGGCTCGCCGAATCGGGCCGTGAGGCCGGCGTACCGCTCGCTCGGGGTCTGCCCCGTCACGGCCAGGATCTCCGAGGCCAGCAGGGCGAGCAGGATGCCGTCCTTGTCGGTGGTCCAGACCGAGCCGTCGCGGCGCAGGAAGGAGGCACCGGCGGATTCCTCGCCGCCGAAGCCGATGCCGCCCGCCAGGAGCCCGTCCACGAACCACTTGAAGCCGACGGGCACCTCGACCAGTTCGCGGCCCAGGTCCGCGGCCACCCGGTCGATCATGCCCGAGGACACCAGGGTCTTGCCGACGCCCGCGTCCGCCGGCCACTGCTCACGGTGGCCGTAGAGGTACTCGATCGCCGTGGCGAGGTAGTGGTTGGGGTTCATCAGGCCGCCGTCGGGGGTCACGATGCCGTGCCGGTCGGCGTCCGCGTCGTTGCCGGTGGCGACCTGGAACCGGTCCCGGCCCTCGATCAGCGAGGCCATCGCGTACGGGGAGGAGCAGTCCATCCGGATCTTGCCGTCCCAGTCCAGCGTCATGAACCGCCAGGTGGGGTCGGTGTACGGGTTGACCACGGTCAGGTCGAGGCGGTGCTCCTCGGCGATCCGCCCCCAGTACGCCACGGAGGCTCCGCCGAGCGGGTCGGCTCCGATGCGCACACCGGCGGCGCGTACCGCGTCCAGGTCGAGCACGGACGGCAGGTCGCGCACGTACGTGCCGAGGTAGTCGTACGTACGCGTGGTCGGGGCCGCCGACGCGCGCGCGAACGGGATGCGCCGGATCTCCTTCATGCCGCCGGTGATGATCTCGTTGGCGCGCTCCTGGATCCAGCCGGTCGCGTCCGAGCCGGCGGGCCCGCCGTGCGGCGGGTTGTACTTGAAGCCGCCGTCCGCGGGCGGGTTGTGCGAGGGCGTGACCACCACTCCGTCGGCCAGGGCCGAGGTGCGACCGCGGTTGTGGGTGAGGATCGCGTGCGAGACCGCGGGCGTGGGGGTGTAGCCGTCGGCGGCGTCGACGAGCACGGTCACGTCGTTCGCGGCGAAGACCTCGAGGGCGGTCACCCGGGCGGGTTCGGACAGGGCGTGGCTGTCCGCGCCGAGGAAGAGGGGGCCGTCGATTCCCTGCCGGGCCCGGTACTCGCAGATCGCCTGGCTGGTCGCGGCGATGTGGTCCTCGTTGAAGGCGATGGCGAGGGAGGAGCCGCGGTGGCCCGAGGTGCCGAAGGCGACGCGCTGGCCGGGGTCCGCCGGATCGGGATGCAGGGCGTAGTACGCGGTCACGAGCCGGGCCACGTCGACCAGGTCCTCCGGGCGCGCCTGCTGCCCCGCTCTTTCGTTGAGCATCCGCCCATTCCTCCGTACTCGATCAAAGAGAACAACCGTGGTCATTGTGTCGCCCCCTGAACGTGCCCGCACCGCCGCGTCCCCACGCGGCCCCCGCCTGTGCCCCGGGTCACGCAACGGGGCACGCGGCGAGGAGAGGCGTCGCCCGCGCGGCGGTCAGCCGCCGGAGGCCTCGCGCACGCCGGTGAAGACGGTGGTGGCGGAGAGGAGGAAGGCGTCGGGCCGGTGCAGGATGCCGTGCCGGGCCTCGGGATCGAGCAGCACGTCTAGGGTGTCGAGGTCGTCCGCGTCGAGCATGTCGCCCGTGGACTCCCGCAGCCAGGTCAGCTGGGTGTGCAGGAAGGCGCAAGCCGCCGCGCCCAGCGGGGCCGGCAGGTCGAGGAGGTACGTGAAGCTCCCCGCGCGGGAGAGCCCGGCGCGGCCGAGCATCGCGGGCCAGTCCTCGACGACGGGGGTGCTGCCGGGGAGCTCGGCCCGCATGATCGAGAACCAGTGCTCGTGGAGGGCGTCGAGCCGGGCCTGCAGGCCGGGCCTGCCGATGCCGATGTCGCGCGGCAGGAAGCGCATCGGCAGCCCGCCTTCCGCCACGGCGAGCACACCGCCGGGCCGCAGAACGCGGGCCAGCGCGTCCAGCGCGCCCTGCTGATCGCCGAGGTGGTGGACGAGCTTGCTGCTCCAGATCAGGTCCGCCGTGCCGAGGCCGTCCCCGCCGGGTCCGTCGCCGCTGTGCAGGCCTTCGGGCAGTTCCGCGTGGAGCACGGCCACCCGGTCGCCGAGGCCGAGCTTCTCGGCGCGGGCCCGGGCGCGGTCCAGCAGCCCGGGCGTGGCGTCGACGGCGACGGTCTCGGCGCCGGCGAAGGCCTCGGCGAGCACGCAGGTCATCACTCCGGGCCCGCTGCCGATGTCGAGGATGCGGCCGACCTCGGCCCAGGGGCCGAGCAGCTCGATCAGGTGGGCCGCCGCCCGGCGCAGGCCGGGGAGCTGCAGTTCGGCGCCGCTCTCCAGCTGGGTCGCCATGACGTCCCAGTCGACGTCGGTGGAGTGGTGGCCGTGACCGTGACCGGCCGTGTCCGCGTGCGCGCGACCGTGGCCGTGGCCGTGGCCGTGGCCGTGCGCCGGGCCGGAATCGCTGTGTGGGCTCATGCCGCGGAGCCTGCACCGGGTCGACCCGATACGACAACTCTTGTTGCCGTTTCCGGGACAGCCGGGTGGAATGCGTCCATGGACACACCAGCCGACCACCCTCCGGCCGACCCGCCGGCGCCCTACCGGACCGTTCTCGACGAGGTCGGCCCGCGGCTCAAGCGGCTGCGCGCCGGGCGCGGTCTCACGCTGGCCGCGCTCTCCGAGACGACCGGCATCTCCAAGAGCACCCTGTCCCGGCTGGAGTCCGGTCAGCGCCGCCCCAGCCTGGAGCTGCTGCTGCCGCTGGCCGGCGCGTACCGCGTGCCGCTGGACGATCTGGTGGGAGCGCCCGAAGTGGGCGACCCGCGGGTGCGGCTGACGCCGCACGCGATGCCGAACGGCGATTCGTACGTCCCGCTGTCCCGGACTCCGGGCCCCCTCCAGGCGTACAAGATGATCATCACGGACCGGGGGGCCGAGCCGGATCTCCGTACCCACGAGGGCTACGAGTGGATGTACGTACTGCAGGGGCGGCTGCGGCTGGTGCTCCCCGAGCACGATCTGGTCCTCGGCCCGGGCGAGGTCGCCGAGTTCGACACGCGGCTGCCCCACTGGTTCAGCAGCGCCGACGGCCGGCCCGTCGAGGTGCTCAGCCTCTTCGGCAGGCAGGGCGAACGCATGCACGTGCGGGCGAAGCCCGCTGCGAAGCCCGCCCCTTGGCGGGCGGAGCGGGTCAGGTCGGCAGGCTGAGGAGCAGCAGCGGGCGGGTGGTGGGCCGGGCCGATCCGCCGGCGGGTTCGACGGTGAGTCCGACTCCGGAGGCGCCCTGGATGCCGCCCTGCATGAGCGTGGCCCCGTCCTGCGCGAGGAGCCCGGCGGGGCGCATGGTGCCGTGGTCGTCGAACCAGAGCTGGTACGTCCGGCCCGCGCCGGGGTCGGGGAGCCCGGTCCCGATGAAGACCGCCCTGTTCTGCAGCTTGGAGCTGACCACGGAGGTGCCGGCGCCGGTGGTGGTGCGGCCGCGTACCGTACGGGCGTCGGAGGCGGCCACGACGGCGCTGACGTCCTGGAGGCGGCGTTCGGACGCCTGGGCCTGCTGCCGGGCCTCCTCGGCGAGCTGTTTCTGCCACACGGTGACGCCCCCGAGCACGGCCGCCCCGGCGAGGCTCGCGGCGATGGCCAGCGTGATGGCCTTGCGGCGCAGGATGGCGGTGAACGTCATCGGCCTGCCCGAGTCGGGCAGCAGCGGCGGCAGTTGGCGGACCGAGTCGATGCCGTGCAGGACCGCATCCCTCATGCGGGCAGGCGCCGCCAGGGTCGCGGCCCCGGCCAGGCGGGCGGCGGTGGCGGAGAACTCGGCCACTTCCTGCCGGCACGATGGGCAGTCCGCGAGGTGTGCGGTGAACGTCTCGTGTTCCGCAGCCGTGAGTGCGTGGAGTGCGTACGCGCCGGTGAGGGTGTGCAGTTCTCCGTCGTGCTTCATGTGGTCACCCCCATGCAGTCGCGCAGCCGGATGAGCCCGTCGCGCATGCGTGTCTTGATCGTGGGCAGTGGAGTGCGCAGGGTCTCTGCGACCTCGCGGTAGGTCAGGCCCTGGTAGTAGGCCAGGGTGACGGCTTGGCGCTGGATCTCGGTCAGGCCGCGCATGCAGCGCCGGACCTGTTCGCTCTCCAGCCGGGTTTCGACCTGTTCCGCCACCTCGTCGAACGGGCGCGCCTGCTGGCGGGCGGCCTGGTCGTGTTCGCGGTTGATCGCGGCCTGTGCGGAGCGGACCCGGTCGACGGCCCGGCGGTGGGCGAGGGTGGCCGCCCAGGCGAGCACGCTGCCCTCCTCGGGGCGGTAGCGGCCGGCCTGCCGCCACAGGTCGATCATCACCTCCTGTGCCACCTCCTCGGACTGGGCGCGGTCGCGTACGACCCGGACGACCAGGCCGAACACGGTTCCGGACAGGGCGTCGTAGAGAGCGGAGAAGGCGTCCTTGTCGCCGCGGGCCACCCGGGACATCAGGTCCTCGAGCCGCGGAGCCGCGGTGTCGGGGACACCGAAGGGCAGCGGCTGCCCGGTGGTGGCGGATGGTCCGCCGAGGTCCGTCCGTCGCATGACAATCCTTTCCCGTCGAATGGACCGGCCCTTCCAGAAAGAGAGCCGACCGCTCCGGATGCTGCCAGGTTCGCCTTCTCGACCGGTCTTCGGAGCAGACATCTGTGCGGATTGGTCAACCGGGTCGCCAATTGCCGATCAATGTGCAGCACCCGCACCGCGGCTGGTTCCGCTCTCCGCAACCGGGACCAATCCGGGGGCCCTTCGGCCGCGAATCAAGGGGGAGAAGCCGTCCCGGAAGGCGGCGTGGCGACCGGTGGGGAGTGACGGAATTTGCGTACCCAGAGTGTGGCCGTGATCGGCGGCGGGGTGGCGGGACTGACCGCCGCCTACGTCCTGCAGAAGGCGTGCGACGTCACGCTGTACGAGGCGGACCCCCGGCTGGGGGGCCACGCCCACACCCATGAGCTGCCGGCCCCGGGCGGCGGAACGGTGCAGGTGGACTCGGGGTTCATCGTCCACAACGAGCGCACCTACCCCTTGCTGATGCGGCTCTTCCGCGAACTCGGAGTGGCCACGCAGGACTCCGAGATGAGCATGTCGGTACGGTGCGACGGCTGCGGCCTGGAGTACGCCGGTGCCCGCGGACCCGCGGGCCTATTCACCGGGCGGGCCGCGCTGCGCGGCCGGTACCTCAGGCTGCTGGCGGAGGTGCCGCTCTTCCACCGACGCGCTCGCCGGCTGCTGGCCGAGGGCGGTCCGGAGCAGCAGCTCACCCTCCGCGCCTTCCTCGCCGACGGCGGGTTCTCCCCGTACTTCGTCGGCCACTTCATCACGCCGCTGGTGTCCGCCGTGTGGTCCTGCCCCACCGAGACCGCGCTGGAGTACCCGGCCGAGTACCTGTTCCGCTTCCTCGACCACCACGGGCTGCTGTCCGTCACCGGTTCCCCCCGGTGGAAGACCGTCACCGGCGGCAGCGCGGCGTACGTGGACGAGGCCGCCAAGGAGATCAGCAACGTCCGGACCGCCACTGCGGTCAACCGGGTGGACCGGATACCGAGCGGCGTCCTGGTGGGCACGGAGGACGGCACCACCGAGCCGTACGACGCGGTCGTCATCGCCACACACCCCGATCAGGCACTGCGCCTGCTGGCCGAGCCCACCCGCGACGAGCGCCGGATCCTCGGCGCCTTCCGGTACGAGACGAACCCGACGGTGCTGCACACCGACACCGGGCTGCTGCCCCGCTCCCCGAGAGCCCGCGCCTCCTGGAACCACCACCTCGACGACTGCCGTCCGGGGGCGGGGGGAGTCCGGGTCAGCTACGACATGACGCGGCTCCAGCGGCTGCCGGGCAGCTCCCGGTACGTCGTCACCCTGAACCCGGGCGGGCGGATCGACCCGGAGCGCGTCCTGGCCCGCATGGACTACGCGCACCCGGTCTACACGCCCGAGTCGGTGGCCGCGCAGCGGGCGCTGCCCCGCCTCAACACGCGGGTCACCGCGTTCGCGGGGGCGTATCACGGGTGGGGCTTCCACGAGGACGGCTGCCGCTCGGGCGTACGGGCGGCCGCGGCTCTGGGGGTGCGGTGGTGAGCCGGGTGGACGCGCCCACCGCGGCGCAGCGGACGAGGCGCACGATCCTGCGGGGGCGGACGGCGTCGGCAGCGGCGTCGGTGTCGGCGGACCAGGCGAACCAGGCGAACCAGGCGGTCCCGACGCCCCCGACGCCCCCGCCCCTCCCGCCCGTCGCCGTGCCGGCCCTGTACGACTGCGTCGTCTCCCACGCGCGGACGGCCCCCGTACGGCACTCCTTCCGCCACCTCACGTACATGTGGCTCGTGGACCTGGACGCGCTCCCCCGCCTCCCGTGGCCGCTGCGCCCGCTGGCCCGCTTCCACGCCCGGGACCACTTCGCCGCCGCGCCGACCATCCGGGCCGGACTCGACGCGTACCTGGCCTCCCGGGACGTGGACCTCGACGGCGGGCGGGTCCTGATGCTGGCCCACGCCCGGGTCCTCGGGTACGTCTTCAACCCGCTGACGCTGTACTGGTGCCACGACCGCGCCGGGGCCCTGGTCTGCGTCGTGGCCGAGGTCCACAACACGTACGGGCAGCGCCACTGCCACCTCCTGCGGACCGACGAAGCCGGCCGGGCCGAGGCGGCGAAGGAGCTGTACGTCTCGCCGTTCTTCCCCGTCGACGGCCACTACCGCATGCGCCTGCCGGAGCCGCGGGAGCGGCTGGAGATCTGCGTCCAGCTCGAGCGCGCCGGGCACCGGCCCTTCACCGCGACCCTGCACGGCCGGCACCGCCCCGCCACCGCCCTCACCCTGCTGCGCGCGGTCGCCCGGCGGCCCTGGTCCACGGCCGCCGTCTGGGCCGGGATCCGCCGCCACGGCATCCGCCTGCTGCTCCGCGGGCTGCCCGTACAGCCCCGACCCGACCGCGCGCCCCAGGAAGGCATCCTCCCGTGACCCTTTCCCTCCCCCGCAGCGCCGACACCGAGCCCGGCATCGACTGCGACACGCAGGCGTGGCCGGACGTGGCGCGTCCGCCGGCGGCCCCCTTCGGGCACGCGGCCGTCGCCCGCACACTCGTCCGCCGCGCCGTGACCGCCCTGCCCCTGCGCTGCCGCTTCGGCGCCGAACCGCCCTGCGGCAGCGGTCCTTCGCTGACCGTCCACGACCCGGACGCCTTCTTCCGCCGGATCGGGGCGTTCGGTCTGATCGGCTTCGGCGAGTCCTACATGGCGGGCGAATGGGAGAGCGACGACCTGACCGGCCTCCTGACCGTCCTCGCCGCGCACGTGGACGACCTCATGCCCGTCCCGGTGCGCCGGCTGCGCGGAGCGTGGGTGCAGCGCAGGCCCGAGGCGCAGCTGAACTCCCGGGCCGGGGCCCGGGAGAACATCCACCGCCACTACGACCTGTCGAACGAGCTGTTCGCGCTCTTCCTTGACGAGACGCTGTCGTACTCCTCCGCCGTGTTCACCTCCTTCCCCGCGCGCCGCGAGAGCCTTCCGGCCGCGCAGCACCGGAAGATCGACCGGCTGCTGGACCTCGCCGGCGTCGGTCCGGGCACGCGCCTGCTGGAGATCGGCACCGGCTGGGGCGAGCTCGCGCTGCGCGCCGCCGCCCGCGGGGCGCGTGTGACGACGGTGACCCTCTCCGCCGAACAGCAGCACCTCGCCCGCCGCCGGATCGCCGCCGCGGGGCTGGCCGGCCGGGTGGACGTGGAGCTGCGGGACTACCGCGACGTGGAGGGCCGCTACGACGCGGTGGTGAGCGTGGAGATGATTGAGGCGGTCGGCCGGGACTTCTGGCCGGCGTACTTCGCGGCCCTGCGCGACGCGGTGGTGCCGGGCGGACGGATCGCCCTCCAGTCGATCACCATGGGGCACGAGCGGATGCTGCGCACCGCCCGTACGCACACCTGGATCAGCAAATACGTCTTCCCGGGCGGTCTGATCCCCTCCCGCGAGGCCATAGAGGCTCACGCGGCCGGGGCGGGGCTGCGGATCGTCTCCGACCAGGGGTACGGCGACCACTACGCGCAGACGCTGCGCCTGTGGCGGGAGCGCTTCGCGGAGCAGGAGCAGGCCGTGGCGGCGCTGGGCTTCGACGCGACGTTCCGGCGGATGTGGGAGTTCTACCTGTCCTACTCGGAAGCCGGGTTCCGGGCCCGCTACCTCGATGTCCGGCAGCTGCTCCTGACGGAGGACACCTCGCCGGGGGCGCGGCCGTGAACGCCGCCTCCCGGGAGGCCCTCGGGGGCGAACCGGCCTCGGCCTCCGTCACGGCCGGATCCGTACCGCTCCGTACCAGCGGGTTCTTCCCGCTGCCGTCGAGGGGAGGCCGCGCATGAGGGGGCCGACGGGTGCGCTGGTGCTGCACCGGGTGCCGCAGGATCCGACGGCCGCGGTGCTCCTGCTCCACGGAGGGCGGGCGCAGGGGCTCGAAGCGCCGCCGCGGCCGAACCTGCCGGGGCTGCGGATGCGCCCGTTCGCGCGGGCGGTCTCGGGCTCGGGGGCGGCGCGGGGCGTGGTGGTGGCGGAGGTCCGCTACGAGCACCGGGGCTGGAACGGCAACCGCGCGGATCCGGTCCACGACGTGTGGCAGGCGCTGCGCGAGCTGTGCTGCGTGGCCGGTCCGCTGCCCGTGGTGCTGGTCGGGCATTCCATGGGCGGGCGGGCCGCGCTGCGGGCCGCCGCCGACCCGCTGGTCCGTGCGGTGGTGGGGCTGGCGCCGTGGTGCCCGCCCGGTGAACCGGTGATGCACCTGGGGGACACGGCCGTGGTGCTCCTGCACGACGAGGCCGATCGGGTCACCGACGCGCGGGGGTCGTGGGACTACGTACGGCGGGCCCGTGCCCGGGGCGCCCGGGCCGCGGGCATCGCGATGCCGCACGGAGGTCACGCGATGCTCCGCCGGGCCCCGGACTGGCACCGGGTCGCGAGGGACACGACGCTGGGCCTCCTCGGCCTGGCCCCGCTCCCGGAAACCCTGTTCACGGACCGGGTGCCGACCCCGCCGGGTCCGTCCCCGCGGCTTCCGGCGCGGGGCGGGTCAGCGGCCCGGTGAAGCGGTGGCCGTAAGTGGACGGCGCTCCGGCTCTTCGAGTTGCCGTCCCAGGGGCGCGAACGCGAGGAGGAACAGCAGTCCCGCCGCCGGAAGCAGGTCCAGGCTGACGCCCGTGGCCACGATGCCCGCGACCACCACGACGGGCCGCCAGGCGGCGATCCGGCGCAGCGCCGCCAGCTGGGTCATGAGCAGCAGCAGGCCGACGTGGAAGAGGAGCGGACCGACGGTGTAGACGGCAGGCTCCACACCGGCGTGGCTCTTGACCCGTCGGAAGAGTTCGCGCATGGCCTCGCGGTCCTCGCTGAGGAATCCGGCGACGAGGTCGATGGCCGCCTGCGCGACGACGGAGGCGATGCCGAGCAGCGCCGTCACCGCTCCGGCTCCGGCCAGCGCCCGGCCTGCCCGGCCCCGGCCCGCCGCGACCGCGCGGCGCATGCCCAGTACGACGGGGACGAAGCACGACACGGCGGCCAGGAAGAAGAGGTGGCCCGAGGACCAGGCCAGCCCGGGGCCGTGCTCCTCGTCGGTCAGCCGGATGAGCCCGTAGGCCGTCATGCAGAGCGGGCCGACGCTGAACGCCGTCCGCTGCCATGGTGAGTTCGACATGGATCGATCATGTCCACGCCCAATCCGCCGGCCCTCGGGGAACGCCCTGACCCGCCCCTGACGGGGCGGGCCGGGCGCCTTAGGGGAGGACCCCCGTGGGGACTACTCGACCACCAGCGTGACCGGGATGTTGCCGCGGGTGGCCTTGGAGTAGGGGCAGACCTCGTGGGCCTGCTTGACCAGCAGCTCGCCCGTCTCGCCGGCGAGGGACTCCGGCAGCTCGACACGGAGGGTGACGGCCAGGGCGAAGCCCGTGTCGTCCTTGCCGATCGAGGTCTCCGCGGTGACCGACACCTCGCCGGTGTCGACCTTCGCCTGCCGGCCGACCAGGCCGAGCGCGCTGGCGAAGCAGGCCGCGTAGCCGGCCGCGAAGAGCTGCTCGGGGTTGGTGCCCTGGCCGTTGCCACCGAGCGCCGGGGGCATGGCGAGCGCGAGGTCGATCTGGCCGTCGGAGCTGACGGTGCGGCCTTCGCGGCCGTTGGCGGTGGCGACAGCGGTGTACAGCGCGTCCATCGGGGGTTCCTCTCACGGTGGTGACCGTCCAGCCGGTGTTCGACTGACCTCCAGAAGTAGAGCACACAATTCAATTGCGCACAACTGAATGACTCGCAAGTCTTGCCCGGGTACACTCGTGTCCATGAGCGAGCAGCCCGCCCCCACCCTCCGCGAGGAGGACTTCCTCCGTCTGGACGGCCAGATCTGCTTCGCGCTGAACTCGGCGAGCAGGGCCTTCAACGGCCTCTACCGCGTGGTCCTCAAGGACCTCGGCCTGACCTACCCCCAGTACCTGGTGATGCTGGTGCTGTGGGAGCACGGCACCACACCCGTCAAGGAGATCGGAACCCACCTCCGCCTCGACTCGGGCACGCTGTCGCCGCTGATCAAGCGCCTGGAGGTGGCCGGGCTGGTCCACCGGGAGCGCAGCACCGAGGACGAGCGCTCGGTCCACGTCGGCCTCACCGAGGCCGGTACGGAGCTGCGCGCCCGCGCGGTGGAGGTGCCGCGCCGGATCGCGGCCGCGACGGGCTTCGAGCTCGCCGAGATCCGGGACCTCCAGATCCGCCTGCACCGCCTCACCGCGGCCCTCGACGCCGCGGTGCCGCAGGCATGACCAGCCTCTGACCCGGCGCCCGGCGAAAGCGGGCGAAACGCTTCCGGGAGGGTGGCGAGCCTCCTGCCCTCGTCCGCGAGGGAGGGGTGGTTCACCATGGAGGAAATCGTGACCGCCGCGGCCGCGTCCTTGCCGGGGGCGATGGCGACGGATGCCCGAGGGCAGGCACGGGAGGGCGTGATCGCCCTGTGGAGACGCGTCCGCACGCGCCGGGAGCCAGCGCCCGGCCGCGCCGCGAATCGTACGACGCGCAGGACTCGGAGCTCGACACCCGGCTGGTGGCCCCGAGGGCCGCATTGACCGAAGCGCGGCGGCTCGGCGACGCCGAGGCGGAACGGGCCCTGGCGGCCGACTGGCAGGAGCGCTTCCGCGAGCTGCTGCGCCGTCACCCGGAACTGGCCGGGCCGGTACGGAACCTGATCGACGAGCGGCCCCGCCACGGCGGCGGCGCAGCCGGAGGGGGCCGGTGGCGTTGCCACCGTGAGCGCCGACGTCTTTGGCCAGGGCAGGGCCCATCCGGCCGGCCGCGACCTCACCGTCCACGAACGATGGCCGAGCCGGCCGCCGGTCCGCAGGAGCCCGAAAGCCCCTCTGTGCACGCCGAGGTGAGCGGCGACGCCCGCGCCTACCTCTCGGGGCGCGACATGCACCTGTACATCGAGGACGGCGTACGGACGCTGCGCCGGACCCTGTCGGGCGGCGCTCCCGAGGGCGGCGGCGCCGGGTGCCGCTGCCCGTATCCGGGCCTGCGTCCGTTCGCCCCGCAGGAGCACGAGTGGTTCCGCGGGCGCGAGGACGTCACCGCCGATCTGCTCCAACTGCCGGCCCAGCGGCTGGAGTCGGGCGGCCCGCTGATGGCGGTGGCGCCCTCGGGGGCGGGCAAGTCCTCGCTGCTGCGGGCGGGGCTCCTGCCCGGCATCGCCGGCGGCGGGCTCCGCGTACTGGCCGCGCGCCGCCCTCACTCCGCCGCGCGGCCCCTGTCGGCCCTCGCGGACGCGCCGGCCGCCGCCCTGGCCGGGGAACTCGGCGACACCGCCCGCGATCAGGTGCGCCAGGCCCCGGCGGCGGGCCCGGAGGCCGCGCAGGCCCTCGTGCTCACGGCACTGCGCGGCGCGCCCGCGCGGGTCGCGCTCCTCGTGGACCAGCTGGAGGATCTCTTCACCGTCTGTACGGACGCGGAGGAGCGGCGGGCGTTCGTCGGGGTGCCGGCACGGCTCGCGGCGAAGGTGGACGGGGAGCCGGCCGCCGCCCTCGTCATCCACGGCCTGCGCGCCGGCTTCACCGCCGCCCGCGCCGCGCATCCCGAGCTGCGGGACGCCCCTCTGGGACGTCCGCGACCCGGCCCGGCCTGTGGCCCGGGGCGTACCGCTCGGCTGGTTCGGGCAGCAGGCGGGCGTGCACGGGATCGTATTCAGCCCGGACGGCCGTTTCCTGGCGGGCGCGGTGGGCGGGAACGGGCACAACGCCATCGACCGCAACGTCCTGGTCCGGGACGTCACCGACCCCGCCCGGCCGCAAGCGCTGTCCGGGGCGCAGGTGAGCGACCGGGGAGTGCTGATGAGCCTCGCGTTCAGCCAGGACGACCGGCTGCCGGCAACCGGCAGCGCCGACGGGGTCGTCCGGTTGTGGAACACCGCCGACCCGGCCCGGGGCATCACCCTCGCCGGCTCGCTGACCGGCCACCAGAACCTGGTGGGCGCGCTCGCGTTCAGCCCGGACGGCCGCACGCCGGTCGGCGGAGGGGCCGACACCACGGTCCGGCTGTGGGACGTGGCCGCGCGCTGGGCGGGCCGCTGACCGGGCACACGCTGCCGGTCGGGGACGTGGCCTTCGCGCCGGACGGCCACACCCTCGTCACGGCCGGCCGGGACGACGCCGTCCGTCTGTGGGAGACCGACCCGGCGCGGCTGCTGCCGCGGCCGTGCGCGGCCACCGCCGGGCCGCACGACCGGGAGCTGTGGCAGCGTCACGTCCCGGGCACCCCGTACGTGCCGGGCTGCGGCTGACGCGCGCCCCAGCCCCGGCCCCCAGGGGGTGTCTTGTCGATCAGGTCGGCCGCCGCGAGCCCGGCCTGATCGGCGAGACACCCCCTAGGCTCGGGGCCATGGTGCACGTACTCGGCAGCCGCGTCCTTCTCACCCCCGCCGACCCGGAGCGCTCGCGCGCCTTCTACGGCGGCACCCTGGGGCTCGCCGTGCACCGGGAGTTCGGCACCGGGCCGGACCGCGGCACGGTCTACTTCCTGGGCGGCGGCTTCCTCGAGGTCTCGGGACGCGCCGAAGGCCCGCCCGCTCCCGGGCTGCGGCTGTGGCTCCAAGTCGCCGACGCGCAGGCGGCGTACGAGGAGGTGCTGGCCCGGGGTGCCGAGGTGCTGCGGCCGCCCCTGCGGGAGCCCTGGGGGCTGATCGAGATGTGGATCGCCGATCCGGACGGGGTCCGCATCGCCATCGTTGAGGTCCCGGCCGACCACCCGTTGCGCTTCCGCGCCGGAACCGACTGAACCCCGAGCTCCTTCCGGCCGGACCCGCACGTCCGGTACGCCGTTCGGGTTGTTCACCATCCGTGATCGACGTCGCCACGACGAACGGGAACCCGCCCGGGCGCGGCAGCTCCCGGCGCGCGGGCGCCGAGCCCGTCCACCCATCGGGGGGACATCGGGCGCACCCCCTGGACACCGCGTCAACCCCGCCCGGCCGCGTGGCCGGTACGGGAGCGGGTACGCAGTGCCCGCATAGCAGAGATGAATATGCCGTGGAGGCCTTTTGTAAAGATCAACTCAGTGTGCTGGATTAATCACCGACAGTGCTCCCGGCTGCGCGGAAGGACATCGAATGCGCACGGTTCGCGAATCAATCCTGGACGTTCTACGAGCACGTGGTGTAACCACGGTCTTCGGCAACCCCGGCTCGACCGAACTGCCGATGCTCAAGCGGTTCCCCGAGGACTTCCGGTACGTGCTCGGCCTCCAGGAGGCCGTCGTCGTCGGCATGGCCGACGGTTTCGCCCTCGCCTCCAGAACCACTTCCCTGGTCAACCTGCACACCGGGCCCGGCACGGGCAACGCGATGGGCGCCATCCTGAACGCCCGCGCGAACCGCACCCCGATGGTCGTCACCGCGGGCCAGCAGGTACGCGCCATGCTCACCATGGAGGCCCTGCTCTCCAACCCGCAGGCCACACTGCTCCCCCAGCCCGCCGTCAAGTGGGCATACGAGCCTCCTCGTCCCGCCGACGTCCCGGCGGCGCTGGCCCGCGCCGTGCAGATCGCCGAAACCCCGCCGCACGGGCCGGTGTTCCTCTCCCTCCCGATGGACGACTTCGACGTGGAGCTCACCGAGCAGGAGGACCGGGCCGGCCAGGAGGCGGCCGCCCGCCGGATCACGCACGCCGCCGCGCCCGACGCCGCCACGGTCGCGGCGCTCGCCGACCGGATCTCCCGCGCCCGCTCCGCCGTCCTCGTCGTCGGCGACGACGTCGACGCCTCCGGTGCCTGGGACGCCGTCCTCGCACTCGCCGAGCGCACCGGACTGCCCGTCTGGGCCGCGCCCGTCTCCGCCCGCGTGTCCTTCCCGCGCAGCCACCCGCAGTTCCGCGGGGATCTGGCCCCGGCGATCGGGCCGCTCGGCCGGCAGCTCGAGGGACACGACCTGGTCGTCGTGGTCGGCGCGCCCGTGTTCCGCTACTACCCCTACATCCCCGGTGCCCACCTGCCCGAGGGCACCGAGCTCGTGCTCCTGACCCGGGACGCCGAGGAGGCCGCCCGGGCCCCCGTCGGGGACGCGGTCGTCGCGGACCTGGCCCTGGCCGTACGGGCCCTCGCGGAGCGGCTCCCGGCCGCCGGCGCGCCCGTACCCGCACCGCACGAGCAGGTGCGCTTCCCCGAGGCGGCCGACGGGACCCTCACTCCGCTCGCCGCCCTGACGGCCATCGCGCAGGGCGCCCCGGAGAACACCCTCTGGGTCAACGAATCGCCCTCCAACGTGCCGCAGTTCCACGAGGCCACCCGCATCCGCACCCCTGACTCCTACCTGTTCTCCGCGGGCGGCGGACTCGGCTTCGGAGCCGCCGCGGCCGTCGGCGCGCAGCTCGGCGCGCCCCACCGGCCCGTGGTCTGCGTGATCGGCGACGGCTCCATCCACTACGCCGTACAGGCCCTGTGGACCGCGGCCGCGTACAAGGTCCCGGTGACATTCGTCGTCCTCAGCAACGCGAAGTACGCGATCCTCCACTGGTTCGCACAGCTCGAGCACGCCCAGGGCGCCCCCGGCCTCGACATCCCCGGTATCGACGTCACGGCCGTCGCCGACGGCTACGGGGTGCGCACCCACCGGGCCCAGGGCGCGGGCGAACTCACCAAGCTCGTACGGGACGCGGCGGCCCAGCAGGACGGGCCGGTGCTCATCGACGTGCCCGTGACCACCGAGCTCCCCTCCCTCTGAAGCCCGGCCGCCGCGCCGCCCGGACACCAGCCTCCCCCCACCACCGTCAGAAGGCCCTCATGTCCCCCGAAACCCCTCTCCTGTCGCGCCTGCGCACCCTCCTCACCGACCACGCCGACGTCCTGCACACCGACCCGGAGACCCTCGCCGCGCACGCCCGGGACGCCGCGCCGTTCTCCGAGGCCGGCACCCCGGCCGTCGTCGCCTTCCCGCGCACCGCCGAGCAGGTCCGGCACATCATGCGCACCACGTACGAACTCGGCGTCCCCGTCGTCCCGCAGGGTGCCCGCACCGGCCTCGCCGGCGCCGCGAACGCGATCGACGGCTGCGTCGTCCTGAGCACCGCCCGGATGGACCGCATCCTGGAGATCGACCCCGCCAACCGGCTCGTGCGCTGCGAGCCCGGCGTGGTCACCAAGCGGCTGAACGACGCCGTCGCCGAGCACGGCCTCTCCTACCCGCCCGACCCCGCCTCCTGGGAGCACTGCACCATCGGCGGGAACATCGCGACCGGCGCGGGCGGCATCTGCTGCGTCAAGTACGGGGTCACCGCCGACTACGTCCGCGGCCTGGACCTCGTCCTCGCCGACGGCCGCCGGATGCGCACCGGCCGGGACACGGCGAAGGGGGTCGCCGGGTACGACCTGACCCGGCTGCTCGTCGGCTCCGAGGGCACCCTGGCCGTCATCGTCGGCGCCACGCTCGGACTGCGCCCCGTACGGCCGCCCGCGCTGGCCATGCTCGCGCAGTTCCCGACCCTGACGGCGGCCGGGGACGCCGTCGCCGCGATCACCGCGGCCGGCCACGTCCCGTCCGCACTCGAACTCCTCGACCGGGCCACCTCCCAGGCTGTCGCCGACCACGGGCACCCGATGATGACCCCGGGGGCCGCGGCCACGCTCATCATCGAGAGCGACACGGCCGAGCCCGCCCGCGACCTCGCGTCGATGGCCCTCCTGTGCAAGGAGGCAGGGTCCCGGAACGTGGTGACCGCCTCCGGCTCCGAGGAGTCCCGGCAGGTCATCGAGGCGCGCCGGCTGGTCACCCCGGCCCTGGGCGCGTTCGCCGCGACCCTCGGCGGCCGGCCGACCGCCTTCATCGAGGACGTGGCCGTACCGCGCTCCGAACTGGCCAAGTTCATGGGCACGATCGAGGAGATCGCCCTGCGGAACCGGCTGCGGATCTTCACACTCGGCCACGCGGGGGACGGCAACCTGCACCCCACCGTCGTCTTCGACGAATCGGACGCGGACGAGTTCCGCCGCGCCCGGACCGCGTACGACGACATCATGGCCGCGGGCCTGGCCCTCGGCGGCACCAGCACCGGCGAGCACGGCATCGGCACTCTCAAGCGCGAGTGGCTGACCCGCGAGCTCGACCCGGTGAGCCTGGAGCTCCAGCGCGGGCTCAAGCGCCTCTTCGACCCGAAGAACCTGCTCAACCCCGGCAAGGTCGTGGAGGCATGACCGAGGCCACGGCCCGCTCCGGGGCCGCCGACGAAAGCACCGCCGGGACCGCCGGGATTCCGGACCGGACCGCGGACACGGACTCCACCTCTCTCCCCGTACCGCGGCCCGCCCGGGCCGGGCGCGCCGAGACCGTCCGCTTCGCCGCCACCCACACGCTGCCCGCGTTCGTCCGCGGGGCCTTCCACGTGCGGCCCCGGGTGGTGGCGGCGTACGCGGCCCTCGGCCAGCAGGGCTGGTCGGCCGCGACCCTGCGGGCCATGCGCGCCCGGCACGGCGGAGCGCCGGTGGAGGTGCGCGGCCTGTCCGGGCCGCTGCTGGTCCTGCTCGACCAGGCGGACGTACGGCGGTTCTACGAACTGCCCGTGCGCACCCTCGCCATGGACGCGCCCGACAAGTACAAGGGGCTGTCGCTGCTGGAGCCCACGGGCGTCATCTGCTCCCACGGCGACACCCGCGAGGAGCGCCGCCGCGTCAACGACGAGGTGCTGGCCGCCGACCGGCCCGTCCACCCCTCGTGCGAGGAGTTCCGGGCCGTCGTCGCCCAGGAGGCACCCGCCCTGGTCCAGGGCTCCGAGCTGGACTTCCCGCTGCTGCGGCGCACGGTGGCCCGGGTCGGACGCCGGATGGTCCTCGGCGACGCGGCCGCGGACGACGAGGAGCTCGCCCGGTGGCTGCTCGTGATCCGCGAGGAGGCCAACTGGATGCGGATGCGCAAGGGCCGGGCCGCGGCCGCCGAGGCGCTCTACCGCAAGGCCGCCGCTCGCGTCGAGGAGTACGCCGCCCGGGCCGAGCCGTACACCCTGGCCGCGCTGGCCCGCAGTCATCCGGCCGCCGCGGGACCGGACGCCGCCGCGCTGGACGCGGTGGGCCAGGCCCATCACTGGCTGCTCGCCCTCGACACCGTCGGCCCGACCGTCGCCCGCACCCTGCTGCTGCTCGCCGCGCATCCGGCCGAGCAGGAGGCGCTGCGGGCCGAGGTGGAGGGCGGGGGCGCGGAACTGCCCCGGCTGCGGGCCTGCGTGGAGGAGACCCTGCGGCTGTTCCCGATCGTGCCGGACCTCGTACGGGTCACCCGGGCCGAGACCGAGTGGCGCGGGGTGCACTACCCGGCGGGGACGGCGGTGCTGGTACCCGCCCTGTTCCATCAGCGGGATCCCCAACACGTTCCGGCGGCCCACCAGTTCGTTCCCGCCCGGTGGCTGCGGCCCGGGGCGGCGCAGGACATCCGGATGGCGCCGTTCAGCCACGGCGGCGGGCGCTGCCCGGGTGAGCACCTGGGCGTGCTGACGGCCTCGTTGCTGACCGCGTCGGTGCTGCGGGGCCACCGGGTCGTCGGCGGCAGGCCCGCGGTGGACCCGTGCCGTCCGCTGCCCGGCCTCCTCGCCTCGGCCGGCATCCGGCTCGCCCTCGCCCCGCGCTGAGCACGTGCGGTGGCGCGGGGCCGGCCGGCCGCCGGGCCCGCGCCGCACGTCCGGCTCGCCACCCGTAACCCCACCACGCCCCGGAGGGCACCTGCATGACCGATGCCACCACCGCCGTCGCCGGGAACGAACCGGAGATCGGCTCCCTGCACCACCTGTGCCGCGTCCTCGCGGAGGCCGCCGAAGCCGTGGGGGACGCCTCCCGGTACGCCTCCGAACTGGCCCTCGGCACCCGGCTCGCGCGCGCCGGCGGCGGCGCCGCCTGGCGCACCCTGCTGCGGACGATCACCGACCCCAAGGGGCTGGGCTGGGCCCCGCGCGGCCGCGGCCTGGCCGGGATCGGCCGGCTCGCCGGGGTGTTCACCAGCCGGGAGAGCCTCGCGGTCAGCCTGGCGGTGACGGGCCTGAAGGCGCGCATCCGGGCAGCCGCCGTGACCCACCCCGAACTGCTCGCCGACCCGGACACCGCACGCGTGCTGCGGGCCGTCCGGGAGGACCGGCAGCGGGAGGCGGTCCGCGTCTTCCGCTCGATCCTCGCCGCCCAGGGCGCCGAGCGGACCTTCGCCCTGCTGGCCCCCGCGTTCGCCGACATCCTGGCCTGGAACGCCCTCACCGACGAGAACCCGCTCAACGACGGGGCGGGCTGGGAGATCGCCACCGGCCGCACCCTGACCGGCGCCGAGCCGATCCTCGGCGTCAGCGCCCGGGTCTGGGCCTTCCTCGACCGCGGACCGGGCCGGGCCGAACCGCTCGTCCCGTCCCCCGCGCTCGCCGAACGCCTCGACACCTCCGGCACCATCGCCGGGTACGTCCGCAACATCGGCGCCGTGGGCACCGACGGAACGCTGCTGGTCCAGCAGGTCGTGGGGCCCGACGGAGTCCAGCGGTACGTGGTCCACCTCGCCGGCATGTCCGGAGTCAGCGACAAGAGCCCCCAGGACCTGCTGGGCGCCGTGCACGCCGTCGCGCGACCGGCCACCCCGTACTCCAGGGCCGTCTCCAAGGCGCTGCGCCGGCTGATCCCCTCGGGCTCCGAACTGGCCCTGGTGGGCCACAGCCTGGGCGGGATCACCGCCATGAACCTGGCCGCCGACCGGGACTTCTGCGGGATCCACCAGGTCACGCACGTCGTCGCGATCGGCTCCCCCATCGACGGCAAACGCCCGGCCGATCCGCGGACCCGGGTGTACTCGCTGGTCAACGAGCACGACGTGGTGCCCAGCCTGGAGGGCCGCTCCTCGGTCTCCGCGTACGCGCTGCCCGAGCAGTTCACCGAGTTCACCTGGACCGACGACACGCACGCCTTCCCGCTGTGCCACGCGGCGGAGCGGTACGCGCACAACCTCGAACACGAGGTTCCCGAGGCGAGCGCACGCGTCGACGCCGCCCTCGCGCCCTTCCGGGGCCGGGTGACCGCCGCCCGCTTCTTCCGTCTGTACGACCGCTGACCGCGGACCGCCGCTCTCCCGCCCCTTCCCCCTGTTCCGCCCGACCGCTGAGGAACGCCATGACCGACACCGCCTCCACCGAGCCGAGCGCCGCCCCGCACCCGGGGAGCCCGGCGGCCCCGGCCGTCCCCGCGCAGGCCGACCACCCCGCCCAGGCCCCCGCCCAGGACCCCGCGTACGGCCCGCCCGGGCTCCTCGAACGCCTCGGCTCGGCCGCCTTCGCCCGTGTCAACCGCACGCGCGAATGGCACGAACTGCCGCTTCCCCTCGGGCTGCTGAACCTCCGGGTGCTCCGCGACGACCTGCGCCGCAAGAACCTGTACGACACGTACGGCGCGGGCGGCGAGCGCCGCCGGCGTCCCACCCCCGCGCTCGCGCCCTTCCGCTCGTACGACGGCTCGGGCTACGACCCGTACGACGAGGACATGGGCCGGGTCGGCACCCGGCTCGACCGCAACGCCCCGCTGCACCTGGTCTTCCCGGACTCCGACGAGGAGCTGATGTCGCCGAGCCCGCGCGAGATCAGCAGGCAGCTGCTGGCCCGCAAGGGGTTCGTGCCCGCGCCCACCCTCAACCTGCTGGCCGCCGCCTGGATCCAGTTCGAGAACCACGGCTGGGCCAACCACGGCGACAACGAGGAGGCCGAGCCGTTCACCGTACCGCTCGCCGGGGACGACGACTGGGCCGAGCAGGGCGGCAGCTGCCCGATGCGCGTGAACCGCACCCGCCCCGACCCGGTCGCGCACACCTCGGCGGACGTGCCGCCCACGTACGAGAACACCGTCACGCACTGGTGGGACGGCTCGCAGATCTACGGCTCCGACGAGGCCCGCTGCCGGGCGCTGCGCACGGGCGAGCACGGGCGGCTGATCATCGAGGACGGGCGGCTTCCCTCCGACCCGCGGCCCGGGCAGTCCTGCCTGGACTGGACGGGCATGAACAGCGACTACTGGGCCGGTCTGTCGCTGCTGCACACGCTCTTCGCCAAGGAGCACAACGCGATCTGCGACTACCTGCGCGCCCACTACCCGACCTGGGACGACGAGCGGCTCTTCCACACCGCGCGGCTGGTCAACACCGCGCTGATGGCGAAGATCCACACGGTGGAGTGGACGCCGGGCATCCTCGACACCCCGGTGCTGCGCCGCGCGATGGACGCCAACTGGTACGGGGTGCTGCCGCGCTGGGTCAGCCGGACGTACGGGCGCGTCGGCAAGGGCGAGATGCTCAGCGGGATCCTCGGCTCCCCGACGGACCACCACGCGGCGCCGTTCTCGATGACGGAGGAGTTCGTCTCCGCGTACCGGCTGCACCCGCTGATCCCCGACGAGCTGGCCGTACGGGAGCACCGCGGGGGCGCCGTGCGCGCGCGGATCGGCTTCGAGGACATGCAGGGCGCGACCACCCGTACGGCGGTCGACGCGTACGGCATGAGCGACCTCTTCTACAGTTTCGGCACGGCCCACCCCGGGGCCCTCGTGCTGCACAACCACCCCGGCGCGCTGCGCAATCTGGCCCGGCTCACCGGCGAGCACATCGACCTGGGCACGGTCGACGTCCTGCGCGACCGCGAGCGCGGGGTCCCCCGCTACAACGCGTACCGGCAGATGCTGCGCAAGCGCCCGGTCACCTCCTTCGAGGAGCTGACCGGCGGTCATCCGGGTGACACTCCGCTGCTGAGGGAGCTGTACGACGGGCGCCTCGACCGGGTGGACACGCTGGTCGGCAATCTCGCCGAGCCGCGGCCGGCCGGGTTCGGCTTCAGCGACTCGCTGTTCCGGATCTTCATCCTGATGGCGAGCAGGCGGCTGAAGAGCGACCGCTTCTTCACCACCGACTACCGGCCGGAGGTGTACACGGCGGAGGGTCTGGAGTGGGTGGACCGGGGCGGCATGGTCTCGGTCCTGCTGCGCCACCACCCCGAACTGGCCCCGGCTCTCGACGGTGTGACCAATGCCTTCGCCCCCTGGCGGGCGCTGTGACGGGCGTTCCCGCGCCGCGTGCGGGGCAGCGGGCGCGGCGGTACGAGCCCGCGGAGGGACTGCGGGCGCACTCCGCGGCGCTGCTGCGGCAGGCGGAACGGCTGCGGGCGGGGGCCGCGGCGCTGGACTGGAAGGGGCCGCAGGCCGAGGCCTTCCGGTGGCGGGTCGAGGCCCTGGCCGACCGCTGCGCGACGGCGGCGGACGGTCTGGCCCGCTCCGCGGAGCAGCTGGACGCGGCCGTACGCCCGCGCTGACGGCCGGGGCCCGGCTCCGCCCGCGGACCGGGCCCTCGTGCCCCTCACCGCTTCCGCGCCCCGTCCACCACCTCGCGCACCGCGTCCGCGACCAGCCGCGGCCGCTCGACCGCGATGCCGTGGCCGCTGTCGGTGTCGGTGATGTGCCGGGCGTGGAGCGCGCGGGCGAGGTCGTCCTGGGCGGCGAGCCAGGCCGGCCAGGTCGATCCGCTGTTTCCGACCGCGAGGTCCCACGGTCTGTCGGAGGTCAGCACGGCGGCGGGCAGCGGGTGCGGCATCGGGGGCGCGCCGCGGATCTCGGCCACGGAGGCCTCGTAGTCGGGCACTTCGAGGCCCTTGCCCCGGTCCATCGCCTCGATCTTGTGCATCCAGTCCGACCACTGGGCCGGTGTCAGGGTGTCGCGCAGGTACGGTGACGCGCCGTCGACGGTGACGAGGCCGGACACCCGGGGGAAGTCGGTGCGTGCGAAGAGTTCGGCGATCATCGCCCCCCAGGATGCGCCGACCAGCACGAACGGCCCGTGCTCGCCGGCGGCGGACAGCACCGCCCGCAGGTCCCGCACCCCCGCCTGCGCGGTGGTGGGCTGGGACACCGGGGTCGAGGAGGTCGGCTTTCCGTCGGCCCGGGTGGTCCCGGGGCGGTCGTAGGCGCAGACCCGCGTGAATGAGGCGACCGTCGGAAGCACCGCCGCCGCACTGGGTTCCAGGCCGGCCGCGGGGGCGGCGGGGTCCACGACATGGGTCCACTCGTCCCCGGCCCCGCCCGTCCCGGAGACGAGCACGACGGTCGGGGACCCGGTTCCCCGGCACTCCAGCCATAGGCGGCGGCCGCCGCCGATGGGCACCGGGCGGGAGGGATCCCCGGAGGCGCCGCCCGGGGACACGGTCGCCGCAGGAGAGGCCGCCGGCGTAGGCGTGGCCCTGGTCGCGGCCGGACCGCCGCCCGCGGCGAGCGCGAGAGTCGCCACGACGGTGACCGCACCGGCCAGGAACCGGCCTCCTCCGGACACCCGCCCAGTGTCACACCCTGCCGTGACCGGGGCGATCGGGCCCGGCCGCGGCGAGCGCCTCGGCGACGAGGCGCCGCAGGTGGTCGTCGGTCAGGGCGTAGACCACGCGGCGGCCCTCCTTGCGGGTGGTCACCAGCCCCGACATCCGCAGCCGGGCGAGGTGCTGGCTGACGGCCGGCCGGGCGGCCCCCACCGCCGCGACCAGGGTGGCGACATCGGCTTCTGCCGAGGCCAGGGTGTGCAGGAGAGCGAGGCGGGTGCGGTCGGCCAGCAGGCCCAGGATCGCGGCCGCGGCGTCGAAGGCCTGCGGGCCGGGTTCTTGCGGGTGCGAACCCTGCGCAGGTGATAGGTGCATGCGTGCGCTCATACGCACATAATAGGCGGGTGGACGCGCGCGTCCACCGTCCCCCGTCGTCCTCGTCGAAAGCGAGCACGCTGTGAGCCACCACCACGAGCACCACGACGGGCCGCTCCGGGCCCGGCTGCGACGCCGGCTTCCGCACCGGCTCGGCCGTGTGGCGCACGCCTTCACCCCGCACAGCCACGAGCCGTCGGCCAAGGTCGACCCGGCAATGGAGACCTCCCGGCAGGGCATGCGCACGCTGTGGCTGTCCCTGGGCGTCCTGGGCCTCACCACGGCGATCCAGGCCGGCGTCGTCGCCCTCTCCGGGTCGGTGGCCCTGCTCGGCGACACCGTCCACAACGCCGCCGACGCGCTGACCGCCGTCCCCCTCGGCATCGCGTTCGTCCTCGGGCGGCGCGCGGCCGACCGCCGCTACACATACGGCTACGGCCGTGCCGAGGACCTGGCCGGCATCGTGGTCGTGCTGACCATCGCGGCCTCCTGCGCCCTCGCCGCGTACCAGGCCGTGGACCGGCTCCTGCACCCCCGCGAGATCGGCCAGCTCTGGGCGGTCGCGGGCGCCGCTGTGGTCGGCTTCCTCGGCAACGAGTGGGTGGCCCGGCAGCGGATCCGCACCGGCCGCCGGATCGGCTCCGCGGCGCTCGTCGCCGACGGACTG
Organism: Streptomyces sp. NPDC059355; assembly: GCF_042752335.1. Classification (NCBI taxonomy): domain Bacteria; kingdom Bacillati; phylum Actinomycetota; class Actinomycetes; order Kitasatosporales; family Streptomycetaceae; genus Streptomyces; species Streptomyces sp. NPDC059355. The sequence continues at coordinate 104,674 of NZ_JBHYXN010000004.1, read as the reverse complement.
CACGCCCGTACGGACGGGTTCACCTCCCTCGCCGTCCTGCTGGGCGCGGGCGGCGCCGCGATCGGCTGGAAGAGCGCCGACCCGATCGTCGGCCTGCTCATCACCGCGGCCATCCTCGTGGTGGTGCGCGACGCCGCGCGCGAGGTCTGCCGACGGCTCATGGACTCGGTCGATCCGGCCCTGGTCGACACCGCGCACGGCGCGCTGCTCGGCGTGCCCGGTGTACGGGCCACCGGACAGGTCCGCATGCGGTGGATCGGGCACGCGCTGCGGGCCGAAGCGGACATCGTCGTCGATGCGCACCTCACGGTGGTGCAGGCGCACGCCCTGGCCGTCGAGGCCGAACACGCCCTGATCCACGCCGCCCCCCGGCTGACCGCGGCCACCGTGCACATCGACCACACCGCCGGCCACGAGGACCCGCACGCCGCCCTGGCCCACCACGTCGGCCGGACGGGCTGACGGCGGCCGGAGGCGGAATCCTGACGGGCCCTTGACGCCGGAGCCGGGAGCGCGTCAGCGGCGTGTATGGAGTGGGCCGTTTCCCGTCAAGGTGGCGTCAGGGACCGGCGCGAGGAGCCCGCGCACGGGGATAGCTTCGGAGTCGCGCCCCGCACTGCCTCCCCGCACTCGGGGCGCCACCAGTCGCCTCTTGCGGTTCCTCAGGGAGGGCCCCATGTGTCTGTTCCGGTACGAAGACGATCCCGAGCCCGAGGAACGGGTCCCGGCCGGACTCCTGTACGTGCCCGTCCGGCCGGGAAGGGGAGCGGAGGCGGTGATCCGCCTGTTCCGCACTCCGCTGGGCGCCCGTACGGCCGTCGGCTTCACGCGCACGGACCTGCTGGCAGCCACCCTCGGTGAGGACCAGGACTGCATCCGGCTGTCGGAGTCCGTGCTGCGGGAGCTGTGCGCGCCGCTCGGCGCGGATCTGCTCACCGTCGACCCGACGCTGTCGGCTCCGGCGGCCGCTCCGGCCTCTCCTGCCGCCGCGGCGGCTCCGCACCGACCGGGCCGGCTCCCGGCCCAGGCCGCCTGAGGGGAGGAGTCCCATGACCACCGTCACCCTGTCCGAGATCGCCGCGGACTCCGCGGACGAGCTGTCCGTCTGGCCCGCCTCGACGACCCGGCTGCCGCACGGGGGCCTCGCCGTCGGCGGGGTCCCGCTGACCGAGATCGCCGACCGCTTCGACACCCCGGCGTACGTACTGGACGAGGGCGAGGTGCGAGCGCGCTGCCGCACCTACCGCGACACCTTCCCGGACGCCGAAGTGCTCTACGCCGCCAAGGCCTTCCTCTCCCGCGCCATGGTCCACTGGGTCGCCGAGGAGGGCCTCGGACTCGACGTCTGCTCGGCGGGCGAACTCGAACTCGCCGTCACCGCCGGATTCCCGCCGGAGCGGATCCTCCTGCACGGGAACGCCAAGTCGCCCCGCGACATCGAGACCGCCCTGCGGCTCGGCGTGGGCCGGATCGTCATCGACAGCCCGTCCGAGATCGCCCGCCTCGCCGCGGCCGTCGGCCCGGGAGGGCACCAGAAGGTCCTGGTCCGCGTCGTCCCCGGCATCTCGGCCGGCGGCCACGAGAAGATCCGTACCGGCACCGACGGCCAGAAGTTCGGGCTGTCCCTCACGGACGGCTCCGCACAGCACGCCGTCACCCGCCTGCTCGGCCAGCCTCAGCTCGAACTCGTGGGGCTGCACTGCCACATCGGCTCCCAGATCACCGACGTGAAGCCGTACCTGACGGCGGTGCGCCGCGTGGTCGGCCTGATGGCCCGTATCCGCGACGCGCACGGCGTCACCCTCCCCGAGCTCGACATGGGCGGCGGCCACGGCATCGCGTACTGCCCGGGTGTACCCGCGCTCGACCTCACGGCCCTGGCCGGCCGGCTGCGCGCCGAGCTCGTGGAGAGCTGCGCCGGGGCAGGACTGCCCGTGCCCCGGCTCGCCATCGAGCCGGGCCGGGCGATCGCCGGTCCGGCGGGCGTGGCCCTGTACCGGGTGCTCGCGGTGAAGCGCACCGGGGACCTGGTGTTCGTGGCCGTGGACGGCGGAATGAGCGACAACCCGCGGCCTGCGCTGTACGGGGTGCGGTACGCGCCCCGCCTGATCGGCCGCCGTTCCGCCGCCGGGTCCTGTACGGCCACGGTCGTCGGCCGGCACTGCGAGGCGGGGGACGTCCTCGCCGCCGACGTCGAACTCCCCGGCGACGTCCACCCCGGAGACCTCCTGGCCGTGCCGGTGGCGGGCGCCTACCAGCTGTCCATGGCCTCCGGCTACAACATGGTCGGCCGTCCCCCGGTCGTCGCCGTGGACCACGGCGCGGCCCGGCTCCTCGTACGCCGCGAGACCCTGGACGACTTCCGCCGCCGGGACATCGGCGACTGAGGTCCGCCGGGGGTACCGACCGGCCCGCCGGCCGGCCGGTGCCCCCGGCTCTGGGGGGGGTGGCCGCGAAGTCCCGCCTGCCCTCCGGGCGCACGGCCCGGCTTCGCGGCCGCCCCCTGGCGGCGCCGTCACCGGCCCGATCGCCGGGAGCGGGCGTCCGGGCCACCATGGGGGGAGGTCCGTATCCACGGGGAGCCCGCCCGGGAGGCGCCGATGGTGCACAGCGATGGAGCGGCCGCGGACGTCCTGGTGGCGGGCGCCGGCCCGGTCGGTCTGACGGCCGCCGCCGAGCTGCGGCGGCGCGGGATCTCCTGCCGGATCGTCGACCGGCTCCCGGCGCGGCTGCCGTACGCCAAGGCGGTGGGGATCCAGCCGCGGACCCTGGAGATCTGGGACCGCATGGGCTTCGTCCGGGCCGCGCTGGAGGCGGCCGTCCCGATGCGCGGGCAGCTGACGTACGTGAACGGCGTGGAGCAGCCCCGGCTGGACCTGGTGCTGCCGCCCGAGGTGCCGTACCGCTTCGCCGCGCTGCCGCAGTACGAGACCGAGCGGATCATCGAGGAGTTCCTGGAGGGGTTCGGGACGCGCATCGAGCGGGGCACCGAGCTGGTGTCCTTCGTCCAGGACGCCGAGGGGGTGACCAGCCGGCTCACGACTCCCGCCGGGGAGGAGGAAGTCCGCACCCGGTTCCTGGTGGGCTGCGACGGGGCGCACAGCATCGTACGCAAGGGGCTCGGCCTGGCCTTCGGGGGAGGCGCCTTCCCCGAGGAGTACATGCTCGCCGACGTGGAGGTCGACTGGGACCTGCCGTACGCGTACGGGGTGCGGGCGATGCACCACGACGCCCGGGGCGCCGTCGACGACGTACTGGTGTGCATCCCGTTGCCGGGCGACCGCCGCTACCGGGTGTCGATGATGGTGCCGCCCGAGCTCTCCGCCGCTCCCCCGCCGGGCGGTGACGCCGTGCTGCACGGCCTGGAGGGCGGCCGGGCCCCCGAACTCGGGCACGTCCAGGCGGTGCTGGACCGGCTGTCCCCGCAGCCCACGACGGCGTCGGCCATGCGCTGGTCGTCGGTGTTCCGGATCAGCCACCGGCTGGTGGACCGGTACGGGGAGGGGCGCGTCTTCGTGGCCGGGGACGCGGCGCACATCCACCCGCCGACCGGGGCGCAGGGCATGAACACCGGGATCCAGGACGCCTGGAACCTCGCCTGGAAGCTGGCGCTGGCCGTGCGGGGCGCCGGGTCTCCAGGGCTGCTCGCGAGCTACGACGCCGAGCGCCGGCCGGTGGGCGAGGAGGTCGTGGGCCGTACGGTCCGACAGGCCGCCGAGGGTGTCCAGGCCGATCCGGAGGACGCGGACACGCTGATGATGCGCCAGGCCCAGCTGCTGGTCGGCTACCGCGGCAGCCCCCTCGTACGGGCGGCGGGGCCGGAGGACTCCGACGGGCCCGGGCCGCGGCCCGGGGACCGGGCGCCGGACTGCGGCGGGCTCTCCGGGCACATCGCTGCCTATCCGATGCGGCTGTACGACCTGCTGCGCGGCCGCGAGCACATGCTGCTGCTGTACGGGCCCGGCCCGGCGCTGGACGGCCTCGCCGAGCTCACCTCCGCGGTACGGGGCTTCGCGACGGGCCGGGTCGGGGTGTGCGCGATCCTTGCCGAGGCCGAGCCCGGGGCGGCGGCCGACCGGGGGGCGGGGCTGCCCGTGTACCGGGACGGCCGGGGCGAGTTCGCCCGGATGTACGGGGTGCGGGAACCGGCGGCCTTCGTGGTCCGGCCGGACGGCTACCTCGGCGCCAGGCTGTGCCCGCCGACGGTCTCGGGGCTGGCCGCCCACTTCTCGCAGGTGTTCGCGAGCTGAGCGGGCTCGCCCGACCCCTCGGCTCCCGTGAACCCCTTGGCGAGCAGCCGGATCGCCAGGCCCACCTCCCAGGCGAACACCGGGAGCGCTGCGAGCGTTCCGGCGTCCGAGACCTGCTCGTACAGGCCGAACAGGACGGCGGTCGCCGAGGCGCAGATCAGCGCGCCGCCAATGAGCCCCAGCGCAGCGAGGGGCCGCGGTACGAGCCGTGAGCGGTACATCAGGCAGGCCAGCACGAGGGTGTTCGCGCCGAGGACGAAGTTGGGCCCGAGGAGGAAGGTCCGGTCGTGGATCGCCACGAGGGCGTCGGCGGCCGTGACGAGCGAGGCGGCGTCGCCGCCCGGCGCTCCCGCGGATTCCCGGCGCAGCGTCACCACCGACAGCACGCTGATGATGCCCACGACGATGACGGCGGCTTCCAGCAGCCGCCCGCAGACGTAGCCGAGCGCGGCGCCCTCGTTCTGCCTCTTGACCACCGGGTACAGGGCGACCCCGGTGCCGATGACGGCCAGTGCGAGGACGAGCTCGCACAGTGCCCCGAGGAACACCCGGGTGTCGGCGCCGGGGCCGAGGACGTAGCCGGTGTCGTGCAGCACGGGGCCGTACAGCACGAGCCCGCCGATCGCGGCGACCTCGGTGACGAGGAACAACACACCTGTGACGACCGCGGTCTTTCGGGTCGAACCCATGCGGAACCACTCCCTCTTGAGAGGTGTACGGCGTACACCTGAGACACACGGTAGGTGTACGCCGTACACTCGTCAAGCCGGGAAACCACGACGAGGGAGCCGATCGAGATGACCCCCCGACCGGAGGCGGCGCCCCGGGCGCCGCTGAGCAGGGACCGGGTGCTGCGCGCCGCCGTCGAGCTGGCCGACGGCACCGGGATCGAGGCGCTGAGCATGCGACGGCTCGCCCAGGAGCTGGGCGTCGTGCCGATGGCGCTCTACAAGCACGTCGCCAACAAGGAGCAGCTCCTGGACGGCATGGTGGAGGCCGTCGTGAGCGAGATCGATCCCCCGGCCCGCGGATCCGACTGGCAGGGCGCGGTCCGCCGGCGGATCCTGTCGGCGCGCGCGGCCCTGCTCGGGCACCCCTGGGCGGCCCAGGTGATCCGCTCGCGCAGCGGGCCGACCCCGGCGGTGCTCGCGTACCTGGACTCGGTGATCGGCATGCTCCGCGCCGGGGGCCTCTCCGTCGACCTCACCCACCACGCGATGCACGCGCTGGGCGGCCGCGTCCTCGGCTTCACCCAGGAGGTGTTCGACGCCGCCCCGGACCCGGATCCCGCGAGGCCTCCGGCGATGCCCGCGGAGGCCGCCGCGGCCTACCCCCACGTCGCGGAGCTGGCGATGGCCGCGGCCCACGACGGGGACTCCGTCGTGGGCGGCGGCTGTGACGACCGGTTCGAGTTCGAGTTCGCGCTGGACCTGCTCCTGGACGGCTTCGAGCGCCTCAGGCGGCAGGGCTGGTCGTCAGGCGCCCGGCGAGCCGGGGATGGCCTGATCGCGTAGGCTCGGCCAATGGCCAAGTACTTCGACGTGCACCCCGAGAACCCCCAGCAGCGCACCATCGGCAGTGTCGCTGACAGCATCCGCTCCGGCGCGCTCGTCGCGTACCCGACGGACTCCTGCTACGCGCTGGGCTGCCAGCTCGGCAACCGTGACGGCCTCGCCCGGATCCGGTCCATCCGCAACCTCGACGACCGCCACCACTTCACCCTGGTGTGCCAGGACTTCGCCCAGCTGGGCCAGCTCGTGCAGATCGACAACGACGTGTTCCGCGCGATCAAGGCATCCACGCCCGGCAGTTACACCTTCATCCTCCCCGCCACGAAGGAAGTGCCGCGCCAGCTGCTGCACCCCAAGAAGAAGACGGTCGGCGTGCGCATCCCCGACCACGCGGTGACGCAGGCCCTGCTCGCCGAGCTGGGCGAGCCGCTGCTGTCGAGCACCCTGCTCCTGCCCGACGAGCCGGAGCCGCTGACGCAGGGCTGGGAGATCAAGGAGCGGCTCGACTACCTGGTGGACATCGTGGTCGACTCGGGCGAGTGCGGGACCGAGCCGACCACCGTCATCGACTTCTCCGGCGGCGAGGCCGAGATCGTCCGGCGCGGGGCGGGCGACGCCACGCGGTTCGAGTGACGGAGCCCGGCGCCACCCGCCTGCCGCAGGACCGGACCCGCATCCGGATCCGGGTCACGCGGCGGGTGGATCGGCCGGCCGGGGCTCGCCCCCGCGGCGCACCAGACCGTACGCCCAGCGCTCGTTCAGGCCGGCGAGGAAGCCGACGCTGCCCCAGAAGAACCAGGCCTTGATCAGGGCCTGGTGGCCGGCCGCGGAGAGCGGGACCGGCCCGCACATGTCCTCGGGGGCGGCCGGCGGGGTGAGCAGGGTGAGGATGCCGCCGTTGATGAGCAGGAAGAGCGAGCTGGCCAGGAACCAGCCGACCACCACGCGGTACCAGCCCTCCTGACGCATCATCCGGGCGAGCTGCACCGGATCCGCGGGGATGTCGGCGGGCTCCGAGCGGCCGGGAGCCGGCCGGATCAGCTGGTAGGCGTCGCGCAGCCGGATGATCACACTGAAGACCGCGCCCATCGCCCCGCCCGCGAAGCAGACCAGGGAGTCCATCAGGATCAGCTCTTCGGGGCAGCCGATGGCCGCGTGGAACAGCGGCGGCAGGAACCGGCCGGCGAGCAGGGCCAGTACGAGCACCACGGGGCTGAGGACGATGCCGAAGGCGAGGCCCGTGTTGAGTCCGCGCCCGCCGGCGAGCGCCGCGTCGGCCGCGAGCCGCTGGGCGGCTCCGTCGGCCTCGGCCCGGAGGCGGCCGGTTCCGGTTCCTGCCGCTGCTCCTGTTCCGGTTCCCGCTCCGGGCGGGCGCCCGGCGGGGCCTGCCGAGGTCTCGCGGATGCCGGCGCGTACGGCGGCCTCCAGGGCGCGGCACACGGCCTCACCCGTACGCCGCTCGAAGGCGCGCTGCGCGGCCGCGTGGAGGCGCTCGACCCGGTCCAGCTGCAGCGGCTCCGCCTCCCTCAGACGCTGGAGGCCGGGGGCTTCCTCGGCGAGGCCGAGGGCCTCGGCCGGCGTCCGCGGCTCGACGGGACCCGCGGCGCCGAACAACCAGGCTCCGATCGCGCCGGTCCCGCCCCTGCGCCTTTCATCCATCCGCATCCCCCTTGATCCCAGGGGAAGTTGTACCGTCCCATCCGTCCGGGCGGAACCCCCGGCCCGCGGCCTCGCACGGGCCTGGAGCCGCCGGACGGTGTGCGGACGGACGGATCAGCAGCCGAAGTCGACCTTGCGGAACGAGGCGTAGTGGTCGGAGGTGTAGTAGTCCTCCTCCCACTGCTGTCCGGTGATGATCCGGCGCGCTCCGCGCGTCGGCGAGCCCGGGGTGATGACGGTGTACTCGTGGTAGTAGCCGCTGCCGTGGGTCGGCAGCAGCCGCTCGCGGTTCTGGAAGACGACGCCGTCCTGGGAATAGGGGAACGGGCCGCCCCGGTCGATGAGATCGAGGGTGTCGTGCGCCTGCGACGGCAGCGCCGAGTAGCAGACGTGTCCGACCGCGGCCGCCGCGGCGGCCACGGCGGAGACGGGGGCCGAGGTGGGAACGGGAGCCGCCGAGGCGGCCGGTCCGGTGAGGAGTGCGCCGGCGACCGCTGCGGCGCCGACGAGGGTCACGAAGCGTGGGGGGATTCTCATGCGGCCCATGATGACGCGCGTAGAGCAGCCACCGTCAACGCCAACTGCCTTGCGTTCCATGCCTGTTCACCCGCCGTGGACGGCACTTGGCACGGATGTCGGCGGCTCGTAAGCCGGACGCATCCCGGGGCGGCGAGACGGCGGTGGCAAGATGATCGTCAGTCGACCGAGAGAGGTGCCGCACCATGGCCGTCGTCCACCGGACCACGATGACCCCGGGCAAGCTGGAGCTGCTCGCTTCCTGGCTTCCCGCCCAGCCCTGGTACCAGGACCCCGGCTCGGGGCGTGCCCCGCAGCCGGACAGGGCCGGAGGCTTCCGGCTCGACGACCCGCAGGGCGAGGTGGGGATCGAGTTCATGGCGATCCGCGACGATGCGGGAGACCGGCCGGTCACGTACCACGTGCCCCTCACGTACCGCGGCGCGCCGCTGGACGGGGCGGAACACGCCCTCATCGGCACCTCCGAGCACGGTGTGCTGGGGCGCCGGTGGATCTACGACGGGGCCCACGACCCCGTCCTGGTCGAGCGGTTGTACGCGCTCGTGCGCGGCGACGCGGAGCCGCAGGCGCAGCGCGAGAGCAATACGCCCGACCCGTCCGTCACGGGCTGGTACGCGGGGACCGGCGAGCCGGGCCCGGTCACGATCCTCGGCGTGTCCGCCGGACCGGAGACGACCGACGTGCTCGTGCAGACCCCGGCCGGGAAGCAGAACCTCTGCGTCCGGCGGATCCTGCGGCCCGCACCAGCCGGGGAGGACACCGCCGAGCAGCCGCTGGGGCACGTCACGGCGGAGTGGACGCTGCCGGACGCCACCTCGGTGCGCGGCCCGTACGCCGTCGTCCGCGCGTAGGCCCCGCCCGGGCCGCACCGGGCCGGGCCCGGGCCGCGCCCGGGCCCGGCCTCGGCGCGCGGGCGGCGCGCACCGACCGCTGCGCGCATCATGGGAGGTGGGAAAGGCCCCTTTCGCCCGGCAGAGGAGGGCGCGGATGAGTTCCGAGCGCTACGAGCTGGTGTTTTCCGAGGACCCGGACGAGAGCGAGGACGTCGTCGTGGTGACGGCGACCGGCCAGGCCGGGCCGGGCGGCCACCCGGTCTACGCGGACGCGACCGGCATCGTCCGTGCGGAGATCAGCGACCAGGAAGAGGTCCGCATCCTCGCCTCGGGCGGCGGCCAGAACCCGGCCCGCGTGGTCCGGGTCCGGCCCTTGTCCTGAACGCGCCCCGAACACGCGCCGGGCGGCCCCCGCAAGTGCCCGCCCGGCCGCCTGCGTTGCTCCGTCCGAGTTCTCTTGCGTGCCCGTTCGGTCGCACCGCCCGAGCGCATGATCATCATTTAGCCGCGCAATCGTTTTGATGCTCCCAACGGGCCGTGGGCGAGCTGGGAAGGCTGCGTGGCGATGTCATCGACGCACCGGGCACAAAAGGAACGACGGGTACGACGGGCCCTGGGGGCGCCGGGGAGCATGACGTGGAGCGTGGTGGCCGCCGTCACCGGCGCCGCCCTCGTCGTGGCGGCGGCCCCGGGCCGGGCGCCCGGGCAGGACGCCGCGGGCCGGCCCGCCGGCGGCCCCGACGCCGCGGTGACACTCCTCGTGGGCCGGGCCCTGGACGTGGGCGACGGCGGCATCGCCGCCCGGTGCGCGCTGGAGGCCTTCCGGGACGGCCTGTGCACCGGATGGCGGCAGCAGCGGGTACGGGCCACCTCCCGGGGAGCCGGGTCGGTCCTGCGGGGGCCCGCGTCGCGTGAGGCCGCCGGGGCGGCCCGTACGGTCGTCCTGCCCACCAACTCCGGCGGTCCGCTCGAGATCGCGCTGGCCGAGGCGGGCCGGCTCACCGATGTCACCGTCCACGACGGGCACGGGCGCTACGTGGGCGGCGAACTCGCCCCCAGGAGCCGCCACTGGACCAACACCGAGCCGCTGCGGGCCGGCGAGCTCTACACCGTGCAGGTGGGCGCCCAGGACGCGGCGGGGACCCCGGTGGGCGTCACCCTGGCCTTCCGGACCTCGCCTCCCCCGGACGAGGGCCGGCTCACCGTGGAGTTCGGGCCGCGGCCCGGCACGTACGGTGCGGGGCAGATCGTGACGGCCGCCCTGAGCCGGCCGGTTCCCGCCGCCGACCGGACCGCCCGGGCCCGGGTGGAGCGGGCGCTCCAGGTCACCTCGGAGCCGGCCGTCGAGGGCGGCTGGCACTGGGTGGACGAGTCGACGCTGCACTACCGGCCGCGGACGTACTGGCCGGCGCACGCCGAGGTGCACGTGACGAGCGGTCTCGACGGGGTCGAGGTCGGCGACCACGGCTACGGCGGCCCCTCCGGCTCCACCGAGTTCACCGTCGGGGACCGGATCGAGGCGGTCACCGACGCCGAGGCGCACGAGATGACCGTACGGCGCAACGGCAAGGCCATCCGGACGATCCCGGTGACCACCGGCAAGGCGGGGTTCCGGACCCGCAGCGGCATCAAGGTCGTGCTGGGCAAGGAGTACCAGGTCCGGATGCGCGGGGACTCCGTCGGCATCAAGCGCGGTACGAGCGAGTTCTACGACCTGCCGGTGTTCTACGCGACGAGGGTGACCTGGAGCGGCGAGTACGTGCACGCCGCTCCCTGGTCGGTCGCCTCGCAGGGCGAGGAGAACGTGAGCCACGGCTGTACGGGCATGAGCACGGCGGAGGCCGCCTGGTTCTTCGAGACCGTACGGGAGGGGGACATCGTGCAGGTGCTCAACAGCGAGGGCGAGCCGATGGCTCCGTTCGAGAACGGCTTCGGCGACTGGAACCTGGACTGGCGGGCCTGGCAGGCGGGCAGCGCCCTCGGCGCCGACGCCGCCGTCCCGGCCGCCGCCCTCCCGGCGGTGTCCCAGCACACCGCGTCCCGGCTGCGCCCGCTGACCTGACCTGACCTGACCTGAGCGGCGCGGCGCGCCGCGGCCGAGCGCCGTACCCGGCGGATCCGCCGGGTACGGCGCTGGGCGTCAGGCGGCGGGGGCGGGGGCTACTTCGGCCCGGGGCAGACCTGCCAGGCGAGGTGGTAGAGCGTGCTCACGCTCGCGTCCGTGGAGTCCATGGCCATGAAGCTCGTCGCGGTCTGCGGATTGGACGTGCCCGCATTCACCCGCAGTTCCGTATTGATGTTGAAGTTGCGTTTCTCCCCGCACGGGGCCCAGACCAGATCGGCGTATTCGGTCTTGTCGCTCGCCTGCCAGTTGTCGTTGTGCGGCCCGTTGAACTGATGCGTGCGCTGGGTCGTCTGGGGCATTCCCTGGAAGTAGTAGTTGGCCCGCTCCTGACCCCACGCACCGGGCTGGAGGAATGCGAATCCGCGGTAATCCGCCTGGACGATCGCATAGGTGAATCCCGAGGGGACGTGGACGCGGAGATTGAGCTGGCAGTTCTTGCGGAATGCCGTGGGCGGCGCGCCGAGCCCCACCTGTGCGAGATAGTCACTGTAGGTGATGGTGAAGGCGGTGTTGTCGGGTGCGACCGCCACCTCGGCGGTTCCCTCGCGGCAGCCGGATCCGTTCACGGTGGCGAGTTCGATCACGATCTTGTCGGGCGGAGCGGTGATCTGCGGGGTGTGGCCGGCCGCCCCGGCGGAGGTCGCCGCCGTGGCGATCAGCACGGCCGCCGCGCCACCGGTGAGCAGGGTACGAGACAGGGAATGAGACATCGTTGTCACTCCTGATCATCGATCGGTGTTTCCTGCGCTCACGCCGCGTCAGGCCGTCGCCGGGCATTCCTTCCACTCGAAGTGGTAGACCGTGCTCACGCTGCCGTCCGTCGAGTCCATGCTCATGAAGCTCAGGGCCTGCGGGTTCGAGGTCCCCGCGTAGACCCGCAGTTCGCTGTTGACGTTCAGGTTGCGCTCCTCGCCACAGGGCGCGAAGACCAGGTCCTGGTAGTCGGTCTGGTCGCTCGCCTGCCAGTTGTCGGAGTACGGTCCGCCGAACTGGTGGTTCGTGCGGGCCGTCTGCGGCATGCCCTGGAAGTAGTAGTTCGCGCGCTGCTGCCCGTAGGCCCCGCGCTGGAGGTGCGCGAAGCCGCGGTAGTCGGCGCGGGCGATGGCGTACGTGAACCCCTGCGGTACGTGGATCTGGAGGGCGAGCTGGCAGTTCTTGCGGAACTCGGTGCCGCCCGAGCCGGCGCCCGCCTGGGCCAGGTAGTTGCTGTACGTGACGCTGAACGAGGTGTTGTCGGAGGCGGTGGTGACCCCCGCGGTCCCCTGCGGGCATCCCGAACCGTTGACACCGACCACGTCGACGGTGATTCTGCCGGGCGGTGTGGACGGCGTGTCGGCCTGTGCGGGAACGGCCAGGGCGCATAACGCCGCGACCGCCGCGCCGACGGTGAGTCTGCGGAGCAACATCTTCGTTTCTCCATTCATCGGTCCGGTCATCGATCCGGAAGCACCGGGAACCGGGAGCCGGGACGGAACCGGAATCGGAACCGGAATCGGTTTCGAATTTGGGCATGCACATGTCACCACAGGGGATCCGCGGTGGGAAGGACGCGAAACGGCCAACCCCTCCGTCCCGCGCCGCCCTGGCCGAATTCGGCACCACCGAACCGGATGGCGCATGAAGGACATGCACGTCAAGACGCGAGGCACAGGAAGCTTGGCCGCGATAGGCTCGTACGAGGCGCAGGAGAGGGATGATGCGGATGTGTCGCTGGCTCGCCTACTCCGGTTCGCCTATGTTGCTCGACGCAGTGCTCTACCAGCCGGAACACTCACTGATCGATCAGAGCCTCCACGCCCGGATGGGCGTCGAGTCGACGAACGGCGACGGTTTCGGCATCGGCTGGTACAGCCCCGACGGTGGCGCCACTCCGGCGATCTTCCGGGACATCGGACCGGCCTGGAACAACCGCAACCTGCGGGAACTGGCCGCCCACGTCCGCTCTACGCTGTTCTTCGCCCATGTCCGCGCCTCCACCGGTTCGGCCATTCAGCAGACGAACTGCCATCCGTTCCGGCACGGCCGATGGCTGTGGATGCACAACGGCGCGATCACGGACTTCCAGCGCCTCCAGCGCGATCTGTGCATGGCCGTGGACCCCGCCCTGTTCCCCTGCATCGAAGGCTCGACCGACTCCGAGGTGATGTTCTACCTGGCCGTCACCTACGGCCTCGACCAGGACCCCCCGGGCGCGGTCGCCCGGATGGCGGGCCTGGTGGAGCACCTCGGCAAGGAGCACGGCGTCCCCGACCCGATGCAGATGACGGTCGCGGTCAGCGACGGCGAGCGGGTCTGGGCGTTCCGCTACTCCAGCGCGGGCAAGTCGCGTTCGCTCTTCTACAGCAGCAAGGCCGAAACGGTCCGGCATCTGCACCCGGAGCTGCCGTTCCTGCGGGAGGTCTCGGACGCGACGCGGCTGGTGGTCTCCGAACCCCTCGGCGACCTCCCGGGCGTGTGGAACGAGCTCCCCGAGGCAAGTTACGCGGTCCTCCCCTCGGCGGCCGTGGAGGACTACTTCCCGTTCATCCCCGAACTCCCCTGAAACCTCCGGAGCCCCGGCCACGTAGCGTCGTCAGGGAGGCGGCGGTTCGCTCACGACGGTACGGGGCCGGGGCCCGGCCTCAGCAGATGCGGGGCAGCTGCTCCCCGATCGGCAGGTCGACGACACGGGTGCCGCCGAGGCCGGTGCGGGCCACCACCAGGCCGGGGTGGGCCTCGACCGCCTCGCCGATCACGGTCGCGTGCCGGCCCAGCGGGTGCGCGCGCATCGCGTCGAGGACGGCGTCGGCGTGCTCTCGGGGTACGAACGCGACCAGCTTGCCCTCGTTGGCCACGTAGAAGGGGTCGAGGCCGAGGATCGCGCAGGCGTTGCCGACGGCCTCCGGGACCGGCACCCGGCCCTCGTGGATGACGACCCCGGCACCCGAGGCCGCCGCGATCTCGTTGAGAGCGGCCGCCAGCCCGCCGCGTGTGGGGTCGCGCAGGACGTGCAGATCGGGGGTGACCGCGAGCATGGCCTGGACGAGCCCGCCCAGCGGCGCGCAGTCGCTCTCGATGTCCACCCCGAATTCGAGGCCCTCGCGGACGCTCATGACGGCCACGCCGTGCAGGCCGATCTCCCCGCTGACGATGACCACGTCACCCGGCACGACGCGCTGCGGGCGCAGGTCCACCCCGTCGGGGATGAGCCCGATGCCGGCGGTGTTGAGGTAGATGCCGTCGCCGTGGCCGGACTCGACCACCTTGGTGTCCCCGGTGGCCACCTCGACGCCCGCGGCCCGCGCGGCCGCGCCGAGGTCCGCGGAGACCCGGGCCACCACGGAGAGCTCGACGCCCTCCTCGAGGATGAACCCGCAGGAGAGGTAGGCGGCCCGGGCCCCGCTCATGGCCAGGTCGTTGACCGTGCCGTTGACCGCGAGGTCCCCGATGCTGCCGCCGGGGAAGAACAGCGGCCGCACCACGTACGAGTCCGTCGAGAAGGCGAGGCGCGCCCCGCCCAGGGTGACCGCGGCCGAGTCGCCGAGCCGGGCGAGCACCTCGCCGCCGAAGGCGGGTGCGAAGACGTGCTGGACGAGCTCGGCGGAGAGGGCTCCGCCGCCTCCGTGGCCCATCACCACGCGGGGGCGGTCCCGCAGCGGGGCCGGACACGTCCAGCCGGTGACGTCGAGTACGGCGTCGGACAGGGCTTCAGACAACGGGGCTCGCCTCCAGCGGTGCGGTCCGGGCGGCCGGCGCGAGGTCGAGGCGCCGGTAGAGGTAGTACGCGGCGCACGCGCCCTCGCTGGAGACCATCGTGGCGCCGAGCGGGTTGCGCGGGGTGCAGGTGGTGCCGAACGCCTCGCACTGGTGCGGCTTGATGAGCCCCTGGAGGACCTCGCCGCTGCGGCACTCGGCGGGCTCCTGCGTGGCGATGTCCGTCACCGAGAAGCGGTGCTCGGCGTCGTAGTCCCGGTAGCGGGCGGACAGCCGCCAGCCGCTGCCGGGGATGACGCCGATGCCGCGCCAGGCGCGGTCGGTGACCTCGAAGACGTCCTCCAGCATGGCGAGGGCGGCCGGGTTCCCCTCCGGGCGGACGGCGCGCGCGTAGGCGTTGTCGACGGTGTGCTCGCCCCTCTCCAGCTGCCGGACGGCCCGGCGTACGCCTTCGAGGATGTCCAGCGGCTCGAAGCCGGTGACCACGATGGGGACCCGGTGGCGCGCGGCCAGCTCCGGGTACTCCCCCATGCCCATCACGCTGCACACGTGCCCGGCGGCGAGGAAGCCCTGGACCCGGCAGCTCGGGGAGGTCATGATCGCCTCGATGGCCGGGGGCACCCGGACGTGGGAGACGAGCAGGCTGAAGTTGCGGATCCCGAGCTTCTTGGCCTGATACACCGTCATGGCATTGGGCGGCGCGGTTGTTTCGAAGCCGATACCGAAGAACACCACCTCGCGCGCCGGGTTCTGCTGGGCGATCCGCAGGGCGTCGAGCGGGGAGTACACCACCCGTACGTCGCCGCCCTCGCTGCGCACCTGGAACAGGTCGCGGCCGGATCCGGGGACGCGGAGCATGTCGCCGAACGAGCAGAAGATGACGTCCGGGCGGGAGGCAATCTCCAGTGCCTTGTCGATGACCTCCAGCGGGGTCACGCACACCGGACAACCCGGTCCGTGAATCAACTCGACCTGTTCGGGGAAAAGTTGGTCGATCCCGTGTCGGATGATGGTGTGGGTCTGGCCTCCGCAGACCTCCATCAGCGCCCAGGGGCGGGTGACGGTGGCGTGGATGTCGTCGAGCAGGCGGCGGGCCAGCTCGGGGTCCTGGAATTCCTCGATGTACTTCACTGCTGCCGAGCCTCCTTTGCGGCGCCCTCGGCGTCCGCGGTGTGCCGCGGCTGCTCCGCGATGTCGTCGGCGAAGGGCCAGTCCTCCACGCCCGCCTCGGCCGCCGCCCGCTCCCAGGGGTCGCCGAACTCCTCCTGGAGCATGCCGAGCTGCGCGAAGAGTTCCAGGGTCTGCCGGGCCGACTCCTCGTCGAGCCGCTGGAGGGCGAAGCCGACGTGGACGATGGCGTACTCGCCGACCTGGAGGTCCGGGAGGTACTCCAGGCACACCTCCTTGACCACGCCGCCGAAATCGACGGTCGCCATGCGGGTGCCGTCCTTCTCCCCGATGTCAAGCACTCTGCCGGGTACCGCCAGGCACATGGCCCTCTCCTTGCTGTGGGTGTCGCGGGGCACTGGCCGCCACCATGAGCTGGCCGAGGGCCAGCCCCCCGTCGTTCGGCGGGACGCGGTGGTGGCGCAGAACGGTGAAGCCGCGCTCGCGCAGCAGGCGGGCGCAGGCGCTGGAGAGCACGGTGTTGGCGAAGACCCCGCCGCTCAGGGCGACGGTGTCGAGCCCGTGCCGCTCGCGCGCGAGGACGGCCAGCGTGCCCACGAGATCGGCGACGGCCGTGTGGAAGCGGGCGGCGATCAGCGCCTTGGGCGCGCCCGCCCGCACGTCGGCCACCACCGCCGCCAGTACGGGGGCCGGGTCGGCCGTGACCGGGGTCCCGCCGCCCGGTCCTTGCGGGTGCAGTGCGAAGGCGTAGCCGCCGTCCGCCGCCGTCCCGCACCCCGCGAGGGCCGCGGACTCCAGCTCGACGGCGGCCTGGGCCTCGTACCCGGCATGGTGGCAGACGCCGGCCAGGGAGGAGACGGCGTCGAAGAGGCGGCCCATGCTGGAAGTCGGCACGCAGTGCAGGTTCCGCTCCAACTGGCGTCGCAGAAGCCGTAGTTCCTCGGGCGGGCAGGCTGCCGTACAGGGCAGGTCCGGGTCCCAGTCGAGCCCGGCGGCGCGCAGATGGGACAAGGCCATCCGGTACGGCCGGTGCACGGCGGCATCGCCGCCCGGCAGCGGGACGTAGGCGAGGTGCGCGAACCGGGTGTACCCCGCGTAGTCCGCGAGCAGCACCTCCCCGCCCCACACCGCCCCGTCGTCGCCGTATCCGGTGCCGTCGAAAGCGACGCCGATCACCCTGCGGGCGCCGTCCTGCCCGTGTTCGGCCATCGCGGACGCGATGTGCGCGTGGTGGTGCTGGACTCCGAGGACCGGGCGGCCGGCGGCCCGGGCGCGGACCAGGCGGCCTGAGCGGTAGCCGGGGTGCCGGTCCACGGCGAGCAGCCCGGGCGCGACGCCGGTGATGGACTCCAGCTGCTGCTCGGCGCGTTCGAAGGCGTACTGCGTGGCCAGGTCGTCCATGTCCCCGATGTGCGCCGACAGCCAGGCCTTGCGGCCCTCGCCCAGGCAGAAGGCGTTCTTGAGGTCGCCCCCGGCGGCCAGCGTGGCGGGTACGGACAGCGGAAGCGGGAGGGGCAGCGGGGCGTGGCCGCGGGAGCGGCGCAGGGTCAGCGCCTCGCCGTCGCAGACGCGTACGACGGAGTCGTCGCAGGGGACGTGGATGGGCCGGTCGTGGGTGAGCCAGGCGTCGGCGAGCCGGCCGAGCCGGTCCATGGCCTCCGTGTCGTCGGTGATGATGGGCTCGCCCGACAGGTTTCCGCTGGTCATGACGAGCAGCCGGGGACCGGGCGGGTCGCCGGGCAGGCCGAGCAGCAGATGGTGCACGGGGGTGTACGGGAGCATCACGCCCAGGTCGGGGCTGCCAGGGGCGACGCCGTCGGCGACGAACTCCTCCTCGGCGGCTCCCGGGCGGCGGCGCAGCAGGACGATGGGGCGGACCGGCCCGGTGAGCAGGGCCCGTTCGGCCGGGCCGAGGTGGACGAGGTGCTCGATGTCGGCGGGCTCGCGGGCCATCAGGGCGAAGGGCTTGTGCCCGCGCGCCTTGCGGCGCCGCAGCTCGGCCACGGCCCCGGCGTGCGCGGCGTCGCAGGCGAGGTGGTAGCCGCCGAGGCCCTTGACCGCGAGGATCGCCCCGCCGGCCAGCAGCCGGCGGGCCTCGGCCACCGGGTCGGCGGCGGCCGTCTCGCGCGGCGGCGTACCGGCGAGCAGGCGCAGCCGGGGTCCGCAGGCGGGGCAGGCCACCGGCTGGGCGTGGAAGCGCCGGTCGGCGGGGTCGGCGTACTCGCGGGCGCAGTCCGGGCACATCGGGAAGCGGGCCATGGTCGTGTGCGCCCGGTCGTACGGCACCCCGGTGACGATGGTGAAGCGGGGGCCGCAGTGCGTGCAGGTGATGAAGGGGTGCCGGTGGCGCCGGTCGGCCGGATCGGCCAGCTCCGCCAGGCAGTCGGCGCAGGTGGCCGCGTCCGGGGAGACGAGGGTGCGGGCGGGCCCGCCGGAGCGGGAGGCGACGATGGTGAAGCCCGCGCCGCCGGAGGCGGGCACCTCGTGGTGGTCGACGGCGTCGACGACCGCCAGCGGCGGGGCCTCGGCCGCGAGCCGCTCGCAGAAGGCCGATACGGCCGCCGGGGCGCCTTCCACCTCGGCGACGACTCCCTCGGGGGTGTTGGTGACGTGCCCGGCGAGGCCGAGTACGGTCGCGCGGGTGTACACGTACGGCCGGAATCCCACGCCCTGTACCACTCCGCGCACGACGACCCGGCGGCGCTCCACGGCTTCCATCAGCGGGTCGGCACCACGCCGGAGTGCGGGTGCACGGCCCGGGAGACGGAGCCGGGACCGTGGTGGCCGGGGCCGGTTCCGGGACCCGGACCGTGGTCGTGGCCCGGACCGTGTTCATGGCCGGGGCCGTGGCCGGCGCCGGGTGCGTGGTGGTGGCCGGGTCCGTGGTCGTGTTCGTGGCCGGGGTCGGGGGCTTCCGTGTGGTGATGGTGGTGCGTGGCGGGCTGCTGTGCCATGACGGGGGCGTGCACCGGGCCTCCGGCGCCGACCGCCAGCGCCCGGTCGAGCAGGATGCCCTCGCCCTCGCCGCGGCGTGCCGAGGTCAGCACCACCTCCACCCCCGGGTTGACCTGCTGGACGTGCGCGCGGAAGGCCGCCTCGTCGAACTCCACGGCCTGCGCGATGTCCGTCTTCGTCACGACGACGAGCTGGGCCAGTCCGAACGCGGTCGGGTACTTGAGCGGCTTGTCCTCACCCTCCGTCACCGAGGCGAGGACGACGCGCAGCGATTCGCCGAGGTCGTACGAGGCGGGGCAGACGAGGTTGCCGACGTTCTCCACGAAGAGCATCCGGGTGTCCTCGGGCAGCCAGCCGTCGAGGTGCCGTCCGAGCATCGCGGCTTCGAGGTGGCAGAGCCCGTCGGTGAGCACCTGCTTGACGGGTACGCCCGAACGGGCCAGCCTCAGCGCGTCGTTCTCGGTGGCGAGGTCGGCGGTGAGGGCCGCGACCGGTACCCCGCGCTGGCGTGCCAGGCCGAGTTCGCGCTCCAGCAGGGCGGTCTTCCCGCTGCCCGGGCTGGACAGCAGGTTGACGACCGTGGTGCCGCGGGCGGTGAGTTCGGTGCGCAGGGCGTGCGCGGCCGAGTCGTTCTTGGCGAGGACCGCCTGCTTCAGGTCGACCACACGGCACATGGTTCAGTGCTCCTCGGAGATCGGTTCGCGGGTGGGGGCCGGGGGCCGGACGCGATCGGGGCCGGGGCCGTCCTCCCAGTGCACGCTGAGGATCTGCAGCTCGCGCCCGGTGAGGAGTTCGACGTCCGCGGCCTGCCCGCAGCCGGGGCAGACCAGCCGGGGCGGCATGCCGACCGCCCAGTCGCCCGTGCAGGAACGGCAGTGGGCGCGGGCGGCGACCTGCTCGGTCACGAGCTCGGCGCCCTCCAGGAGCGTCCCCGCACAGGCGAGTTCGAAGCAGAAGGCGAGTGCGTCGGGCACCACCCCGGCCAGTTCTCCGACTTGGAGCCGGACCGAGGTGACGGCGGTCGCGCCGCCGGCCTCGGCGGCTTCCTCCACCTGGCCCACCACCGCCATGGCGATCGACATCTCGTGCATGGGACTCCGTCCTGCCGGGCCTCATTAGACCGGCCTGCGCCGTACGGGGCGCTCGGGCACGCCGACGCGCCGACGCCCCGTACGCCATTCGGGCGCCGGGGCGGTCGCACGTCAGGGATCACATGGATCGCGGGTCTCAGGTCACGGGTCACATGCGGCGGATCTTCAGATAGCGCTGGATGTCGGGGAGCACCACGCTCAGCGCGCAGGCGAGGACGGCGGCGGCCGCGCCGCCGATGATGGCCTTCTTCATGGGTTCTCCTCAGTTGGCGGTGGCGTTGCGCTCTTGGTCGAGCAGTTCCTCGTCCGGGCTCAGGACCAGGTCCAGGACCATCCGTACGGCCTCCGGTACCGCTGCGGCCACCGGGGTGCTCAGGCCGATGCCCTCCTCCAGGGAATCGGGTTCGCAGCCGACGACCCAGATCCGCCGGGGCGGCGCGGTGCCCGTTCCGGCGCACAGGGTCTCCAGCAGGGCGAGCACCGCGTCGGGGGACATCTGGTGCCCGTCGAGTACCGGGCTCTGCGGGGCGAGGGAGCCGGGCTCGGCGGCCTCGATCAGGTACAGGGTGCCGGGGGCTCCGCCGCGGGCGGTGGCGTCCACCAGGACGAGGGTGTCGTAGCCGTCGAGGAGCTGGTAGGCGAGGTGGACCCCGCGTACGCCGATGTCCACCACCTCGACGTGTCCGGGCAGGCCGTGGCCGGGGTCGGCCAGCCTCTTGGCGGTCTCCACGCCGAAGCCGTCGTCGCCGAGGAAGACGTTGCCGATGCCGGCGATCAGGATGCGGCCGCTCACGCGCCCTCCAGGGGGGCGACCTCGTCGGGCTGGAAGTAGAGGAACCTGCCCTGTTCGCGCCGGATGTCGGCGCCCGGGTCCCCTTCGACGGTGACGGCGAGGTGCACCCCGCCGTCCACGTCGTGGAGGACGGCCTCGACCTGGGCGGCGGCGCCCTGCAGGAACAGGTCCTGGGCGTCGGTGCGCCGCAGCCCCGGGCGCAGGATCACGCGGCTGCCGGGGCCCACTGAGGTACCGTCGATCAGGATCCGGTCGCGGGCCGGGTCGGCGGGATCGGCGTGGGCCGGGTCCCACCAGGGGGTGTCCGGCTTGAACACGGCGTCCTCGTCGAAGAGTTCGGCGAACGACTCGGGGGTGGCCGCGCCGGGGTCGGTGATCTCGCGGAGCGCCCGGACGGCGCCGTGCAGGCGTTCCAGAACCTCGGGCGGCATGGTCTCGGCGAGGTCGATGACGGCGGCCGCGCGGGGGTCGGTGCCGCGGGCCTCACGCTTCTCCTGGTCGGTCAGGGCCGCCGTGCGCAGGGCGAGGATCTCGTCGATCTCGGTGGCGTCGTACATGGCCCCGATGCTCTCGGGGGCGATGCCGGGGTGGTCCTCCAGGATGATCGGCGAGGACAGCACCACGTCACTGCTGCCCGGTTCGCCGGCGAGGACGGGCCAGGTGTGCCGGTTGGCGCAGGTGGCGACGGAGGCCTTGGCCCATTCGGGCGGATCGGTCATCGAGAGGAAGGATCCGGCGCTGAGACCGAGCAGCAGGTGGGCCGCCACCAGTGAGCGCGGCAGGGCGGCATCGCGGTCCGCTCCCCCGGTCGCGCCGGCTCCCCCGGGCGAGCCTGCGGGCGTGTCCGTGCCCGGGGTCCAGTCGCTCGTGTTCTCGACCACGGCCGTGAGCTTGAACGCCCGGTACGGGACGTCCAGTTGCTCCGCACGCAGCAGCAGCACCCCGTCGGCCCGCTCGGTGCGCCGGACCAGCCGGCCCACCTCCCGGCCGTCGGCGCCGAGCACGGGCTCGGTCTCCTCGCGGGCGGGCCGGACGAAGGGCAGGGAGACCTCGCCCTCCTCCAACTCCGCGACGGGTACGGTCATTTCGACACGCTCCTCGGTTCCCTCGTCCCAGGGGACCAGGACCCGGTCGGGCAGGTGCAGTTCGGGCACGGCCTCGAACGAACCGTCCGCGCGGGCCTCTTCGACCGTGCGCCGCTGCGCGTGCAGGAAGCGCAGCTCGACGGCGAGGGTGGCCGCGCCCCGGGGTTCCATGACCACCTCGGTGCGCTGGAAGGAGTGCTCGCCGTGCGCGGGCCCCCACGCGGGCGGGACCAGCACGCCGAACTGCCAGCGCAGCCGGTTCTTCGCCGCCGAGGCCCGGTACGGGTAGAGGACGTAGCCCTCGAAGAGGACGGCGTCGGCCACCTGCCGGGCGACGGCGAAGCGTGATGCGGGCAAGGCCGTCGTGGTCATGGCGCGGTCCTCTCGGCGGCCCGCGGCAGTACGGCGCCGGCCCAGGCGGGGTCCGGGGGCGGCGGCTCGGCCGTCGACGCAGCGTCCAGCAGGCTCCGTACGGTCGCCTCCCAGGAGGCGAGCGCGTGACGGGAGCGGTAGGCGAGCAGGTCCGCCATGGTGTCGCGGGGCAGCCGCAGCCAGCCGCAGCCGGGGAAGTGCTGCTCGACCATCTCGTGCCACACCTCGGCGGGCATCCGGAACGGTGCTTCGCGGTCCCAGGGGACGGGTTCGACCTGGAAGCCCCCGGCGCCGGTGAAGGCCGTGCCGGAGAACAGCATCAGCAGCGGCGCCTCGCCCTCCTCCAGGGCGCTGAGGTAGCGGCCCGAGGCGATGTCCATGTCGTACGAGCACGGCACGACGACATCGGTCTCGGTCTCCCCGGTGAAGCTGGGGACCATCACCGAGACCTGGGCGAACTGGAGGGGCTGGAGGGTGTTCCCCCAGCGGGCCCGCTCGCCGAACAGGTCGTGCAGCGCGGCTGCTTCGCCCGTGCCGTAGCCGCGCCGGGCCGGCTCGATGCGGATCTGGCAGCGCAGCGCCAGCGCATGGACGCGCTTGTCCGGGGCGGTGGTGATGCGCAGCCGGAAGACGAGGGTCGGGCCCGCCGCGTACTGGTCGGCGCGCACCCCGGTGCAGGCGAAGGTGAAGTCGGTCACGACCGCGCCTCCCCCGCTCCGGCCGGGACCTTGGCCCGGCGCTCCACCTGGGCGAAGAAGGCGTTCAGCGCGGCGCGGGCCTCAGCCCCGCCGTCGAAGCCCTGCCACAGCAGCCGCATCCGCCCCACCAGCTCGTAACAGATGTCGATGGGCACGAGGTAGCACTCGGTGCGGCCCTCGGTCCGGCGCAGCAGCAGCGCCTCCACGTCGGGTTCGAGCAGCGCGGCGAGCGCCCCGCCGCCGAGCACGTTCTGCCAGGTGGCCGGGTCCAGTTCGCTTTCGGTGGCGCCGGCCGGGCTCGGGTAGAGCGCGACCAGCCGGTCGAGGGCGGCGTTGCGGAAGAAGAAGGCGACGCCGACCGGGATCTGGAGCTGCTCCCAGGCCCCCTCGCCGAGCCGGTGGTCCGGGTCGGTGAGGTAGCGGTCGGGGACGGCGCGGAAGCGCCCGGTGGCGGCGCCGGGCCGGTCGAACAGCAGGGCGCAGGCGGTGCAGGCGCAGACCAGCGCCCTCTTCTCGACCTCCACCAGATGGCGGTGGCCGTCCTCGCGGACCGCCACCCCGCACAGCTCGCAGCGCTCGGGGCGGGGCGGCCGGGGCCCCGTGAACCGGCGCAGGCCGCGCGGGCCGCGCAGCCCGGCGGAGCCGAGAGCCCCGGCGGAGCCGGTGCCCGGCTCCGCCGTCTCCCAGGGGTGCGTCGCGTTCACCGGGCCCGCGCCGGGGCCTGCGGGCGGGTGCCGATCTGGAGCAGCGGCAGGGCCGCTTCGGCCGCTTCGAGCTCCACCGCGGTCACCTCGGGCGCGAAGCAGGCCAGGGCGTCCTCGACGCTCCGCGGCACGGTGTCCCCGCCGGAACCGCAGCCGCAGCCGCCGCCCGGCGCGGACCGCAGGCGCAGCGTGCCGGTGGCCGCGTCGTACCCGACGAGCGACACGGGGTCGCCGACGGAGTCCAGCGCCCGGGCGATCCGGGTGTGCACGTCCTCCGGGTGCAGGTCGTGCAGGGCGAGCAGGCTCGCGACGAGCTCGTCGTCCAGCAGCCCGCCGAGGCGCTCCACGCCGAGCCGCTCCACGATCCGGGCGAGCCCGGCCCCGTAGAAGTCCATGAGCACGCGCACCAGTTCCTCGGCCGCGGCGCAGGCCTCGCGGTCGCCCGAGGCGGCCAGCCGGTCCAGGACCTCGTCCACGCGCCGGCCCGCCTCGCGGGCGTCGGTCGCCTGCGCGCTCATCCGCCGAGTCCGCTCAGGCCGGTGGGCACGTGCATCTGCTTGACCGTCTTGCCGCCGCCGACGTACATGTGCACGCCGCAGGGCAGGCAGGGGTCGAAGCTGCGCACGGCGCGCATGATGTCGATGCCCTTGAAGTTCTCCGGGGAGTTCTCCTCGAAGATCGGGGTGTTCTGGACGGCGTCCTCGTACGGTCCGGGGGTGCCGAAGGTGTCGCGGGTGCTGGCGTTCCACGGGGTCGGCGGGTACGGGTGGTAGTTGGCGATCTTGCCGTCGCGGATCACCATGTGGTGCGAGAGCACGCCGCGCACGGCCTCGGTGAAACCGACTCCGATGGACTCGTCCGGGACCTCGAACTTCTCCCAGGTCTGGGTGCGTCCGGCGCGGACCTCGGCCAGGCCCTTCTCGGCGCAGTGCAGCGCGATGGCGGCCGCGTACGCCTGGAAGTACGTGCGGGCGCGGTTGCGCTCCAGCGCGTTGCTCCACTGCGGGATCTTCCACTCGAAGCGCGTCTCGGGCTTGGTCATGGTGCGGGGCAGCGTGATGACCACGCTGTGGCCGGTGGCCTGGACGTAGTCGGTGTGGACGAGCCCGGACAGGGCGGTGGACCACAGGCGGGCGATGGGGCCGCCGCCGGTGTCGAGGGCCAGGTGGTCCTTGCCGTCGAACCAGCGCGGGGACATCACCCAGCTGTACTTGTCGTCGAAGTTCCGCTTCTGCGGGGCCGGGATGGTGTGCTGGTTCCACGGGTGGCGGGCGTCGACCGGGTTGCCGAGGGGGTCGTGGGTGACGAACTTCTCCTGGCCCTGCCAGTCGTCGTAGTACGAGCTGCCGAGCAGGATGCGGATGCCGAGATTGATCTCGGTGAGGTCGTTGGTGACGAGCTTCCCGTCCACCACCACGCCCGGGGTGACGAACATCTTCCGTCCCCAGTCGGTCATGTTGGCGTACGTGAAGTCGCAGTACTCGGGGTCGTTGAGCGCGCCCCAGCAGCCCAGCAGGACGCGCCGGCGGCCGACCTCCTCGTAACCGGGCAGTGCCTCGTAGAAGAAGTCGAACAGGTCGTCGTGGAGCGGGACGACCTTCTTCATGAACTCGCAGTACCGCATGAGGCGGCTCATGTAGTCCGTGAAGAGCTGGACGGAGGCGATGGTGCCGACACCGCCCGGGTAGAGGGTGGAGGGGTGCACGTGGCGGCCCTCCATCAGGCAGAACATCTCGCGCGTGTACCGGCTGACCTGGAGGGCCTCGCGGTAGAACTCGCCCTCGATGGGGTTGAGCGAGCGCATGATGTCGGCGATGGTGCGGTAGCCGTGGTCACCGGCGTGCGGGGCCTCGGTGCGCTCGGCGAGTTCGAGGACGCCGGGATTGGTCTCGCGGACCATCTTCTCGCAGTAGTCGACCCCGACCAGGTTCTCCTGGAAGATGTTGTGGTCGAACATGTACTCCGCCGACTCGCCCAGGTTGATGATCCACTCGGCGAGGTGGGGCGGCTTCACGCCGTACGCCATGTTCTGGGCGTAGACGGAGCAGGTGGCGTGGTTGTCGCCGCAGATCCCGCAGATGCGGCTGGTGATGAAGTGCGCGTCGCGGGGGTCCTTGCCGCGCATGAAGACGCTGTAGCCGCGGAAGACGGACGAGGTGCTGTAACACTCCGCGACCCTCTTCTGCTTGAAGTCGATCTTCGTGTGGATGCCGAGACTGCCCACGATCCGGGTGATCGGATCCCAGGCCATCTCCACCAGGCCGCTGCCGTCACCGGCCGCCTTCGTCTTCGGTGTCATCTTGTCTGCCGTGACCCTTCTTGGAGACGGGAGCTGGGGGTTTGGGGAGGCGCAGCGGTGGGGCGCGGGGCCCGGGGGGCCCCCCCCCCCCCCCCCCCCCCCCCCCCCCGGGGCGCCGGCGGCCCCGGCACCCCGGGGTGGGGGTTGC
>NZ_JBHYXN010000004.1:0-78783 GCF_042752335.1 Streptomyces sp. NPDC059355 | reverse complement strand
TGCGGGGGGTTGGGGGTGGCGCCGCGGTGGGGCGGGGTCCCGGTGGGCCCGCGCCCCACCGGGACCGCGCCGGACGCGGGGACGCGGGCGGCCCGGTCACCAGGGCTTGCGGTAGCCGGTGGTCAACTGCCGTCCGGGATGGCGCCACTTGGGCTCCTGGTCCACCGTGTGCTCGGTGATCGACCTGAGCTTGCGGATGAGGGTGCCGTAGACCCCGCTGGCGGTGGCGGAGACCTTCGCCCCCGGAGGCTCGTCCATGAACGGCATGAACTTGTCGGGGAAGCCCGGCATGGTGCAGGCGATGCAGATGCCGCCGACGTTGGGGCAGCCTCCGATGCCGTTCATCCAGCCGCGCTTGGGCACGTTGCACTTGACGACCGGGCCCCAGCAGCCGAGTTTGACCAGGCACTTGGGCGAGTCGTAGGTCTGCGCGAACTCGCCCTGCTCGTAGTAGCCGGCCCGGTCGCAGCCCTCGTGCACGGTGGCCCCGAACAGCCAGGTGGGGCGCAGCTTGTCGTCGAGCGGGATCATCGGCGCGGAGCCGGCCGCCTGGTAGAGCAGGTAGGTGAGGGTCTCGGAGAAGTTGTCCGGCTGGATCGGGCAGCCGGGGACGCACACGATCGGGATGCCGGCCTTCGAGGTCCAGTCCCAGCCGAGGTAGTCGGGCACGCCCATGGCGCCGGTGGGGTTGCCCTCCATCGCGTGGATGCCGCCGTACGTGGCGCAGGTGCCGATCGCGACCACGGCGAGGGCCTTGGGCGCGAGGCGGTCGATCCACTCGCTGGTGGTGATGGGCTGGCCGGTCTCCGGATCGTCGCCGAATCCGCACCAGTAGCCCTCGGGCTTGATCTTCTCGTTCGGGATCGAACCTTCGACGACGAGCACGAAGGGGTCGATCTCCCCGCGCTCCCCCTTGAAGAACCATTCGATGAACGTGTCGGCGCCGCCGACCGGTCCGCACTCGAAGTCGATCAGCGGCCAGTGCACGGCGATCTTGGGCAGTCCCGGGAGGACGCCCATGACGATCTCCTCGATGCTGGGCTGCATCGCTGCCGTCAGGGACACCGAGTCGCCGTCGCAGCTCAGTCCGGCGTTGATCCAGAGGATGTGGATCGGGGGGTCCTCTACCGCCGTGCTCGGCGTTGCTGCATCCATGAGGATCGCTCCTTGGGAGGGGATGCGGGGAGGGTGGGTGGGTCGGGAACGGGGGCGGCTGACGGGCAGGTGCTCCGCGCCGGCCTCACCCTTCTTGCTAGCAGCCGGCCGGGCCCGGCGCCCTGTCTTGTACGGCCGGTCCAGTGACCCGGGGCCGCCGCGAGGGCAGGGGCGCGGTGCGCCGTCCCGGCACGGTCCGCTCCAGGTGGGCCGGGGTGCGGTCCGAGGCCTCCTTGCGTACGAAGGCCCGGCGCAGGGCGTGGTACGGGGCCTGCGGGTCGAAGAAGGTCTCCCGCATCCGCGCCAGCTCCGCCTCCCGGTAGGCGGCGAGCGGCCGGACGCTCTCGTCGGCGTCGCGGCGGGCCTTCTTGCCGGCGATCCGGGACAGGACGGCGGGCGAGTCCGCCAGGCGGACGGCGAGCCGGGACGTCTCGTCCGCGAACTCCTGCGGGGCGCAGTCGATCGTACGGTCGACCAGTCCGAGCCTGCGGGCGGCGTCGGCGCTGATCGGCAGGGCGTCGGCGGTGAGGCGGTCCGCGACGCCGGTTCCGGTCCGGCGGGGCAGCGTGTAGGTCCAGTACTCGGATCCGTGCAGGCCCATGAGCCGGTAGTGCGGGTTGAGGACCACGCCGCCCCGGCACCAGACCTCGTCGGCGGCGAGGGCGAGCATGGCCCCGCCGGCGGCCGCATTGCCGCCCAGGGCGGCCACGACGAACCGGTCGGTGGTCGTCAGCACGGCCTCCACCAGGTCGTCCATGGCGTTGATGTTGGCCCAGGACTCCTCGGCCGGGTCGGCGGCCGCCTCGATGACCCCGAGGTGGATGCCGTTGGAGAAGAAGTCGCGGCCGCCGCCGAGGACCAGGACGGAGACGGGCCGCGTGCAGGCCTCGCGGTAGGCGGCGAGCAGGCGCCGGCAGTGCGTGGTGCTCATCGCGCCGCCGGGGAAGGAGAACGTGAGGAAGCCGGCCCCGCCCTGTTCCCGGTAGGTGATGTCGGACCAGGTCCGCGAGCCGCCGTCGGCTGCCGCCTCGGCGTACGGCGGCGCGGGGATCTCGGGGAGCGGCGGCAGCCGGTCGCCGAGGGCGAGGGTGGCGGGGAGTTTGACGGGAGCCGGCCCGGCCGGTTCGCCGGGCAGGCGCCGGGCGCGGAGCTCGGGGATCCACACGGCTCCGTCGGCGGTCGCCCGGCAGATCGCGCCCGCGCGGGTGGCGAGCAGCTCGCCGGGGCGGCCGCGCAGCCGGTCCTCGGGGTGTCCGCCGTGCAGGAACCACTGGCCTCCGAGCAGTTCGTCGAGTACGCCCGGCTGTGAATCGGCGGCGCGCAGCGCGCGGACGACGCTCTGCGTGGAGTCGTTGGCCCAGTCGATGCGGCGCAGCTCCTGGCGCAGGTACGGCCGGGCTCGGCCGGAACTCTGCCGCTCGGGTACGTACGTGCCGCCGGCGTAGCGGTCGACGGCCGTCATCACCGCGGCCAGGGCGGCGTCGGCGATCTCCCCGCGGTAGGCGTCGCTCTTGCCGACGGGCGGCAGCGGGCAGTCCGCGGTGGCCCAGACGTCGCCCGCGTCCATCTCCTCGCAGGCCTGGAGGACGGTGACCCCCCAGCGGGTCGCGTCCTCGGCGATGGCCCAGTCGAGCGCGGAGGGCCCGCGGTCGCCGACGGGCCCCGGGTGGACGATCAGGCAGGTGTGGGCGGACCAGACCTCACGCGGGACGGGGGTCTTCAGCATCGGCGCGAGCACGAGGTCCGGCCGGTGGCGGTCGACGGCCTCGGCGAGGGAGACGCCGGGCAGGGCGAGCTCGACCGCCACGCTGTGCCCGCGGTCCCTCAGTTCCGCGTGGACGCGCTGGGTGAGGCTGTTGAACGCGCTGGCGGCGAGCAGGATGTGCACGTGATCTCCCAAGCGTCCGGCCCCCGCCATCTGCGGCCGCGGCAGGTACGGCCGCTGGCGATCGTCGATCACGGGCGCCCGCGGGCCGGTGAGACCTACGGGGGTGTCACCCGGAAGTGGCCACCCGGAGCCGCCACCTGGTGGAGGCCGTCGCCGTACGACGGCACCCGCCGCCCGTCGCCTCCCGATCTTCGGCGGATATTCTTGATCCGCGCCGCGGGCAGCCGCGGCGCCCGGAAGCAGACGAGATGGAGCCCCCGATGGACGTGCAGCACTTCGAGCGGATCACCGCATTCATCGAGGCGCGGCTGACCCCGCTGTTCGACGAGGCCACCGGCAGCGAGCGCGGTTTCGCGATGGACGACACCTCGCGGGCTCTGCGCGCGCTCCGCAACGCCGTGCTGGAGGCCTCGGCGGTCAAGGGGCTCATCGGGAAGCGGGCCACGGCAGAGCCGGCGCTGCGCCGGGTCATCGACCAGTCGGTGGAGCACCACTGGGACGTGCTGCGCGGCATCGCCCGCCAGTGGGAGGACCACGGCGACTTCCTGCGCGAGTTCAAGCGGCACGCCTGGGAGCTCGACGAGGCCCTGGCCGCTCCGGCCGCCACGGAGGGCTGAGCCCCGCGGCACCCGTGGCTCCGGTACGGGTCCGCCGTGCCGGAGCGACAATGGGGTGAGACCCACTGCCACGCCGGCAGGAGACGAAGATGAACGGCTCGGTCCCCATCGGACGTGTCGTCGGCGTACCGCTGCGGATGCACTGGAGCGTGCCGCTGCTCGTGGTGCTGTTCGCGTACGGGCTCGGCCGCCAGACCCTCCCCGTGTGGACTCCCGGGCGCTCGAACGCCGTGTACACCCTCGCCAGCGTGGTGGGGGCCCTGCTGCTGATGGGCAGCCTGCTCCTGCACGAGACCGCGCACGCCGCGACGGCCCGCCGCAGCAAGATCTCCGTCGAGGACGTCACCCTGTGGGCGCTGGGCGGGATGACCCGGATGGGCCGGCCGCAGAGCGCCGGGGCGGCCTTCGCCGTGGCCGTGAGCGGTCCGCTGACCAGCCTGGTCATCGGCGGCGCCGCGGTCGGCGCGGGGATCGGGCTGGATTCCCTGCTCGGCTGGGCGGTGCCCGCCGCCGTCCTGGTCTGGCTGGGCTGGGCGAACCTCTTCCTCGGCGTGTTCAACCTGCTCCCGGCCTCGCCGCTCGACGGCGGACGGGTGCTCCAGGCGCTGCTGTGGTGGCGTACGGGCGACCGGGACCGCGCGGACCGGGCGGCGTCGCGCAGCGGGCAGGTCATGGGCGTACTGCTGGCGGCGCTGGGCTGGGTCTCCTTCCTGCGCGGCTCCTCGGGCGGGCTGTGGCTCGTCGTCATCGGCCTCTTCATCACGTTCGTCGCGGGCGCGGAGCGCCAGCGAGCCGTCCTGCAGACGGGGCTGCGGGGTGTGCGCGTGGCCGATGCCATGTCGAGCCCGGTGGCGGCCGGCGCCGACTGGCTGAGCGTGCGGCGGTTCATCGAGGAGGTGGCCGTCGGATCCCGGCACTCCGCTCTGCCGCTGCTCGATTTCGACGGACGCCCGAGCGGGGTGGTGCACGTACGCGGGCTGGCCCGGATCCCGGAGGCGCAGCGGGACGCGCTGCGGGTGCGGGACGCGGCGACCCCGCTGGAGCGGTGCGCGGTGGCGGCCCCCGGTGATCTGCTGGGCGAGGCCCTGGACGCCCTGAGGCCGGGTGTCGGGCTGCCGCTCCTGGTGGTGGACGCGGACCGGCTGGTGGGGATCGTCACCGCGAAGGACGTCACCCGGCTCGTGGAGCGGCAGGCGCTGCGCGGGGGCGGGGCCCGGGAGCCCGGGAGCCCGGGTGAGTGAGGCACCGGCGGGCGCGCGGCGGGACAATGGGGGTGCGATGCCGTACGTAGCCGTGAGCGCCCTGAGCCATGCCGGGCTGGTACGCGACCACAACGAGGACAGCCTCGTCGTCGGGCCGTGGACGCTGTGCGCCGGTGTGACCCGCAACCCGCAGACGTTCGTGTTCCCGCTCGGTGCGCCGCTGGTCGTCGCGGTCGCCGACGGGATCGGCGGACAGCCGGCCGGGGAGGTGGCCAGTGCGCTGGTCGTACGGCAGCTGGCGATGCTCGGGCCTTCCCTGGAGAGCGAGGGGGCCGTCCGCGAGGCGCTCGCCCTGTGCAACCGCGCGGTGTTCGCGGCCGGTGACAGCGATCCGGAGCTGGCCACCATGGGCACGACCGTGGCGGGTGCGGTCGTACTGGAGGACTCGCTGATCTCGTTCAACGTCGGTGACAGCCGGGTGCTCGACGCCACGGCGCAGGAGCTCCGGCAGGTGAGCGTCGACGACAATCCGCCGCTGGAGCCGGGGCAGCGCACCACGTCCCTGCTGACCCAGGCGCTCGGCGGTGCCCGCCGGTACGGCGGGATCACCCCGCACGTCTCGACGCAGCCGCTGCCGGCCGGAGCCCGCTACCTGGTGTGCTCGGACGGGCTGACCGACCCGGTGCTGCCCGAGCAGCTCGACGAGCTGCTGCGGGTGCACGACGACGGCAAGGCGGCCTTCGAGCTGTGGAAGGCCGCCATCGAGGCCGGCGGCCCGGACAACATCACGCTCGCCCTGGTCCGGATCGGCGACTAGGGACCGGTCCGGTCACCGAATGTGACCGTAGGGGGCGCGGGGCCGGAGCGGCTACGGCCGTCGGCGCGGCTTTCCGCCCTTGCTGCCCTTGGCGCCCTTTGCGCCGCCCTTCGCCCCGCCCGAGCCGCCGGATCCGCCGCGCGGGTTCTTGGCGCCCGTCTTCCCGGCCGCGGGCTTGCGCCCCGTGCCCGCCGCGTCGGGGCGCTTGCGTTGCTTCGGCTGCGGCGGGGTCGGGGCCCCGCGGCCGCGCGTGCTGTTGACCGTCCGGCCGCGCACGATCCCGATGAACTCCTCGACCAGATCGGACGGTTCACCGTCGAGCTCGAGGAACGACAGGGCGACCCGGGACTGGGGCGCGTCCGTCACCGTCCGGTAGGTGAGGTCCTTGCGGTGGTGCAGGCGGGCCAGGGACTGCGGGACGGCGAGGACGCCGATCCCGGCCGCCACCAGCTCGATCGCGTCCGCGGTCGTCGCGGGGCGTTCGAACGCGGGCTTGCCGGGCAGGCTCTCCCAGTCCAGGGTGTCGTCCAGCGGGTGCAGCACGATCTCGTCGGCGAGGTCCCCGGTGGAGACCTCTTCCACGGCCGCCACGAGGTGGTCCTTGGGGACCACGACGACCGTGGTCTCGGTGTAGAGGGGGATCGCGGCCAGGCCCGTCCGGTCGATCGGCATCCGTACGAACGCGGCGTCGGCCTCGCCGCCCCGCAGTGCGCCGGGGGCTTCGGCGGCGGACACCTGCAGGAGGGTCAGCGGGACGTCCGGCAGGCGCTCGTTCCAGATCCGCACCCACTTGCTGGGCGTCACTCCGGGGACGTACGCGAGCCGGAACGATGGAGATGCCGTGGGAGATGCTTCCGAGCCTGTCACCCGGCCAGGTTACCGGCCGTGGTCAGAAGTAGCGCACACGCTCGATACCCTTGACCCCATGACGTCGCACAAGACCACCCAGACCATGAAGCCCGCCACCGCGGCGAAGAAGCTGGGTGTGTACCTCGAAGCCACCCCCGCTGAGTTCCAGGAGGGTGTCGTGACCCGCAGCGAGCTGAACGCGCTGCAGGCCGAGCCGCCCCAGTGGCTGCAGGAACTGCGACGCAACGGCCCGCACCCCCGGCCCGTGGTCGCGTCCAAGCTCGGCGTCTCGATCGCCGGCCTCGCGCGCGGCGGGGTCACCGAGGCCCTCACCACGGAGCAGATCGACACGCTGAAGCAGGAGAACCCGGAGTGGCTCCAGAAGGAGCGGGCCACCCAGGCCGAGGTCCGCAAGGAAGCGGTCCGCATCAAGGAGAAGCAAGCCGAGCAGGCGGAGCGCCTTCAGCAGTCCGGTTCCTGACCGGCGTGCGCCGTGGGGCGCCGGGGCGGTGCCCCTGACGCCGAAGTGCCCCGAAGCGCCCGCCCCGTCCGCATTTCATCAAAGATCACCGGAATGCGGACGGCGCGCCCTGGGCAGACCTGCGGCGTGATCTCGCAACTCCTCGCCCCGTTCCGGCGCGCCCGCACCACCCTCGTCTTCTCCGCCGACTTCGGCTCGGCCTCCCGATGGGTCGCCGGCCGGACCTCGGCCTTCCCGGACAACGGCCCGGTCAATCCGGGCGACAACAAACTGGACCACCTGGTCGACGACCCCTCCTACAGCCGCGGCGGGACCTTCCGCGCCACCCGGCGGCCCGACGGCAACTGGGACTCCGGCCTGCTGACCACCGAAGGCAGCGCAGAGGGCTTCCTGCTGCGCGCAGAGGACGTACTGGAAGCCCGGGTCCGGCTGCCGGAGGCCGTCGGCGCCTGGCCCGCGATCTGGACCTGGCGGGACGGCGGCCAGGAGGTCGACGTCTTCGAGTACCACCCGGACAACCCGGACCTGCTGGAACTCTCCAACCACGTCCGGGGCGGGGGCTCGCACTACTACCACGACCCGGCCATCCGCCCCGGCGCATGGGTCGACCTCAAGGTCAAGTTCGGTACGACCTCGGTCGTCTGGTGGGTCAACGGCGCCCGCGCGTACGCCGATCACAGCGGGGTGGGCCGGCGCTGGCGGGCGTACCTCATCGTGAACCTCTCCGTGTGCGCCGGCCGCTACCACCCGGCTCCCGACCACTCCCTCTCGGAGATGTCGTACGAGGTCTCGGACCTGCGGGTGTACCGCAGTTAGGCCGGGATCACCTCTCGGTGACCTCCGCACCGACGATCACACCACCGGACACGGTGTACGTGCCCTGGTACACCCGCAGCGTGCCGTCCGTCTGGAGCGCACGGATCAGGACACGGACCCGGCCGGCGTCCACCGTGTTCGCCGAGCCGAGCGAGATGCTCGCCGTCGTGTCGTAGCCCGCCACCCACTTCGCGTAGGAGGTGTGGGCGATGTTCCTGCCGCCGAGTTCCCAGGCGGCCTCGAAGTCCCGGTTCACGAGGTCCTGGTAGTACTCCTCCACCACGTCGCCCGGATCGTCCGGACGGGGCGGGCTCGCCTCCGCGGGAGGCTGGACGGCAGGGGTGTACACCCCGGACGGGGTGGAAGCAGGAGTGGGCCGGGCCGGATCCGGGGTGGAGGGCGGCACGACGGCCGGCGGCGTGGCGGAGCCGCCGCCCGCTCCCCACGGCAGACCGCTCGGGGCCGCGCCGGCCGTCCGCTCCGCAGGCGCGGGGGCGACGGCGATGAGCACTCCCGCGGTCCCCCCGCCCACGACCACGAGAGCAGCCACCAGCCACAGCAGCCACCGGGGAAGCACCGTGAATCCCACACGGACGTAGCCGGGCCCGGCGGGCCGGGAGGGTGGCATGGTCATCTCCTTCGAACCCCCTCGCTCACAGACCGCGAATCGCCTCTTCGATCGGCTCCGCGAGGGAGACCAGCGTGGTGAATCCCGCCACCGCGCTCAGGAGCGCCCTGGCGAGCATCCGCAGCTTTCCCATCCGCGGGTTTTCGCAGGCGAGCTCCTCACGCGCGTCCTCCGCCGTCTCGATCAGATCGGCGCGGTCGGGGTGATCGGAGCGGCCGAGCGCTTCGATCAGCAGGGAGACCAGGTCCCGGATCTCCCCGGGCGATCGCTGCCGCCCGTCGCCGACCTGTGTCGGACCGCTGCTGCGGATCTCGACCTGTGCGCTCCTGCCGCTCGCCACCGCGGAGGAGACGACATTCGAGCCGCCCGTGGCGATGATCCCGTCGTTGTTCCGCATTTCTTTTCCTGCCCCTCGACCTGGTCAGTCCATTTTCACGCGCGGTAGTTTGCTGAGGATTTTCGACGAGATGCTGGAGTTCTCACCGGAAGCGACGGAACTGGCGTGGACGCTCGCTCCGTGGCTCGCGATGATCCCGTGATTGATGATCAATTCCTGCCGCTGCACCAGCTCGTCCGTGTGGATTCCATGAGCCTCCGCGAACTCGACGATCGCGTTCAGCACCCTCTTCTCGATGGCCTTGAGGACCATGCCGCTGTCCGCTTCCTGGAAGTAGCGCTGGTGGCTCTGGTCGGCGACGTTGCGGCGCACGGCCTGCCGGGCCCCGTAGTCGAAGCGCCGCAGCTGCGTGATCAGCTTGTCCTGGCCCCGGACCCGGAAGTACATCCAGAAATCGGGGGCGAATCCCGCGATCGCGCGCCACGGCGAGGCCAGCAGCTCGAACACCGTGGGGACCAGGGTTGCGGCCGCGAGCCTGAGCACCTCGAACAGGGACGGGCTGGGCATGAGGGTGTCGACGAGCCGGTAGCCGTCGCGCAGGGGGAAGAGCACCGTCGGGGACGCCTCGACGACGAGACTCGAGTCCGAGCGGACGAAGCGGACGAAGAGGGACGTCACCAGCTCGCCGCCCCAGCCCGTGGAGTGCACCCCGAGGTAGGGCCGGGCCTTCTCCTCCGGCGAGCGCTTCAGCGCGTCCATGGCGCCGGACGTGATGGCGGTGACGGGCCGGCTGAGCGGATCGGGGAGGAAGCGCCTGTCCTCCCGGACCGCCGAGCCGTCGACGAAGAGCCGCTCCTCGATCTCCAGACAGGGCAGGCCCAGCGTGGCGAGCCGTCCGGCGACGTGGGCGTAGAGGTCCACCACGTCGAAGTCCCGCGGCTCGGCCCCCGGCCGGCTGGGCGAGGTGACGTCGAAGGCCAGTGACCACGAGTCGCGGTCGGATCCGTACCCGGCGAACGGCGAATAGCCGCTGTAGGTGGTGACGTTCCCCTCGGCGTACTCGCCGATCTCGCGCAAGCGCACCGCGACGCCCAGGCTGATCGGCTCGGGAGCGGCCGCGGCGTCGAAGCTGTCCGGGCGCAGACTCTGCATCGACCGGCCGTACTTGGTGGAGAGCTCGAACGAGAACACCGTCACCCAGGCGAGGAACAGCATCAGCAGGGCGATCCAGGGCATCCCCACCCACAGCTGGAAGACGAGGAGGAACAGGAGCAGGAAGGCGAGCAGGATGTCCCGGCTGTGTCTGCGGGCGTTCGCGAGGTACGCGTGCTTGAGCACGACCGGCACATCGCACGCCGGGGCCGCGGCCACACCCAGATGCGGCTCGGCCGCCACGTCCTTGACGAGGGACCTCGCGTACTCGCGCTCCAGGTACGCGGCCGCGCACAGATACCTGGTCACGTCCCGGCTGCCACCCCATGCCGGAACCGCAGTGCGGCGCGCGGCGACCGAACCTGTCATGACGCCCCCCGATTTCAAGCCATTCCGCTTTCACGCACGCACCACGAGCCTTGCCAAGCGTGGTCGGGGGCGCTGCAATGCCGATGAAATTTCGATGATGCGCGCGAAATGAGGATGCGAGTGGACGGGGATTCTCCGCAGCGGCTCCGGATCGAGCTGCTCGGTCCGGTCCGGGCCTGGCGAGGAACGACGCCGCTGGACCTGGGACCCGTCCGGCGACAGGCCGTGCTGGCCGCGATGGTCCTGCGGGCGGGCAGCGCCATCAGCCATGAGGACCTCCTCGACGGGGTGTGGGGCGCGGCGCCGCCGGGATCCGGCCACCGGGTCCTGCCGAGCTACGTCTACGCGCTGCGCAAGGCCCTCGACGCGCAGGCCACGGGGTACGAGGATTCGGTGATCCGCAGCAGTCAGGGCCGGTACGGCATGGCCATGGACCGGATCCATGTCGACGTGGCCGATATGGCGGGACGGCTCCGGGACGCGCGGCGTGCGAAGGAGTCCGGTGACCTGGCCGGCGCGATGGCCGGATTCACCGATGCGCTCGCGCTGTACCGGGGAGAGCCCCTGGCGGGGCTGCCGGGGCCGCTCGCACAGGCCGAGCGGCGGCGGCTGGCGGACCGGCGGCGCGCGCTCGAGTCGGAGCGGCTCGAATGCCTCGTCCTGTCGGGCCGGGCCGGCGAGGCCCTGGACGGTCTGGCCACGCTGTCCGCCGCCGAGCCGTACGACGAGGCGGTCCTGGCCCTGCACATGCGGGCCCTGTACGCCAACGAGCGCCAGGCCGAGGCCCTGAACGCCTACCAGGGCATGCGCGAGCGGCTGCGCGACGAGCTCGGGGTCAGCCCGGGCGACGCGCTGGGCCAGGTGTACGAAGCGGTGCTGCGCCGCGACGACGCGCTGCTCCTCGGCCCGGAGGGGGCCCGCCTCGCCGCGCTCTCCCCCGGCGGCCCGGCCGCCGTCCCCGTACCTCCCCGCCCCCGCCCCCGCCGCCCCGTCAACGAATTGCCGGGCATCACCGGTGTCCTCATCGGGCGGGAGCGCGAACGGGCGCTGCTGGCCGCTCCCTTCCCGCCCGGCTCCGTGGGGGTCGCGACCGTCGACGGCATCGCCGGGATCGGCAAGACCGCCCTCGTCGTCCGCGCGGCCCAGGAACTGCGCGCCCGCCATCCGGACGGCTGCCTCTTCGTCGACCTGCGCGCCCACAGCCCGGGACGGCAGAAGCTCTCGCCACAGCGGGTGCTGCGGCGACTGCTGCGCTCGATCGGCGCGGCCGACAGCGAGGTTCCGGCCGATCTCGACGAACTCACCACCGCCTGGCATGCGGTGACCGAATCCCTGCGGCTGCTCCTCGTCCTGGACGACGCCGTGGGGAGTGCACAGATCCGGCCATTGCTCCCCGCCGGGCCGGGCAGCATGGTGATCGTGGCCAGTCGCCAGAGGCTGGCCGGACTGGACGCCGACCGGCGCATCACGCTGGAACCCCTGGAGACGGGCGAGGCGCAGACCCTGCTCGGGCAGCTCGTCGGGGAGGAGCGCACGGCCGGGGAAGAGACGGCCGCGCGCGAGCTGGCACGGCTGTGCGGAGGGCTGCCGCTGGCGCTGCGCATCGCCGGGACACGGCTGCAGACCCGCCCCGTCTGGACCCTCGCCCATCTGGTGGACCGTATGGCGGACGACGATCACCGGCTCGGTGAGCTCCGTGCCGGGGACCGCAGCCTGGAGGCCGCCTTCCGTCTGTCGTACGACCAGCTCGCCCCCGCGCAGCAGCGGGCGTTCCGCACCCTGGGCCTGACGCCGACGAGCGAGTTCGACGCCCTCACGCCGGCGGCCATGCTGGGCCGGCCGGCCCGCGACGCCGAGCAGATCCTGGAGGGCCTGGTCGACACGAGCCTGGTACAGCAGCCCCGGCCGGGCCGCTACCGACTGCACGACCTGGTACGGGTCCACGCCCGGCGGCTCGCGGAGGCCGCCCCGGCCGAAGCGGGGGCGGCGCGCACCGCCGTACTCCGCCTCTACGTGGAAGCGGGCCGGACCGCCAGCGACTGGGGCTCCAGCGGCTTCCCCACCGGACCGCCCGGGACAGGAGCCTTCGCGGACTGGGCCGACGCGAGTGCCTGGCTGAACGCCGCCGACGCGGAACTCGCCGACGTCGTCGGCCACGCGGCAGGCCTCGGCGAGGCCGACCACGCCTGCTGGATCGCCGAGGCGCTGACCGACCACTTCATCCGCCGGGGCCGCTACCACGAAGGCCGCACGGCGTTGGAGATCGCCCTCCCCCAGGCGGACCGGGCCACCGACCGGCGGATGGTGCCCGCCCTGCGCAACTGCATGGGGATCATCGACATCTACCGGGGCGACGCCGAACAGGCACGCGCGACCTTCGCAGAAGCCCTGCGCCTGAGCCGCCACGGCGGGGACCGGCACGAGGAGGCCCGGGCCCTGAGCGGGATCGGGACCGCCGAGCTGAACGCGGGCCGGCCCGAGCAGGCCATCGCCCCCCTCACCGCGGGGGTCGACCTGGCCCGGCGGCTGGAGGACGACTGGATCGCGGCCATGGCGCTCTGCGTGCTCGGGACCGTCCACCGCATGCGGGGGCGGACCCGGGAGGCGCTCCTCTGCTTCGCCGAGTCCGCCGTCCACGCCGAGGCGAACGGGCGGCCCACCATGATCAGCAGGGTCTTGAGCTGCGCCGCCGAAGTCCACCTCGACCTCGGCGAGTTCACCGAGGCCAAGGAGCTCCTGAGCCGGGCGGCGCACCTGGTCCAGCAGGCCGGCGACATCCCCCTGACCGCGATCACGCTGAGCATGCTGGGTACGGCGGAGCTGGGGGCGGGGAACCTGGAGGCGGCGCTGGCCCTCCACCACGACGCCCTCTCCCGGCTCCAGTCGCTGTCCCCGCTGAACGAGCCCCACCAGACCCGTATGGAGATGGCGATCCGCAGCAGGCTGGGCCGCGCCTACTCGGCCGCGGGCCGGGTCCGCGAAGCGGGGCAGCAGTTCCGGACGGTCCTCGCCTTCCCCGGCGCCGGCGCGTATCCCGCGGAGCGCGCGCTCGCGGTCGCCGGGCTCAGGGACTGCGAGGCCTCATAGGGCGCCACCCTCGTGGGGCCGCGGCCGGACGCCGGGCCGGGGCCCGTCCGCCGGATCGGGCCCCGGGATCCGTCCCCCGGGTCGTGTCGTCGAAGTCCCGTCCGGCCGGCGGGGCCTGGCACGCACGCTCGGGCGGCCGACGCCATTTTGACGACACTCCCTAGCCGTGGCCCACCGCCGCCTCCAGTCGCTGTTCCAGGCGGCGGAAGTTGCGCTCGCCCACCGCGTGCCACAGCACCCGGGGCGGCAGCGGCAGGTGGCCCATGATCAGGATCTGTTCGCCCGGGTCCGCGTCCTTGAGGATCATCCCGAGGACGGTGAACAGCTTGCTCTTGGGCACGGCCGCGCTCGCCGCGTCGCCGATCTCGTCCCATTCCACCTGTGACACCACCCCCGGTACGAGCGGCAGCGCCTCGCGCTCCTCCTGGTCGAAGTGGTCCCCGGCGGCCTTGGACAGCCGGTCGAACGTGTCTGCCAGCTCCTCCCGATGGGTGCTTCCCCCGGCGGCCGCCCACGCCCCGAGCAGGTCCTTCGCCCGTGCGAGCAGGGACGACAGCTCGGCGTGCTGGCCCCGCAGCCGCTTCCACAACCCGCCCTGCCCGGGAAGGCGTTCGGCCAGCTTGGGCCACAGCAGCCGGTCCTCGCCCTCGTGGTGGTCGTGCAGGGTGTCCAGCAGCAGCTCCAGCCGGTCCGCGACCAGCCTGACCTGGGCGCGGCTGCCGTGGCGCACTCCGCGCACCCGGCCCGCCGCCTCCCCGAACTCGCGCCGGAACATCCGGTGGACCACCACCATGTCGTGCGTCGTGATCGGTTTTCCCTGGTTCTGCATCGAATTCGCCATCGACCGTGACCCCCGCCCTGGTGGGTGTACCGGGCTCCAGCGTGCCGGGCGGCCCGCCGTCTGCGACAGGGGCGCACGGCGGCGCTCCAGCGCCCCCGGGGAGCCCGGTCCCGGAGCCCGGTCTATGCCAGGCTGCGCACCCTCTGGTCGCGGAGCCCGTAGCGGGCGGCGACGACCGCCAGCCTGCCGTCGGATATGCGCCGGGCGAAGTCGGGTTCGGCCGCGAGCAGGTCGCGGGTGCGCCGGGCGTGCGCGTCGATGGTGGCGTCGATCCGGGCCTCGCCCTCCCGGGTGTGGTCGATGGAGGGCCGGATCCGGTCGGCCAGGTACTGGATGTGCGCGGGCAGCGGCTCACCGGTCTCGTCGGCGTGGACGGCGGCGCCGACCGCCCCGCAGGACTGGTGGCCGAGCACCAGCACCAGCGGGATCTCCAGTTCCAGTACCCCGAACGCGACGCTGCCGAGGACGGCCTCGTCCAGCACCTCGCCTGCCGAGCGCACGGTCAGGAGGTCGCCGAGCCCCTGGTCGAAGACGAGCTCGGGGGGCACGCGGGAGTCGACGCAGCCGAGGACGATCGCGAAGGGGTGCTGGGCCTTGGTCAGACGGAGCCTCAGGAAGGCCGACTCGTGCGGGTGTTCCTGCGCGTACGTACGCCAGCGCCGGTTGCCCGCGGTCAGCCGGCGCAGTGCCTCCTCCGGGGAGACCGGGCCCGTGGCGGCCTCCGCCTCGGCGGGCGGCGCCGGGGCCGGGGCGGCCGAGGCGGGGAAGGCGGCGGCGAGGGGGAGGACGGACCCCAGGGCCGCCGAGCCCGCCGCGGCGGCGAGGAGCAGGCCGCGGCGGCTGGGCGAAGGGGTGTCCAGTGTCTGCGTGTTCGAATCCATCGCGGGACGGTAACCCCGCCTCCGGGTCCCCTGCCCGGGTGCGGCACGCAATATCGGAAGTCCGGCGGGGCCGGCCGGCTCCGCCCCTCCTGCCCGGGGTCAGTCCGCCCCGCCCTTGCCGTCCAGGGTCGTCCGGCCGAACTGCTCGTCCAGGACGGACAGCCGGCGCCAGTACTCGTCCTCGTCGATCTCGCCGGTGGCGAACCGGCGGCCCAGGATGGCGATCGGCGAGTTCTCGCCGTACGAGCCCCGCATCGCCCACGGTCCGCGCGGGCCGCGCCCGCCGCGCCACACCGTGCGGCGCAAGACGGTGACGACGCCGAAGACGACGGCCGCCCAGATCAACGGGACGAAGAGGATCCACGGGCCGGGCCCGTCGTACGCCAGGGTGTTCATCTCGGTTCAGCTCCTCGGAAGGGGTGCGGTTTACCTGTCGCCTCCGAGACTCGCCCCGGGAGGGTGCCCGGGTCGTCGTACGGCCGGCGGCACCGTGCGTACCACCACGGGAGTAGCTCCCGGCAGGAGCGGCCTCAGCCCAGCCAGCCGGGCCTGACCAGCCCCGATTCGTAGGCGAGCACCACCAGCTGGGCCCGGTCCCGGGCGCCGAGCTTGATCATGGCCCGGCTGACGTGCGTCTTCGCGGTCAGCGGGCTGACCACCAGCCTGCGGGCGATCTCCTCGTTGGACAGGCCGAGGCCGGCCAGGGCCATCACCTCGCGTTCCCGCTCGGTCAGCCGGTCCAGCCCGGCCGCCGCCTCCGGGGCCTTGGACCGGGCCGCGAACTCGGCGATCAGCCGGCGCGTCACCCCGGGTGAGAGCAGCGCGTCGCCGGCGACCACCGCCCGTACCGCGCGCAGCAGTTCTTCCGGTTCGGTGTCCTTGACCAGGAACCCGGAGGCGCCGGAGCGGAGTGCCTCGAAGACGTACTCGTCGAGCTCGAAGGTGGTGAGCATGACCACCTTCACCGCGGCCAGTCCGGGGTCCGAGGTGATCGTGCGGGTGGCGGCGAGGCCGTCGAGCTCCGGCATCCGGATGTCCATCAGGGCCACGTCCGGGCGCAGTTCGCGCGCCAGCCGCACGGCCTCGGCCCCGTCGGCGGCCTCGCCCGCCACCTCGATGTCCGGCTGCGCGTCGAGCAGCGCGCGAAAGCCGGCCCGTACCAGCGCCTGGTCGTCGGCGAGCAGTACGCGGATCACGAGTCCTCCTTGATCTCCAGCGGGATCCGGGCCAGTACCCGGAAGCCGCCGTCCGGCCGGGGGCCGGCCTCGATGGTGCCGCCCTGCGCCGCGGCCCGCTCGCGCATCCCGATCAGGCCGCTGCCGCTGCCGCCGGCGTCGTCGCCGGTGGCGGGTCCGTCGTCGTCCACCTGCAGTTCCAGCGCGCCGAGCGGGCGGCTGATGCGGATCCGGGCGGTCCGCGACCCCGAGTGGCGGACCACGTTGGTGAGCGCCTCCTGGAGGATCCGGAACGCGGCGAGGTCCGTGGCCGGCGACATTCCCCGGGCCCGGGCCTCCCCCGACACGGAGACGGTGAGCCCGGCCGCGGCAGCCTGCGCGACCAGTTCGGAGAGCCGGTCGAGTCCGGGGGCGGGGGCGCGCGGGGCCTCGCCGGGGGCGCGCAGGGT
The DNA here is from genome assembly GCF_042752335.1 of Streptomyces sp. NPDC059355. Lineage (NCBI taxonomy): Bacteria > Bacillati > Actinomycetota > Actinomycetes > Kitasatosporales > Streptomycetaceae > Streptomyces > Streptomyces sp. NPDC059355. Next base: position 62,039 of record NZ_JBHYXN010000004.1, on the reverse strand, counting down.
GTTCAGGACCTGCCGGACCTCTCCGAGCGCCTCCTTGCTGGCCGCCTTGATGGTGGTGAGCGCCGTACGGGCCTGTTCCGGGTCCGTGTCGAGCAGGGCCAGGCCGACGCCCGCCTGCACGTTGATCACGGAGATGCTGTGGGCCAGTACGTCGTGCAGCTCGCGGGCGATCCGCAGCCGCTCCTCGTCCACCCGGCGCCGCTCGGCGGCCTTGCGCTCGGCCCGGTCACGGGCCCACTGCTCCCGGCGTACGCGCACCACCTCGGACGCGGCGAGCACGGCGATCGCCCAGGCGGTGATCCCGCCCTCCGTCCCCCAGGGGGCGGGGCCGTCGCCGGGCGGCGGCAGCCAGCGGTACAGCCAGTGCGCGATGAGCAGGTGGCCGGCCCACAGGGCGCCCACCGCGCCCCAGGCGGCGTAGCGGTGGCCGGCGACGACGGCGGCGAGGCAGGCCAGGGCGACACTGATGAAGACGGGGCCGTACGGGAATCCGGCGGCGAGGTAGCCGAGCGTCACGGCGCAGACCCCGTAGAGGACGGGCACCGGGTAGCGGTGGCGCAGCAGGAGCAGGGCGGGCCCGAGGAGCAGCAGGATCCGTCCGGGCACGCCGATGGGCTCGCGGCCGGGCTGCACCTGTTGCGCCCACCCGGTGACCGCCTGCGTGAACACGGCGACGAGGAGCGAGGACCGCCACGGCAGCCGCCCGCCCCCGGTGCGCTCCGCCCAGTACTGCCACCGCCGCTCCGCCATGCGGCCACGCTAGACGGCCGGGCCCGCCGCCGTCGTCCGCCGGGCGGGCCGATCGGGCGTACTCCCCCCGGAGTACGCGGGCACTCACCTGCGGTCCCGCGGGGCTACTTCGCGCGCAGGGCGTCGACGGCGATGCGGGCGGTGGTGCCGATCACGGCGTCGGCCGCGGGGAGGGTGGCCGCGGGGTTGGCGGCGCGGGTGAAGACGGCCACGGCGTAGCGGCCGCCGTCGGGGTACTCGATGACGCCGACCTCGTTGCGCACGGTCGGCAGGCTGCCGGTCTTGCCGGCCACGTGGACGTCGTCGAAGGGGAATCCGGCGGCCATCCGGTGCGGCCACACCTGGAGTCCGAGCAGGCGGCGGATGGCGGCCCCGTGTTCGGGGGTGCAGGCCTCGTCGCGCCAGACGGCGGCGAGGAGCCGGGTCATGTCCCGGGGGGTGCTGCGGTTGCTGCGGGCCGGGTCGAGGGCGCGGAGCCGGGCGAGGACCTGCGGATCGGCCAGGGCCCGGGCGCCGGCCGGGCCGGCGTCCTCCCGGACGCCGGCGAAGAGCGAGCGAAAGGTGTGGACGGCGCGGGTACGGGTCAGGCCGAGCCGGGCCGTGGCCTCGTTGACGCCGTCGAGGCCTATCCGGGCGAGGAGCAGGTCCGCGGCGGCGTTGTCGCTGACGGCCGTCATCAGGTACGCGGCGTCGCGCAGGGACATGCGTACGGGATCCAGCATGGCGGCGAGTCCGGTGGGGCCGGCCGTGCGGTCGGCCGGCGGGCACTCGACCTGTTCGGTGAGGTCCAGGCGGCCGGCCGCGGCCTGCTGGTGGAGGGCGACGAGCAGGCAGAGCTTGTGCACGCTGGCGGTGACGACCGGGTGGTCCGCGCCGGCGTCGATCTCCGTACCGGAATCGATGTCCACGGCGTGCAGCCGGCCGCTGACGCCGGCTTCGGCGAAGGCCGCGGTGATGCGGCGCAGGGGGTGGTTCACAGCCAGTACTCCGCTGCCGGGCGCAGGTGGAGCGGCCGCGCGGGTACGTCGGCGGTCACCGCCGCAGTGTTCCACAGGGTCCGCGTGGTCGCTTCGGCGAAGGCGCCGACGGCGGCGTCGCCGCGGCCCCGGGGCCAGGCGACGCTGTGGCGCCAGGCCAGCGGGGCGCCTGCGAGGGGGCGCCACACGATGTCGGCGTGCGGGCCCGGGGCGTCGGCCGACCCGCTGTCGCGGGGTGCGAAGGCCACGGTGTTCGTGGAGAGCACGAGGCCGCGGACGAAGCCGGGCCCGCTGCCCTGGCGGACGGCGGCGGGGGTGTAGCCGCCGCGGGCGCAGGTGTTCAGCACGTCGTCGTGCAGGGCGGGGGCCTCGGCGCGCGGGAAGAGGACGAGGCCGTATCCGGTGAGGGCGGCGAGCGGTACCTCCTCCAGGGATGCGGCAGGGGCCTCGCGGGGCAGCAGCACGCCGAGTTCGCGGCGCAGGACCGGCCCGAGTTCCAGCCCCGCGATGTCGCAGGGGTGCCGGACGAGCCCGACGTCGAGCTCGCGCGAGGTGAACCGGGCCAGCTGCTCGGCGGTGGACAGCTCGTGGAGCTCCAGCTCCACGCCGGGGTGGTGCTGCCGGAAGGCGGCCAGGATCGCGGCGATCGCCTCGCCGGCGAGATCGGGCGGGAGGGCGGCGCGCAGGAGTCCGCTCTCGCCGTCGCGGATGCGGCGGGCGGTGGCGGCGAGGGCGTCCGCCCGGGCGAGCAGCAGGCGGGCGTCCTCCAGCAACATCGTGCCGGCCGCGGTGATCGTCACCTGGCGGCTGGTGCGTTCGAAGAGCCGGACGCCGAGCTCGCGCTCCAGGCGCCGGATGCGCTGGGACAGGGGTGGCTGGGCCATGCCGAGCAGCTCGGCGGCACGGCCGAAATGTCTTTCTTCTGCAACAGCGACGAAGCACTGCAGATGCCGGATCAGGTCCACGACCGGCAACGATATCCGATTTTGATCGATCCGAGATCCATATCGATCTTGGACGGAGGATGGGCGTCGGTGTTGTGCTCACGGCATGTCCTCGAACCGCTTCTCCCCGTCCCTGCGCCGCACGGCCACCCGGCGCGCCTCGTACGCCGCCGCCCTGGCCCTCGGCCTCTCGCTGACCGCCGCCGGGCTCACCGGCTGTTCGACGGCCTCCCGGCCGCCCGCCGCGGCCGGGCCCGCCGTGAGCACGAGCGCCTCCGCCTCCGCCCCCACCCCCGGCGTCGACAGCCGGGAGCGGCTGACCGTGGGCGACGGCACCCGGGAGTACCTGATGCACCGCCCGGCCGCGGAGGGCGGCGGACCGCGGCCGCTCCTCATCGCCTTCCACGGGCGCGGAGCCGACGCCGAACAGATGCGGAGGCAGAGCGCCCTGGACAAGGCCGCCGAGGCCCGCGGCATGCTCCTCGTGTACCCGGAGGCACTGGGCAAGGGCTGGGGCGCCGGCACCGCCGCCACCGCGCAGCGGCCTGATCCGGACGCCGATGTCCGGTTCACCGAGGCGCTGATCGGCGAGCTCGTGCGCACGGGCCGGGCCGATCCGCACCGGGTCTACGTCGCCGGGTTCTCCAACGGCGGCTCCATGGCCCTGCGGATGGCCGCGCAGCGCCCGGACCTGGTCGCGGGCGCGGCTTCGGTCTCCGGTGAACTCCCCACCGGGGCCGCCGCCGTGAACCCCACCGGTCCGGTGCCCGTCCTGATCGTCTACGGGGCGGAGGACCCCGTACGGCCACTGGCCGGCCTGCCCGCCCCCGGACCGGCCGCCCCCGGGGAGGAGCCCATCACCGCGACCGTGTCAGCCCGGGCCAGCGCGGAGGCGTTCGCCGCCGCGGGCGGGGCCGGCGGACCCGCCGAGGAGGGCAAGCCCGGCTACGACTCCGTCACCTGGCCGGCCGGCCCCGCGGGGGCCGAGGTGCGACTGCTCGTCATGCACGGGGCCGGCCACACCTGGCCCGGCTCGACCGTGCCGCCGCCCGCGGGCTTCGGCTCGGTCAGCACCGCACTGGACGCGAGCAGCACCCTGCTCGGCTTCCTCGCCGCGCAGAAGCGTTGACGCCAACACGCCAGCACGGCAGCCTTCGCCGCACGGCATCGCGCATGGCCCCGCGCACCACACCTCGGCCCCCGAGTGTGGTGCGCGGGGCCATGGGCGCGGCCGTCCGCCCTCCCTAGGGTTCAGCCATGACGAGCCAACTTCCTTTCCTGCGGGAGCGCGTCGCTCTGGTGACCGGCGGCGGCAGCGGTATCGGCCGGGCCTGCGCGATCGCCCTGGCCGAGGCGGGCGCCACCGTGCACGTGGCCGACATCGCCGGGGAGCCGGCCACGTCCGTCGCCGCACTCGTCGGCGGGACGGCGCACGTCGTCGACCTCGCCGACCCGGCCGCCATCGAGCGGCTGCCGAGGGCGGTGGACATCCTGGTCAACAGCGCGGGCCTGCAACACGTCGCCCCCATCACGGAGTTCCCGGCCGAGCTGTTCACCCTGATCCAGCAGGTGATGGTCACCGCGCCGTTCCTGCTGCTGCGGCACGTGCTGCCGCACATGTACGCGGCCGGCTGGGGGCGGGTGGTCAACATCTCCAGCGCCCACGGGCTGCGGGCCAGCGCGTACAAGTCCGCGTACGTGGCCGCCAAGCACGGACTGGAGGGGCTGAACAAGGTGACCGCGGTCGAGAGCGCCCCGTACGGGGTGACGAGCAACTGCATCAGTCCGGGCTACGTCCGCACGCCCCTGGTCGAGGCGCAGATCGGACAGCAGGCCGCCGCGCACGGCATCGGCCCCGGCGAGGTCCTGTCCGAGGTACTGCTCACCCGGTCCGCGATCAAGCGGCTGATCGAACCGGAGGAGGTCGCGGCGGCCGCGGTATGGCTGTGCGGACCCCACACCGGCTACCTCACCGGAACCTCGCTCCCCCTCGATGGTGGCTGGACGGCCACCTGAATTTAACTACCGACCAGTAGACAGGGGGTTCGATCTTACGGATTCTGGCTCCGTACATGTCAATTCAGCCATTGAGGAGCGCCCCCACATGCGCAGCACCCGCGCCCGCGTCCGCCTGCTCGGCACCGCCACCGGCACGGCCGCGGCCACCGTCGTCCTGATGCTGGCCCCCACCGCCTCCGCCCAGGCCGCGCCCGCTCCGGTCCCCGCCCCGGCGGTCGCCCCGGCCTCGGCCACCGCCTCCGCGCCCGGCGGAAACGCGCTCATCCGCGGGGTCGACTACGGCACGTGGAAGCGTGACGTGGCCGCCGTCATGGCCACGGCGCGCCCGTACGTCGAGCAGCGCATCGCCCGGTCGCCCGCCGGCGAGAAGCCCGCGATCGTCCTGGACATCGACAACTCCTCACTGGAGACGGACTTCCACTGGTTCTGGACCTTCCCGACCCCGGCGATCTCCGAGGTCCGCGACCTGACCCGGTACGCCGACGACCACGGTGTCGCCATCTTCTTCGTCACCGCCCGCCCCGGGATCATCCAGTCCCTCACCGAGCACAACCTCAAGGCGGTCGGCTACCCCGTCACGGGCCTGTACGTCCGGGACCTGCCCGACCTCTTCGACGAGGTCAGCGCGTACAAGACGGGCAAGCGCGCCGAGATCGAGGGCCGCGGCTACACGATCATCGCCAACATCGGCAACAACAACAGCGACCTGGTCGGCGGCCACGCGGAGCGCACCTTCAAGCTGCCGGACTACGACGGCAAGCTGTCCTAGCCGCCTCCGGTGCCGACCGCCCGCGCACAGGCGGGCGGTCGGCACCGGTACTCCGGCCTCCCCGGGGTCCGGGCGCCGGCTGCTTCCGCCTCAGGAGGGACGGACCCCGTCGCAGGTGATCCGCAGGTGGCGCGGACCGCGCAGGACCGCGTTCTGCCGGTAGGGCGGCGGGTCCTCGACCAGGCGCGGATTCTCCAGGCGGCGGGCCAGCTCGGTCAGCGCGAGCTGCGCCTCCAGCCGGGCCAGCGGGGCACCGAAGCAGCTGTGGATGCCGCTGCCGAGGCCGAGGTGCTGGACGTCCTTGCGGTACGGGTCGAAGCGGTCCGGGTCCTCGAAGCGGTCCGGGTCCCGGTTGCCGGCGGCGAGGACCAGCCACATCGACGAACCCTTGGGGATCGTGACCCCGCCGATCTCGATGTCCACGAGCGGGGTGCGCTGCGGCAGCAGCTGCACCGGGGGCTCGAACCGCAGCAGTTCCTCCACCAGCGGCACGGCGAGGTCGGGCGTCTCCCGCAGCTGCCGGAGGATGTCCGGGTTGCGCAGCAGGGTCAGCATCCCGTTGGTGATGAGGTTGACCGTCGTCTCGTGGCCCGCGATGAGCAGCAGGGCCGCGGTGCTGAGCAGTTCCATCGTGCTCATGGTCTCGTCCTGGCCGTGTCCGACGGCCAGTTGGGAGAGCATGTCCTCGCCTGGGTTCTTGCGGCGCTCCTCGATGAGCCCGGCCAGGTACATGCCGAGCTCCATCCGGGCGTCGTGGGTCGTCTTCTCCCGTTCCTTCGGGTCTGCGCCGGGGTCGGGGTCCAGGCTCGCGGCGAGGGTGTCGGCCCAGACGTGGAAGCGGGCCTCGTCCTCGCGCGGTACGCCGAGCAGCCGGCAGATCATGGTGACGGGGAACGGGTAGGCGAACTGGTCGACCAGGTCGATCCGTTCCGGGTCGCCGAGGTTGTCGATGAGTCCGGTGACGGTGGTGTGCAGGAAGCCGCGCATGTCGTCGACGCGGTGCGGGGAGTGCGGCGGCCCGAAGGGGCGGTTGGTCATCCGGCGCAGCCGGTCGTGCTCCGGCGGGTCCAGCTTGAGGAAGCTCGGCGGCAGGGCCGAGGCGCCCTCCTCCTCCGCCCCGGCCAGCGGGTCCCCGGCGCCGGCAGCCAGGTTGCGGGCGTCGGAGCTGAGCCGCGGGTCGTGCAGCAGGCCCTGGATGTGGTGGTACGTGCTGATGACGTACGGGCCGTCCCCGTCGTGGAAGACCGGGGTCTTGCGCAGCTCCGCGTACAGCGGGTACGGGTTCGCGCGGTTCGAGTAGTCGAGGATGTCGCTCAGGATGCCTTGCTTCATGCCGGGTCCTCCGGAGGGCGGGCGGGTCAGTGCCCGGCGGGGGTGAACGTGAGGCGCCGGTCGGCCGGCGAGTATCCGCTGAGGGTGACGGTCGGCCCGTGCGTGGGCACGGAGGGGTCCGGGAAGTCCGCGGGGAGGGGCTTTTGCCCCTCGGGGCGCCGGTCGACCGTGGGGAACGGGGGCGGGAACGGCGCGGTGGCCTCGATCTGCTGCTGGTAGAACTGCAGCCAGCGCGAGTTGTCGAAGGTGACCGCCCCGATGACGCGGCCCTGGTAGCCGTAGACGCCGGTGAAGCGGCGTTCGGCGCGCGAGCCCTGGGTGATCATGATCTCGGTGCCCATCGAGGGCACTCCGACCGATTTGATGCTCACCCCGAACTGCGAGGACCAGAAGGCCGGCACCCAGATGTGCGGGCGGCGCTCGGTGCTCTCGCTGAGCATGTTGTGGGCCGCGGTCTCCGCCTGCGAGACGGCGTTGCCCCAGTGCTCCAGGGACAGGAACTGGTATCCGAACAGCGGGTGCGGGGAGCGGGCGACGTCGCCCGCCACGAAGATGTCGTCGGTGACGATGCCGCGGATGTCGAAGGCCCGGCAGCCCGCGTCGCAGGCGATGCCGCGGGGGCCCGCGCCGAGTCCGGAGCCGGTCAGCCAATCGGTGTTGCGCTGGGCTCCGAGCGAGACGACCACGACGTCGCACTCCAGCGACGTGCCGTCGGAGAAGTGCGCGGCGCGGACCCGCCCGGTGGAGTCGCCCTCCAGGGCCGTGACCATGATTCCGGTGCGCAGGTCGACGCCGTTCTCCCGGTGGAGTTCGGCGGCGACCGCGCCGATGACCCCGCCGAGGGCTCCGACCAGGGGCGCGTCGGCGCGCTCGGCGACGGTGACCTCCACGCCTCGCTCGCGGCAGGCGGAGGCGATCTCGGAGCCGGTGAACCCGGCGCCGATGACCAGGACCCGGCGCGGGCCGGCGTCGAGCCGCCGGGCCAGGGCCACTCCGTCGTCGCGGGTCCGGAGCACGAACACGCCGTCGAGCTCGCCCTCGGCCTGGTTCGGCCAGGGCCGGGCCCGGACGCCGGTGGCGATCAGCAGCCGGTCGTAGGGGACCTCGTCCCCGTCGGCGAGTCTGACCCGCCGGGCCGCCATGTCGAGGCCGCTGGCCGCCACCCCGAGGCGCCATTCGGCGTCGATGTCGCGGCGGCGGGGCAGCGCGGTGCCCTCGGCCGTCCCCATGCCCAGCAGCGCCTGCTTGGACAGGGGCGGGCGGTCGTACGGCTCGTGGGGCTCGTCGCCGATCATGGTCAGCGAGCCCTTGAAGCCCTTCTCGCGCAGGGTCTCGGCGCCGCGCAGCCCGGCGAGCGAGGCGCCGACGACGACGATCCGGCCGTTCGCCTTGAGGTGGTCCAGGGCGGTGTCAGCCATCGGATGCCTCCCCGGCGGCACCCGGGGCGCCGGGCGCGGTGGCGGCCATGTCCAGCTCGTCCACGAGGATCGCCTGCACGGGGCAGGCGGCGACCGCCTGGGCCACGCGCTCACGGTGGGCGTCCTGCGCCTGCGGGTCGTAGAGCAGGCCTTCGTCTCCGTGCATCGCGAAGACGTCGGGTGCGAGGAAGGCGCACTGCGCGTATCCCTGGCACCGATTGAGATCGACGACAAGCCTCAGCAAGGTCCAGTCCTTTCGTTGGCCCCTCCGGCTTCCCGGCCAGCGTGCGGCCGGGAGAGCGGGACGGCCCGTCCGGCAAGGCCATTGGGGTGACGGCGGGGTGGCGGTGACGCGGCGCGGCCCGGTGGGGATCACGCGGAGCGGCGGGCGATGCGCAGGATGTACAGGCTGATGAGCAGCGCCCAGGCCGGGAAGACGAGCTCGCAGTAAGGCACGCTGGAGCCCACCACCAGCAGGAGCAGACCGGCCACGGTCCCGATCGCGACCAGGGGTCTGGGCAGGACTCGGAGCTTGCGGCCGAGCGTCGACGTCGCGAGGACGAAGACGGCGGCCATCCGCATCCCGTACGTGGTGAGCAGCGTGTACGCGAAATGGCGGCCGAAGCCGGTGGGGTCCTCGGCGTCGAGCACGGTCCCGGCGGCGGCGACGGCGCCGAAGAGGCAGGCGACGAAGACCAGTCCGCTGCCCAGGAACACGGTCGCGATGAACCGGTCCTCGGCCTCCCCGGTGTGCTCGCGCAGTGCGCCCATGAACCACAGGAAGGCGATGCCGGCGAACGGAACGAGCTCGGTCGCCGTCTGCAGTGCCCCCCGCTCGCCCTGGGCGACCTTCAGGTCTTCGCCGCCGCCCCCTTCGGGCAGGGCGATCCGGGCGAGCACCATCGCCGTCGCGAGCAGGACGGCGAAGACGACCCCCGCCAGCCCTGCGGCCTTGGGCGTGCTCAGGGCTTGTTGCCGGGTCCGCCCCGGTGCCTGTGTCATTCCTCCAGCAAGCCGCCCACCGGGCCCGCGTGCCAGCGGGGCAGCGCGGTCGGGTGACGCCCGGGGCGGTCCGCGGGAGGACCGCGCCCGGGGACCGAACACCTCCTAGGTTGTGATGAGGATGCTGCCCGGCTCTCCCGCCACCTCCTCCCGCTCGGCGGCCGTACGGGAGGCGCCCGGGCCGGTGCCGGCCACGATCAGGGCGAGCAGCACCGCCGAGGCCTCGCTCTGCAGGATCCTGGCGGCCTGCACGAGGCGGTGCGGGTCCGGGGCCGGGATGGACAGGGCCAGGCATTCGGCGTTGGGGCCCGAGGTGATCGGGACGGCCGCGCAGACCGTGCCCACGGCGTACTCCTGGAGGTCCAGCAGGGGGGCACCGGGCCGGCGGGTGTCGAGCTGGCGGAAGAGCTCGTCCTGCCGGGTGATGGTGTGGGCCGTGAACCGCGCCGCCCGGTGGCGGGACAGGTGGTCCTTGCGGCCGTCGGAACCGAGCTGCGCCAGCAGGGCCTTGCCGACCGCCGAGGCGTGGGCGGCGGCCCGGAAGTCGACCCACTCGTCCACGAGCGGGGTCGCCGGACCGTCGGCGTACTGGGTGATGCACACCTCGCCGTCGGTGTAGCGGGCCACGTAGACGGCGGCCCCGACCGCGTCCCGGACCCAGGCGAGGGTCTCCTGCAGGTGTCCGTGCCCGTCGCCGGACGCCGCCTCGGTCAGTAAGAGCGCCCGGCCCGCGATGTACGCGCCGGGGGCGGCCGGGGCCGCCAGGTTCGCCCGTACGAGCTGCTCCATGACCCGGGCCAGCACCAGCTGCGGCAGCCGCGTCTCGCGGGCGATCTGGGCGAGGCTCACCCCGCCGGAGTACCGGTTGACGATCTCCAGGACGCGCAGCGCCCGGTGGACGGCCTCCATCGCGACCGGCGCCGGCCGCCCTTCGGAGGCTCTGCGCCCGGCGCGTTCCGGCTGCGGCTGCCGGAGCGCTTCCAGTGCCCAGGCGTTCGCCTCGTCCGTCAGGTGCAGGAGGTTCAGCCGCGCGTGCTGGGCGACGGCCACCGCCACGTGCGGGCCGAGGAGGAACACCTCCCCCAGGTCCTGGTCGTCGTTCCAGCTCAGGGCCGTCACGGCCCTCCGCAGCCGGGCGGGCAGCCGGTAGGGGGGCCGCCCGCCGTGCCCTCTCACCGCCGTGAGGGCGGTCAGGTCCTGGGTGCTGATCGGCGGTGAGGTCCAGATGACCGAGGCGCCGAGGGCCTCCTCCAGGTTCTCCGGGACCTCCGGCAGGTGCGGCAGACCCTCGTCCGGGGGCAGCGCCTCGGCCAGTGCCTTCCAGTGCCGGGCGGTGTCCACCTCGGCGCGTGCGAGGTGGTGGAGGTGCAGGAGGCTCGCGGCGGTCCGCGATCCCGATCCGGCCGCGTACTGGAACCAGAACTGCGCGCCCTCCATCCGGTCGGCCAGATGCAGGAGACAGCCGAACAGCAGGGCCGGTTCCGATCCGTGCGGCCAGGTCCCCGCGGCGAGGGCCAGCTCGGCGAAGGGCCGGCTCTCGGCCAGCGACCAGGCCAGGTCGTCCAGCGCCCGCGCTGCCCGTACGTGGCAGGCGGCGTCGAGTACGAGGTCGTCCGCCGGACTGGGCACGAGCGCGGGCAGCGGCCTGCGGCCGGTGAGGGAGGCCGGTGCAGGGAAGCCGCCGAGGCCGGTGGCGCCGGTCGCCGAGCGGGCCCGGTCCGCCGCGATGCGGCGGGCGATGCGCCGCCGGGCGGCGTCCTCGTCGTAGCCGGCGTACTCCTCCACCAGCACCTCGGCGTCCTCCAGTGCCGCCGCCAGCTTCTCCCCCGGCACGGCGTCGTGGTCGGCCGACATGTCGCTCACTGGCCCTTCTCCTCTCCAGGCGCCCAGTCCGCCCCGAGTTTGTGGGACAGGATTCGGCTCGCGCCTCGAATGTGCGAACGGACCGCCGCGGGGGAGATCCCCATCATCCGGCCGACGGTGCCGTTGTCGTACCCCAGCAGGAAGGCCAGCAACACCACGTCGTAGTGCCGTTCGGGCAGGCACGCGATCGCCGCGTACAGGCCCAGCTTGGCCTCCAGCAGTTCCATCCGGTGCCGGGACGCACGGCGCAGCGCGGCGAACCAGGCCGTCTCGACCATGGCGGCCGGCCGGCCGAGGAGCGCCAGCCTGCGTGCGACGTGTTCGCGCAGCACCGCCCAGGCGAAGCCGTGCAGGCTCGCCTCCTTCAGTGCCTGGCGCCACACCTTCAGCAGGAAGGTGAACACGTCGTCGACGACGTCCTCGGCGTCCTGGCGGGAGCCCAGCTGCAGGTGTGCGTAGCGCAGGTAGGCGCGGTGGTGCTGGGAGTGGAACGCGCTGAACTCCACCGGCAGGACGCCGGCCAGCTCGCTGGAGACCGCCCGGTCCCCGGACGGGTCGAACTCGCCCTCACTCATGCGCTCCTCCAGGGATGCCGGTCGTCGCCGGCACGAGCGGTCGCCGCCCGGGGCCTCGCACCCGGCAGGCGTGGGTGTCTCCTGACGGCATCGAAAGCGACGAAGGCGACGAGTATCAGCACGGGAGTGAAGGTCTGGAAACGATTCACGTCGGCGGGAAGCCTTCCGGTGAAGAGAACGGAACGGACATGCCTGCCCCCCACATCCAGCGGCCGGTCGGACCGGCCGCTCCCCCAACACCACCCCATCGGAAAACACGCCCGAATGTGCACGGCTGTCGACGGAAATCTTTCGGGAAATGGCGCATCTGATCCGCTGCGCGCCCCCTTGGCCGCCGCGTACGCCCCTACTCCACCACCAGGTCGGCCCGGATCCGACCGGCGGCGATCAGGCGGGCGTTCGCCTCGTCCGAGCGCGCCACCCACTCCTCGGCGTGGGCCGGCGCCATGCCGTGGCGTACGTGGCGGTCGACCAGCCGCCTGACCCTCAGGGCGTCGTCGGGCGCGAGGAACCAGACCTCGTCGAGGAGCTCCCGCAGCGCCGCCCACTCCCCCGCCTCGTACAGCAGATAGTTGCCCTCGGTGATCACCAGGCGTACGGCCGGGCCGACGGGGATGCTCCCGGCGACGGGCTCCTCCAACGACCGGTCGAAGGCCGGGGCGTAGACCGCGGCGGCCGCGGGCGTGCGCAGCCGGGCCAGCAGCGCCGCGTACCCGGCGGCGTCGAAGGTGTCGGGGGCGCCCTTGCGGTCGGCCCGTCCCAGCCGCTCCAGTTCGGCCTGGGCCAGGTGGAACCCGTCCATCGGTACGACGACGGCCCGCTCGGGACCGAGCGCCCGCGCGAGGCGGGCGGCGAGGGTGGACTTGCCGGCTCCGGGCGGCCCGGTGATGCCGAGGATCCTGCGCACGCCCGAGTCCGCGAGCGCACGGGCCCGCTCCTCCAGTTCGGTGAACTCCATCCCGCCATCCTGCACGAGGGGGTGTCCGGCGGACCGGGCCCGGCCCCGCCTCAGGGAGGGGGCGGCGTGTGGGGGTCGGTGCCCACGCGGGCGACGAGCAGGGCGATGTCGTCGTCCGCGGACGCCGGGACCAGTTGCGCGATCAGCGAGTCGCACAAGTGGTCCAGCGAGCGTGGGGGTTCGGTGAGCAGCCGGGTCAGTTCCGCCAGGCGCTCGTCGATGTCGCTGCCGCGGGCCTCGACGAGGCCGTCGGTGTACAGGACGAGGAGGCTGCCCGGGGGCAGGGTCAGCTCGGTGGAGGAGTACACGGTCCCGCCGACGCCCAGCGGAGTGCCGGGCGGCAGGTCGAGGAGGCGGACCGTGCCGTCGGGGGTGACGGTCGCGGGCGGCGGGTGCCCGGCGCGGGTGATGCGGCAGCGGCCGGTCTCGGGGTCGACCACGGCGTACAGGAAGGTGGCGATCATCGGATCGGCGAGGTCGTCGAGCGTCGCTTCCAGCTGGTGCATCAGGGCCTCGGGGGCGAGGTCGAGCCGGGCGAGGGCGCGCACGCTGGCGGAGAGGCGTCCCATGACCGCCGCGGCCCCGATGCCGTGGCCCATGACGTCGCCGATGAGCAGGGCGGCCTTGCCGCCGGGGAGGTGCAGGACGTCGTACCAGTCGCCGCCGATCTCGTTGACGTCGCTGGCGGGCAGGTAGCGGTGGGCGACCTCGATGCCGGGCGGCGGGGTGATGTGCTGGGGCAGCATGCTGCGCTGGAGGACGACGGCGGTCTCGTGTTCGCGGTGGTAGAGGCGCGCGTTGTCGATGCTGATGGCGGCGCGGGCGGCGAGCTCCCCGGCGAGGGTGACGTCGTCGGGGCCGAACGGGCCGACGGGGCTGGTGCGGTAGAACGTCGCGACGCCCAGTACGAGGTCCCGCGCGACCAGCGGAGTCATCATGAACGAGTGCACGCCGACGGGCAGGAGCTGGGCGGGCTTGCCCGTGTGGCGGGCGGCGGAGGCGACGGCCTGCTCGTCCAGGTGCGCGATCACGAAGGGTCTGCGGGCGGCCAGGGCCTGGGTGTAGGGGGCGGCGGCCGGGAAGACGAGGGTCCTGCCCAGCGGGGCGAGGATGCCGATCACCGCGGAGCCGGTCAGCGGCGCTTTGCCGAGGCGCCGCAGGCCCACGCCCCCGGCGAGCCCCGGGCCGGGCTCGTCACCGCGCGCGAGGGTGTCCAGTACGTCCACGGTGGCGGCGTCGGCGAGCTGCGGTACGGCGAGCTCCGCCAGCTCCTGCGCGGTGCGCTCCAGCTCCAGGCTCGCGCCGATGCGGACGCTGGCCTCGCTGAGCAGCGCCAGCCTCCGGCGGCCGGCTTCGGCCTCGATGTGGTCGCGCTGCTGCTCGGTGATGTCGAGCAGGGAGGCGATCACGCCGATCGGCCGGCCGCCCGGGTCCTCGACGCGGACGTACGAGCACGCCCAGACCCGGTCGCGGGTGGGTTCGGCGGGGGTGCGGCCCGAGCGTCGGCGGTCCAGCACCGGCTCCCCGGTGGCCAGGACCTGCCGCATCGCGTCCTCCATGTCCCCCGCGTTCACCTCGGGCAGGACCTGGACGAGGCGCCGTCCGATGTGGGCGGACTCGGGGAGGCCGTTCATGACCTCCAGGGCCGGGTTGACCTGGAGGAACCGCAGCTGCGTGTCGAGGATGGCGATGCCGACGGGTGAGCGGGCGAAGAGTCCGTCCCAGACCGCCGACGATCCCCGGATCCGGCGGGCCGCGTGGGCGTCGGCGGCGAAGACCAGCACCGCGGAGGTGCCGTGCCGCCGGCTGGGCACCGGGCAGGCCCAGATCTCCAGCTCCAGCGGGTGCCCGTCCTGGTGCCAGGCGGTCACGGTGCCCATCACCCCGCGTCCGGTGACGGCGGTCTCCCACAGGGCGCGGCCGAGGCTGCGGTCGGCTCCCGGGTGGAGGAGGTCGGCGATGTGGCGGCCGACGATCTGCGGCGGGGCGTAGCCGAGCAGCTCCTGTGCCGCCCGGTTCCAGCGGACGATCGTCCCGTCGGCGCCTGTGGCCAGCTGCGCCACGGGCAGGGAGCCGAGCCAGCCTCCGGCGTCCTGTGCGGCACCGCTGATCAGATCCTCGATGGGCGTCTGCTCGGTCATGGCGCACCTTCCACACCCCCATGGTCGCCCGGCGGGCCCGGGGACGCCCCCCGGCGCCGTCAGGGGCGTGCGAGCACCGCCACCGCGTTGTGGCCGCCGAACCCGAAGGAATTGCTGACGGCGACCTGTGCGGCGTGCTTCCTGGCCGTTCCGGCGACGGCGTCGATGTCCGTCCCGGGGGCGGTCGCGGCCAGCCCGGCCGTGGGCGGAACGATTCCCTCGGCCAGCGCCAGGACGGTCAGGGCGGCCTCGATGGCCCCCGAGGCCCCGAGCGTGTGCCCGAGGGCGCCCTTGGCCGAGGTGACGGGCGGCCGGTGGGGGAAGACGCGGCGCAGGACGGCGGCCTCGACGGCGTCGTTCCGCCGGGTCGAGGTGCCGTGCGCGTTGACGTGGCCGACGTCCTCGGGACCGACCCCCGCGTCCGCGAGGGCGGCGCGGACGGCCTGCTCGGCGCCCCGCCCTTCGGGATGCGGCGCCACGAGGTGGTGCGCGTCCGTCGAGGCGGCGTGGCCGATCAGGCGGGCGAGGGGCCGGGCCGCCCGGGCGGCGGCGTGCCCGGGGCGCTCCAGGACCAGCGCTCCGGCCCCCTCTGCGATGACGAACCCGTCGCGGGTGGCGTCGAAGGGCCGCGATCCCGTGTCCGACAGGGCGCCCAGCTGGGAGAACCCCGTCACCATCAGCCGGGTGACGGCCGCCTCGGCGCCGCAGACGAGGGCGATGTCGCACTGGCCGGTCGCCAGCAGGTCCCGGGCGAGGCCGAGGGCGGTGGTGCCCGAGGCGCAGGCCGTGGAGGTGGCGAGGGCGGGCCCGGTCACCCCGAAGCGCAGCGCGATGTTGGCGCACGTCATGTTGATCAGATAGCCGGGGAGGAAGTACGGGGAGACGAACTCCGGTCCCTGCTCCCCGAGCCGGGCGAGTGCCTGGTCCTGGGTCCGCAGACCGCCGACGCCGCCGCCGGTGACGACGGCGACCCGGCTGCCGTCCCACTCCCGCGGGTCGAGCCCGGCCTGCTCGAGTGCCTGCGCCGCGGCCACCAGGCCGAACCGGTCGACCGGGTCCAGCCGGGCCGCCCCGCGCCGGCGCAGGACCGGGTGGTCCAGCTCGGGCACGCGGCAGCTGAGCGTGACGGGCAGGCCGTGCAGCAGGGGGTCGGGGGCGGCCGTGGCGCGGCCGGCGCGGACCGCCGACCACGTGGTGTCCCGGTCGCATCCGGCCGCCGTGACCAGTCCGAGCCCGGTCACGACGGCCTCGGGGCGTCTGATCAACGGCCCGCCAGCCGTTCGTCGACGGATGCGGCGAACTCGGCGAGGGTGGCGACGCGGAGCTCCTCCTCCTCGACCTTGATGCCGAGCGTCTCGTGAACGGCGATGGCCATCTCGACGATCATGAGGGAATCGATCAGCAGGTCGCTCATGGGCGCGCTCCCCCGCACCTCTTCGGAGGGGACTTCGAACTTCTCGACGAGAAGGTCGGTGATCACGTCAAGGACGGATTCCGGCGCGGAAGTAGTCACGGTATCTCTCATTTGCGGTGGCAGTTGACGGCGAGGGCAGGGCCTTCTCGTGCTCAAATAGGTACCACGGCAGGGAATTTACTCAAAACCCGTCCCCGCCGCGCTTGTTGATGATTCGAAATGCGAGAGTGGGGATCATTCGTGTCGGAAAGCATGACCGATGTGATCGAGGTCGCCGGAGCCGAGCTCAGGAACGTGCAACGGCTGCTCGGTGACGCAGGCGAGGATGCCTGGGACCGCTTCCTGGACTGGCTCGTCGACGACTACTTCCGGCTCGAAGTGGCCGGGGTGGAGAACATCCCGGCCGAAGGCCCCGCGGTGGTCGTCGCCAACCATTCGGGCGCGTGGGGACTCGACGGATTCGTTCTCCAGAAGGTGTTCTCGCGCAGCCTGCAACGGCCCCTGCACGTTCCCGCCGCGCCGCTCGTCTTCCGATTTCCGGTCCTCGGTTCCTATGCCCGGAAGAAGGGTGCCATTCCTCTCGAACCGACCCTGGGAATGGAACACCTGACCGCCGGGGAACTCGTCGGGGTGTTCCCCGAGGGGCTTTCCGGTCTGGAAAAGCCCTTCCGCAAGCGCTATCAGCTCCGGCCCTTCAGCCACGGATTCGCGGTCACGGCCGTGCGGGCGGGCGCCCCCGTCGTCCCGGTGTCCGTCATCGGGGCCGAGGAGGCCTGCCCCCGCATCGGCCAGGTCCCGGCCCTGGCGCGCCTCTTCGGCCTCCCCTACTTCCCGATCACCACGCTCTTCCCGCTCCCCGCGAAGTGGCTCGTCACGATCGGCGAGCCGATCCCCGCGCCGCCGCGCCCCGAGTCCTACGCCGCCCGAGCGGCCGCGGCCCGGCTGCTGTGCGCCGAGTCGCACGCCGCCGTACAGGCCCTGGTGGACCGGGAGCGGCGCAGGCGCGACACGCCGTTCTGGTAGGCCGCCCGCAGCGCCCCGGGCCGGGGGCGGCTCACCCGCCCTCGGCCACCGCCCGTACGCCGGGCCAGACCAGGGTGGTCGACCCCCAGGCCAGCCCCGCGCCGTACGCGGTGAGCGCCACCCGCAGGCCCGGCTCGAGCGTCCCGGCGGCGGCCGCCTGGGCCAGCAGTACGGGAACCGAGGCCGCCCCGGTGTTCCCGTACGCCTCGATGTGTGACAGCACCTGCTCGGGCGCCAGGCCCAGTTCGGCGGTGAGCCCGTCCAGGATCCGCTGGTTGGCCTGGTGGGCGACCACCAGGTCGAGGTCGCCGAGCCGCCACCCGGCCCGCTGGGCCGCCCGCGTCACGGAGTCGCACATCCCGACGACGGCCTGCTTGAGTACGGTGGGCCCGTCCATCCGGAAGTACGGCGAGAACACCGCTTCCGGAGCGGCCCGCTGCCGCTTCCTGGCCCGTGTGCCGCCACCGGGGACCTCCAGCAGATCCGCCCCCGCGCCGTCGCTGCCCAGGTCGAACGGCCCGAAGGCACCGGGGGTGCCCGCCTCGCCCGCGCGCAGCACCACCGCTCCGGCCCCGTCTCCGAAGATGGCCGCCATCAGCCAGTCCTGCGGGTCGAGGAACGCGGTGAACACGTCCGAGGCGACCAGCAGGACACGGTCGAAGGACCCGGCCGTGATCATCGAGGACGTCACGCCCAGGCCGTACAGGAACCCGCTGCAGCCCGATGCCATGTCGAACGCGGGTACCGTGCCCAGACCCAGCCGCGCCGCCACCTCCGGGGCCCCGGCCGGAACGAGCCGGTCCGGGGACGTGGTGACCAGGACGACCGCGTCGACCTCGGACGTCCCGGCCGCCGTCAGCGCGTGCCGGCCCGCTCGTACCGCCAGGTCGACGGTGGCCTCCCCGTCCGCGATCCGCCGGTTCGCCACACCGATGCGGGCGCGGATCCACTCGTCGCCGAGGGGCCGCCCGCCGCACAGCTCGGCGTTGGTGAGGACGCGCGGGGGCACGTACGCGCCGAGCCCGGCGAGGACGGCGGTGCGGCCGGGTCCCGACGGTGAGGGTGCCGAAGTGCGCATGGATCCGTCCGCCTCAGTCCGTCAGCCGCTTCGCTGCCCGCCGTACGCCGTCGGCGGCCGTGGCGCACCGCTCGGCGTGGTCCAGCAGGACCATGCGGAACCGCTCGCCCTCCTCGTCGGTGTTCCAGCCGCTGTTCCCGGCGCAGGCGGCGAGGCTCTCCGCGTGCCGCTCCAGCCGGTCGGCGCTGGCGTGAGCCAGGGCCCCGTACGCCGCCGGGGCGTAGCCGAAGGCCGAGACGGGCACCGCCGTCGGCAGGGTGACGGTCCCCCGGCCGCCGGCCGGCCGGGCGGTGAGGTCCTCCAGCGCCACCACCAGCGTCTTCGGGTCGAGCGTGTCCGGCAGCCGGTCCGCGGTGAACTGCGGGGCGATCAACAGCGGGCGCACCGTCTCGGTGACGGCGCGCACGATGTGCTCGGCCACGAGCGCGGCGAACCGCGTCGCCGCGCACCCGGTCGGGGCCGCGCACAGCGGCGGCGTCCCCGAGCTCCCCGCCGCGGCCGAAGTGCCGGCCGGCGCCCGGTCCGTGTGGTCCTCGCCGTCCAGACCGCGCAGCCAGCCGGGCACGCGCAGGATCTCGGTGCCCGCTTCGACCGCCAGGTCCTGCCAGACGAAGTCCGCGCGTACGGGGTACACGGCCGCGGCCACCGGAGGCCAGCGGCGCAGGGCTTCGGCGACGGCCGCTTCCGGGGTCGCCGCGGCGCCCACGGCGAGCAGGGCCAGCGCCTGGAGCACGGTCTCGGCGGCGGCCCGGGACACCAGCGCGAGCGCGTGCGCGACGGCGGGGCCCGCGGCGTCCGGACCGCTTTCCCCGCGCCCGGAGCCGTGGGCCAGGAGCCGGCCCGTCAGCGAGGCGGGGTCCGGGTCGGCCAGGTACGGCGCCAGCCGGCGCCGCAGGGCTTCGGCCCGGCCCTCGTACGATCTGCTGCCGACGGCCGCCGTCGCGCCCGCGAGCACCTCGCCGAGCAGCGTGTCCTCGACCGCCGCGGCTCCGACCACCACGCGCCGGCTCAGCCGCACCATGCCGCGCTCCCAGTCGGCCCACTCCAGCGTGCCGTCCCCGCGGCGGGCCGCGATCACCCGGTCCACGTCCTCGGCCGGCAGGGCGCCGAGCTCCGCGGCCGGCACGGCCGCGTCGCGGGGCAGCGGCACGTGCGGCGACAGGCCGTACCGCTGCCCACCGGCCGTGAGGCCGACCGCGGGCGCGAGGGCCCCCGCCTCGTCCGCCGCCGCGAGCAGGCCCGCGGCGTCGGCGGCGGCCAGCGGCAGGAGGAACGGCCCGAACGGGGTGCGCAGTTGTACCGGTCGGCCCGAGCGGGTGCGCCGCAGGAACGCCAGCAGCCCGCGCGTCACCCCGTCCCGGGTCAGCATGTCCAGCCCCAGGGCGCGGGCCGGGGCGTCCACCCAGGGCACGCGCTGGGCGACCATGGCCGCGCTGAACACGGCGTTCTCCAGGGGCCAGGCCGTCGCGGGACGTCGCGCCGCGGTGGCCGGGCTGTCGGCAGTGGTCATCGGTCGGTCTCCCTTGTGGTCCCTTGGGTCACGTGAGGTCACTTGTCGCGCAGCATGTAGGGCTGATTGCCGACGACTTCACCGTCGTACTCGCCGATCAGCTTGTTGACCTGGTCCCGGTAGTGCCTGAACTCCCCGCGCAGCGCGTCGGAGTACGCCTGCGGGGCGTGCGACAGCGGGTAGTCGTACGACTCGTCCAGCCAGGCCAGTTCGACCCAGCTCTCGGGAAGGTCGTGGGGCGAGGCCGGTCCGCGCCCGTCCAGTCCCGGGATCACGTCGTGCTTGTTGACGAGGCTGATCACCCGGGTGGTGTGGTCGGCGGGCCGCTTGCCGTCGATCGGAGAGCCGATCGCGATCACGTGGGTGACCCGGTAGGCGGCGCAGACCTCCACGTCGGACGCGAGGTTCATCGCGGTCATGCCGCCCAGGCTGTGTCCGACGATCATGAGCTCCGAGCCGGTGGGCACCCCGGCCCGCCGCAGCAGCTTCTTCGCGGCGCGCGTGTACGTCGTGTCGGTGCGCAGCAGCCCGTCGAACGCGCCGACCAGGTCCTGCGGAGTGCTGTTGCTGAGCAGGCCGAAGCTGGTGCCGGGCAGCAGGAGTACGTACCGTACGGCGCCGTCGGCGCACTCGACGCGGCGCAGCAGCACGAGGCCGTGGTTGCCCAGGGCCCCGATGTCGCCCACGTAGCTGACGATGTCGTTGCGGGAGCCGGCGAGCACCTTGGCGAGAATCGGGTCCGGATCGGTGCGCTCGGCGCGGCCGGGCCCGGGGTTGAGGAACTTGAGTACCGAGCTGGGCAGTCCGAGGATCGGGTCGGTGGTCGGCACGCCCCCGGCGAGCGTCACCCACGAGAAGTCGTCGTTGACCGGATTCTCGTCGAGCATGCCGAGCAGGGCCAGCAGCTCCATGATCACGGGGCTCACCGTGGTCAGCGCGCGCGTCACGCCGAGCAGTTCGATCAGCGCGTACATGGCCCGCGCCGCCTCCAGCCGGTTCCCGGCCACCATCGCGTCGGTGAGTCGGCGGGCGGCCGGGGCGTCGAGGCTGGGGTGGTCGACCGCGGCCGCCTTGATCCGCAGGGCGAAGGCGTCCACCGCCATGGCCACCTTGGCGGGCCGGCGGTAGGTCATGTTGCCCGCCATGCGCAGGAGTTCACCGGCCACACCGCCGTTCGCCCCGAAGCCGAGCCCGCCGGATCCGGTCAGCGCCCGGGCGCAGGAGACGGCCGTGCCGAGGGCCCAGCCGGGGCGCCGCAGCGCCTCCAGCCCGAACCGCCGGCTGAACATCGCGCCGGTGAGCTCCGCGCCGGACTGCTTGGCCGTGAGCGCCGCGTCGGCGAGCAGGACCGAGGCGGCGATCAGGAGTTCGGCGTCGACGCGCTCCGGGGCCGGTTCGGGTGCGGTGGGGGCCGGTACGCGTACGGAACCGGGCGCGGCCGGGGGCGTGCCGGGGGCGTCGGCGCCCGGTTCCCTCCGGCCGGGGAGACGCTGAGCCGTTTCGTCGACCACCTGAGGCGCCACTTTCGTACCTCTCATCCCTGTGAACGGCTTCGCAGCCTTGCCTGCCCGCTGTGTGCGGGGGAATCGTGGCATCGAACGTGATCCTTTCCGCGCGGCCGGAGCTCCCTTCACCGGCTCCGCCCCGCCCGGAACCGGTCCCGGGGCCCTTCCCGGACCAGTGCTCACGGGCCTTGGCGGATCCGGCGGGCGCCCCGCTCACCCGACGGGGTGGGACGGCTCCGGGAGGATGACCTCGCCCCCTCGCTGTTGACGCACGCGGCGTACAGTCGGCTGCCGACGCCGGGACCCGACCGAGAGCAGGGACAATGACAGGCACCGCACCGACTTCCACCCTCGCCGGCTGGCGCCGGGGTCCGTTCTCCGCCGAGGGGCTCACGTACGACTGCTTCGAGAAGGGCGAAGGGCCGGGCGTGGTGCTCCTTCCGGAGCTGCCCGGCATCACGCCCGAGGTGCTCGGGCTCGCCGAACACCTGGTGGACGAGGGGTTCACCGTCGTGATGCCCTCGCTGTTCGGCACGCCGGGCAAGCCCCTGTCCGTCGCCCGGACGGCGGCCGTACTGGCCCGTGTCTGCGTCTCCGCGGAGTTCCGGGCCTTCGCCACGAACGCCCGGCGGCCCGTCGCCGACTACCTCAGGGCCCTTGCCCGCGACCTCGCGGCCCGTACGCCCGCCGCGGGGGTCGGTGTCATCGGCCTCTGTTTCACGGGCGGTTTCGCCCTGGCCGCCGCGGTGGACGAGGTCGTTCTGGCCCCCGTGATGAGCCAGCCTTCGGCCCCGATCGCGCTGACCGCCGCCCGGCGCGCGGACGCGGGTGTCTCCGAGGACGAACTGCGGCGCGTCGTCGAGCGCACCCGGAACAACGGCCTCTGTGTGATGGGGCTTCGCTTCAGCGAGGACTGGATGGCCCCGGAGGAACGATTCGCCACCCTGAGCTCCCGTCTCGGGGAAGCCTTCAAGGTCATCCGGCTCGGCTCGGCCCCCGGCAACGGCGACGGATTCGGCCGCCAGGCCCATGCGGTGCTGACCTTGGAGGTCCGCGAAAGCCCGCAGGACCACCCGGCCTTGAAGGCCCGCGCGGAGGTCACCGCCTTCCTCCACGAACGACTGGACGGCTGACGTCAGTCGGAGGGCGGCCGGGCGGACAGTCTTTCGTCCAGAAATGTGTTCCAGCCGGGTCGCCCCACCGGCAACACTTGCACCATGACCGGTCGCGACCTCGACGAACTGCCCGACCCTGAACAGCGGTGGCCCGCGGGGCAGGCGTCAGGCCCCACCCCGCCGCCCGCCGTTCAACCCGGCTACGGCTCCGACTACCAGGCGGCGCCCCCCGGTTCCGGACCCGTGCCCGGCAACCCGTACGCGCAGCCGTCGCCCCCGCCCGTCCCCTTGCCGCCTCCGCCGCCTCCGCCGCGCCTGCCTCCCCTGCCGCCCGGTGTCCACGGGGCTCCGGGCCGACAGCCCGGTTCCGGGGGCCCGTTGCCTCCGGCTCCGGGCAGGGCGGGCGGGAGCCCCTTCCGGGGCCGGCCCGCCGTGCTGGTCGCGGCGCTGGCCGCGGGTCTGCTGGTGATCGGCGGCGGCGCGTACGCCCTGGTGGGGGTAGGCCGGGACAAGCCGGCGGCCGGGGCCGGGAGTACGGATCCGGCCGTGCCCTCCGGCTCCCCCTCGGTCGACCGGGGCGACGGCAAGGGCGCGGGCGGCGGCCCGGACGAGTACGACCTCAACTCCGGCATCAAGCCGGGCGAGGCTCCGGTCTGGCTGAGCGAGAACAGGACCGAACTGCCCGGTTCGGGGGCCTCCCAGTACGGTCCGTGGCGGGTGGGCGACGTGGTGGTCAAGGCGATGTTCAAGGAGATCACCGCGTATGGGGTGACCGATGGCCGGGAGAAGTGGAAGGTCGCGCTGGAGAGTCGGACGTGCGCCGTCGCGCCGGCCCCGTCCGCGAACGGAAAGCTGGTCGTCGGACTCATGTCGAGCGACAGCGAGGGTGCCCGCTGTACGCACCTCCAGCAGATCGACCTGACCACGGGCAAGGCGGGCTGGAAGGTCGAGGTGCCCCAGGAGAACTCCTATGACCTCGCCGTGGAGTTCCGCCTGGCGATCGCCGGGGACACCGTCTCGGTCGCCCGATCGGCGGTCGTGAGCGGCTTCTCCGTCACCGACGGCCGAAAGCTCTTCGGCACGTCGAAGACGGGTGCCTGCTATCCGGCGGCCGTCGGTGGCGGCGGCGGCGGCGCCAGGTTGTTCAACGTACGGAGCTGCCCCGACCCGGACGACGCCGCCGGCAAGCCCCGGGCCATGATCGAGGAGGCCGACCCGGCGACGGGCGCGCCCAAGTGGAACTACCAGTACGAAAAGGGCTGGAACCTCGGCCGGATCTACTCGGTGGACCCGCTGGTCGTGGCCGCCTACCACTCCGACCGGAAGATCTGGAACATCACCGCCTTCACCTCCGACGGCAAGATCCGCTCGCAGACGGAGTCCGGGTTCGGCGTCCCCGGCCGGTGCAACGGCTGGGGCGACGGCACCGGCGATCTGCACGGCTGCGTCGGCGCCGTCACCGATGCCGACACGCTCTACATCGCGGCGGGCAAACCCGGTCGGGACCTCGGCATCGACACCACGGACGAGGTCGTCGCGGTCGATCTGAACAACGGCGCCGAGAAGTGGCATGCGGCCGCGCCCAAGGGCCGCGCCATGTGGCCGCTGGCCGTCGAGAACGGCAAGCTGCTCGTCTACGTCCACTCCGGCGCCGGAGTGGCGGGTGCGGTCGCGGCCCTCCCGGTGGCGAGCGGCGGCGATCCGCAGGTGGTCCTGGCGAGCCCGGACGCCGCCAAGGGCGCCGAGTCCGTCTTCTACCCCGGCTTGGCGCGCGTGGCCTGGGCGGGCGGCCGGTTGTTCCTGCTCAACGGCCGGGTGTACAGCCCGAAGCCGACGGAGGTGAGCCATGCGATCCTTTCCTTCGGCCGGTGACAGGCGCGGCGTCGTGGCCGTGTGCGCGGCGACGGCCGTCGCCGTCACCGCCGCGGTCGCCGCAGTCGTCGTCCTGAGCGACGACGGCGGCGAGGCAGGGCCGCCCGCCTCGGGCTCGGCGGGGTGGAAGACCGTGGTCAACCCCCTGCACGGCACCGCGTTCGACGTCCCGCCCGGCTGGGAGGTCATGTCCTCCGATGTGTTCAGCGGCTTCTCGGACCACGTCGTCCCCGACAAGCCGGTCGTCGGGCACACGGCTCCCGCCTTCTACAAGTACACGTGGTGCAGCGTCGACTCGGACGGCGACGGCAGGATCGAGGACTTCGCGCTCGCCGGTACGGGCACCAAGGGCGGCGACGGCGCCAAGAGCACCGACGAGGTCGCGCGGAAGACGGCGGCGGCTTGGGTCTACGGCGCGTACACCCAGCCGGACAAGGACGCGGTCACGTGGGACGAGCCGGTGGAGTACACCACCAGGTCCGGGGTCAGGGGCAGCTACGTCAAGGCGCACTCGAAGGGCTCCAGGCGGACCGGCAAGTGCGCCGGCGAGGGCCGGGCCATCGCCTTCGGCTTCAAGAACTCCAAGGGTGACTTCGTCGCCTGGGACCTCTACGGCAGGACGGGCGTGCCCGGCGCGGTCAGCGACGAGCTGATCATGAGGATCCTGAGCACGGTGCGCTTGTCGGGAGAGCCAACAGGTTGAATCGGGGAGACTGATGCGTCCGTGCACGCTGACGTTGTTCTGCTTCGGTGTCGCGAGCGGGCTCGTGGCCCTGGCACCCGCTGCGGCGATGGCACTCGGCGGCGCCGACGAGGCGCGGCCGCCGGAGCCCGCACCGGCCTCGGCCTCCGCCTCGGTACCCGCTTCGACACCGGCCTCGCCACCCGCTTCGGCATCCGTGCCGCCCGTGGGGACCCTCGGTCGCCGCGACGGAACCGGCCGGCGAGGAAGAGGGCGCTGATCCCTCCGTCTCCGGGACGCCGCACCCGGCCGGTCCCGCCGCACGCGGCAGGGGCGAGACCGCGGGCGCGGCCGTACGGGAGACCTTCGACCACGCCGTGACGGTCACCAACGACGGCCCGTCCGACGCCCGGCAGGTGACGGTCACCGACCACCTGCCGTCCTCCCTCGAAATTCCTCTCCTCCCGTGACGGTGCACCGCCTCGGGCCTGACCGTGACCTGCGGGACGCCGGCGGTCCTGCCGGTGAACCGCTCGCACACCTGGGTGATCGCCGTCCGGCTCGCGGCCGGGTACCGCGGCGACGGATCGGACATCGTCAACGAGCCGGTCGTCGGTGCGCAGACGGCCGACCCCGACCAGGCGAACGACAAGACCTCCCTTGACGGGCCTGGACATCCCGCCCAGCGCGCGCATCGCCGATCTGTCCCTGGAGAAGACCGCGCTGCTCGCGGCCGGGCGCAAGGCCGTCAGGCCGTCAGGCCGGGCGAGAAGTTCGTGTACCTGATCACCGCGCACAACCACGGGCCGGCCACGGAACGGACGGTGCAGGTCGGCGACTTGCTGCCGCCCTCCCTCACCCTGCTCTCCTCACCCGACGACTGCGCGGTGCCCGAGGGCGAGGACCGGCTGGTGGTGTGCCCGCCGCGGGAGCGCCTGGAAGCCGGTGCGAAGGCGGAATTCCGGATCACCGTCAAGGCGAAGGACAAGGGTGCGGGCAAGGACGGAAGGGACGGAGCCGACCGGGGCGGCGACAGCGGGCACACGTGCGTCCCGATCGACAACATCGCCCGTGTCACCTCCGCGACCTTCGACCCCGACCTCGCCGACAACGCCAACAGGCCCGGCACGACGGGCCCGGGCGGCGGGCCCCCGTGCCTGGAGACCGGCACGGAGGACCACCACGCTCGCAAGCCCGACGGGCTGGCGTACGTGACCTCCTCGCCGACGGGCTGCACCGTCTCGGGGCACTTGGTCTCGTGCAAGCGCACCAGCCTCTTGAAGGCCGGCGACTTCACCGGATACGTCCTGACCGTGCGGGTGGACCCCTCGTACAGCGGGGACGGGAGCGACCTTCGAGTACGCCCTCCTCCGGCCGTACGGTGACCTGCCGTCCGCTGCCCACCCTCGCCCCCGGGGCGGACGTGACCTGGGTGTTCAGGGTGAAGCTGGACCCGGACTACACGGGGAACGGCTCCGAGATCCTCGCGCGAAGCCCCCGGCCTTCCGAGCCGGGGGGCTTCCGTGTGGCATCAGCCCCGTGCGCTCCCGCTGCCCGGGTCTTGCGTGGCGCGTGCGATGCCGTCGAGCTCCCGGTCGATCCACGCCCGCTCCGCGGCCTCGCACGGGGACGGGGGCGGGGACACGGACGCCGCGAGCGCGGGTTCCTGGCGGGGGCCGGTGTTGTCCACGACCGCCCAGCCCTTGCCGCCGTCGGGGGCGGACAGTTCGACGAGGCGGTGATCCAGGTGGCCCGTGATCATCACGGCCATCAGGGACAGGTACTCGCACTGCAGATCGGGGACGAGATCGGTCTCTCCCGGCACTTCGAGGACGGCTTCCCGGCCCTCGGCGAGCAGTGCACAGGTGGTCTGGACGGCGCGGATGAGCACCTCGAACCGCTCGCCGGTCAGGCGCGCCCGCAGGACTTCCAGGTAGGAGCCCAGGACATCGGCCTCCTGGCCGTCGCCCGAGTCCGCCGCATGCTGCTCGATCATGTTCCCCGCCCTCCCCGGACGGCCGCGTCCTCTCGGAAGTGTAGGGAGGGCCTCGTACCTCCACGGCGCTCTTCGGCCACCGCAGGACGGCACGGCCGCCCCATCTTCAACAGGCGCCACGGTCGGTCGAGTTGGCAGACGCCCGTTCCAGCGGTCCCGTGAGTGGCCGGAAGACGCCCATGAGGACGGACTTATCCGGAGGAATCACTTCCGAATGTCTGCGACTATGCCGCACGCACATCCTAAAGGGATATTCCCTGCCCAATAGCAGGGACAATGCAGTATCTCCGCAATTTCTACATTGACAGTGCGCCGCGCCCTGAGGGTTAATTACTTCACGAGTGGCCTGATGTAGTCGTGCGCGGATGGGTTCTGGTCGGTTCCCGACCGGTTCTTTCCGTCAGCTGCGGCGTGTGCAGACGTAACGACGCCGCAGCAGCGGGGTGCTCTTGAAATTGCACGTGCCATGACGATCGTACATTGAGCGGGTATCGGCGAATCCGACTCTTCCGTGGGGGGATCAATGGCCCGGCTCGACCCATTCCTTGTTCCTGATTTTCATCTTCCGTTCGGGAACTCCAAGCATCCACTGGCCGCACGGGCCAACGCCGAGGCCACGTCATGGGCGCTGGGCCACGAGCTCGTCACCGATGCCGCCGAGCAGTTCACCGCGATCGGCTGCGGGCACCTCGCGGGCCGCGTGAGCGGTGAGGTGCCGTACGAGACCATCGTGCTGCTCGCCGAGTGGATGGCCTGGTCGTTCGTCCTGGACGATCAGCACGACCACCTCATCAGGACGGGTGAACTTGCCGCCTGGCGGCCCGTCACCGATGCCATCACCGAGTACCTGGACACGGGCCGGACATCAAGGTCGACATCGCGCCGCAATCCACTGGTGAAGGGATTCATCGAGCTGTGCGACCGGATCCTGGACGGCATGTCCGCGGGTACGGCGGCCCGATACCGAACGCATGTACCCCAGATGCTGCACTCGTTGGACCAGGAGGCGGGCAATCGCGGCGCGGTCAGGCGCCCTTCGGTCCAGGACTACGTGCTCATGCGCCGGCACAGTTCCCAACTGCTGCCGATGATGGACATGGTGGAGGCCGGACTGGGAATCGACCTGCCTCAGCACATCCACGACCTCCCCGCATTCCAGGCGGTCGTGGAGAGCGCCGTGGACATCATCTCGTGGGGCAACGACGTGTTCTCCCTGCCGAAGGAGCACGCCTGCGGGGACAACAACAACCTGGTGTCCCTCATTGCCTCCTGGGAAGGATGTTCGCTTCCGGACGCGGTCCGGTCGGTCGAGGCCCGCATCCAGGTCCGCATAGAGGACTACGTGACGGCGGAACGACGACTGTTTCAAGTCATGGACTCCCAGGGGGAGATGGACCCCGCGATGAGGGCGGGGGTCACTCGGTGCGTGCGCAGTTACGAAGACTGGATGATCGGCGCCGATCTGTGGCAGCGTTACGAGTGCACACGGTACAGCGACGAACGGTTCGCGGCCGGGCTGGAGTCCGCGTACACCCGCCCGGACCTCGTTTCGGTGGCATGACGGCATGACAGGGAGTCGACCCATGGCCCGTACGGAACAACTCGGCCCTGCGGTCCACGCACCGGCGGCTCCGGGGCGGTTACCGCTCCTGGGGCACGCCATCCCCCTGTGGCGCCGGCCGATCGGCTTCCTCGAATCGCTGCGCGAGCACGGCGACATCGTGCGGCTCGACATCGGAACCTGGCCCGTGCACGTACTGACGAGCCCGGACCACGTCCACGCCGTACTGGTCCAGCAGGCGCAGAAGTTCGGGCGCGGCCGGGTCTTCGACCGGCTGCGGCCGATGTTCGGCAACGGCCTCGTCACGACGGACGGCGAGTTCCACCGCAAGCAGCGCCGGATGATCCAGCCGGCTTTCCACCGGAGCCACATCGCCGAGTACGCCGAGGTCATGAGCCGGGCGGCGGAGGAGATGACCGCGTCGTGGACGGCGGGCCGGGAGATCTCGATGGTCACCGAGGCACGGCGGTACGCGCTGTCCTCGGTGGCCGAGATGATCTTCTCGGGGGACCTGAGCCGCCCCGCCATCGCCGAGGTGCACCGCTCGCTGCCGATCGTCCTGGAGGGGATGCTGCTGCGGGCGGTCATGCCCAAGTCCCTGGACCGGCTGCCCATCCCGCTGAACCGGCGCTTCGACGCGGCGGCCGCCCGCCTGCGAGGGATCATCGACCAGGTGATCGCGCAGTACGGCGCCGAGGAGGCCGGGGCGGACGACCGCCACGACCTCCTGTCCCTGCTGCTGTCGAGCGTCGACCCGGAGACGGGCGCGACGATGAGCCCGGAGCAGGTGCGGGACGAGGTCATCGCCATCCTGTTCTCCGGTACGGAGACCTCGGCGACCACGCTGTCCTGGGTGTTCCACGAGGTCGGCCGTCACCCCGAGGTGGAGAAGCGGCTCCACGAGGAAGTCGACGCGGTCGTGGGCACGCGCCGCGTCCGCCCGTCCGACATCGCCCAGCTGCCGTACGCCAACCACATATTCCAGGAGGCGCTGCGCCTCCACTCGCCGCTGCTGTTCACCCGGCGGGCACTGGTGCCCCTCACACTGGGCGGTGTCTCGATCCCGGCCGGCGCGGAACTGGCCTACAGCCCGTACGCGTTGCACCGCGACCCCGCGCTGTTCCGCGATCCGACCGTGTTCGATCCGGACCGGTGGGAGGAGAAGCCGGACGAGCAGCCGCGCGCGCACCGGTACATCCCGTTCAGCGCCGGCCAGCACAAGTGCATCGGGGACACGTTCGCCGTGGCGGAGATCCTGACCGCCCTCGCGACGGTGGCGTCGCGATGGCGGCTGGTACCCGCTCCGGGGGTGACGGTGCGGGAACTCCCCGCGGGAATGCCCCAGCCCAGCGAGCTTCCGATGATCCCTGTTTCACGCCATTGACGGAATCCGATCGATTCGATTCCATTCAAGGCGAGTTCAGCGATCGCGCGCCGCCACGGGCCGCGTAAAGGCAGATGAGGATACAGCGTTGTCCCCTTACGGGTGACGTGATCCCGCAATAATGTGCTTAAGCAGCAAGTTCCCGTCCGCGGGGTCGTACACTCGGCCGCACGCGCTGGAGGGGGCAAGAATGTCACATGTCACGGAACCGCGAGGGTGGGCGACCCAGCCGCTGCTCGAACGGGAATCCGAGATTCGCGCGATCCACCGGGCGGTGGACGAGCTGTGCGGGACCTCGGAGAACGGTCCGACCGCACGCCGCGGAGGTGTCCTGACCTTCGCGGGATCGGGCGGCATCGGCAAGACCACCCTGCTGGGAGAGGCCCGCCGGCACGCGGCCGAGCGCTCGTGCACCGTACTGTTCGCCCGCGGCGGCGAGCAGGAAAAACAGGTGCCGTTCCACGTGATGCGCCAGCTCATCCAGCCGGCCTTCGCCGCCATGACCGAGGACGAACGGCGTGACGTACTCGGCACCTGGTACAGCATCGTCGCCCCGGCGCTCGGGCTGACCGCCGCCTCGGAAGGCCCGACGGCACCGGACCCCCAGGGTGTGCGCGACGGCCTGGACTGGGTCGTCACCCACCTGACGGTGCGCAGCGCGCCCGTCGTCCTCATCCTCGACGACGCCCACTGGGCGGACGCCGAGTCCCTGGCCTGGCTGACCGCGTTCGCGGCGCGGGCCGAGGAACTCGCCATGCTGATCATCGTGGCCTGCCGCCCGGACGAGATCCCCGCCGGCGCCGGTGCGCTGCGTGCCCTGATGGGGCGCCAGGGGACCCGTCCGCACGAGCTCGCTCCCCTCACCACCAGCGCGGTGGCGCGCATAGTGCGGGACGCCCTCGGCCAGAGCGCGGACGACGTGTTCTGCCGCGAGTGCTGGGCGATCACCGGCGGAAACCCCTTCGAGGTCGTCGAACTGGCCATGAAGGGGCGCGACCGCGAGCTGAAGCCGCACCAGGACAGCATCCCCGAGCTGCGCGACCTGGCCTCCGCCGTCAAGGGCAGCGGTCTGATCGACCGCCTCGAACAGCTCGGTCCGTCCATCGTCCGGCTCGCCTGGGCCGCCGCGGTCCTCGGCACCGCCGTCCCGACCGGCATCGTCGGAAGCGTGGCGGCGCTGGGGGACGCACAGGTCGCCGACGCCATCAACAAGCTGCGTGCCGCACGCATCCTGACCGTCCTCACCGGCCTGCGCCGCAAGGAGGTCGTCGAGTTCTTCCACCCGCTCGTCGCCACCGCCGTGTACCGGTCGATCCCGCCCGGTGTGCGCGTCGCGATGCACGGCATGGCCGCGCAGGCCCTGGTGGACGACGGGCAGGGAGCCGCGGCCGCCGCCCGGCACCTGCTGGAGATGCACCCCGACGGCGACCCCTGGGTCGTACAGCAGCTGCGCCAGGCGGCGCGCGACAGTTTCTCCGCGGGCGCGCCCGACGCCGCACGCCGCTATCTGGCCCGGGCGCTGCGCGAGCCTCCGGACGTGGAGGACCGGGCCGAGGTGCTGTTCGAGCTCGGTTCCGCGAACCTCCTGCACGATCCCGCGACCACGATCAACCAGCTCAGGGCCGCGCTGGAGGAGCCCA
This sequence comes from Streptomyces sp. NPDC059355, assembly GCF_042752335.1. Lineage (NCBI taxonomy): Bacteria > Bacillati > Actinomycetota > Actinomycetes > Kitasatosporales > Streptomycetaceae > Streptomyces > Streptomyces sp. NPDC059355. The sequence goes on along the minus strand of NZ_JBHYXN010000004.1, from coordinate 30,511 downwards.
AGGCCGAACAGGGCCTGCGGGAGGCGATCACGTACCGGCTGGCCCAGGCCCTCGCCCACACAGGTCAGCTGGCGGAGGCCGCCGGGCTGCTCCAGGAGGAGGCCAAACGGGCCACCAGCTCCCGTACGCGGCTGCGCATGCAGGCCGAGCAGTTCAAGTGGAACTCGGTCCGGGTCGACGAGGAGAACTCGCCCGCCCGGTCCCGGCTCCTCGCCCAGTTCGCCAAGCGGATCACCGGCCGCGGTCTGGCCGAGCGGCACATCCTGGGCCTGCGGGCCTGGGACGCCGCCATGCGCGGCGAGCCCGCCACGACGGCGCTGGAGTACGCGGAACAGGCGCTGGACGGCGGGATGAGCTGGACCGACCAGGACTTCGGGTTCGAAGTGCCGTCGGTCATCGCGGTCACGCTCATGTACTGCGATCAGCCCGGCCGCGCCGAGGACCTGTTCAACACCGGCATCGTAGAGTTCGAGGCCAAGGGCTGGCGCGGCGCACACCTGTCGTTCGTGTACACCCTGCTCGGCTACGTCCGCTACCGGCGCGGACGGCTCGCCGAGGCCGAGGACTTCGTACGCAACGGCCTGCAGATCGCCGACCGTGTCGGGCAGGGCATCCCGGCACAGTGGTACGCGATCGGCACGCTCGTCGAGACGCTGCTCGCGCGCGGGAACACCGAGGAGGCGCTGCGGGTCGCCCACACCTACAAACTGGGCGAGGGCTTCCCGGCCGCGGTCGTCTATCCCGACCCCCAGGCCGTGTGGGGCAAGCTGCTGCTGGCCCAGGGCCGGATCGACGAGGCGATGCAGCACCTGGCCGCGGCGGGCAAGCGGCTGGATCTGCGCGGCACCCGCAATCCGTCGTGGAGTCCGTGGCAACTGGACCTGGCGCTGGCGCAGGTGTCCCGCGCGCCCGACCAGGCACGTGCCACGGCGGCCGAAGCGGTGGCCCGGGCGCGGGCGTTCGGCACGTCCAGCGTGATCGGCCACGCCCTGCGCGTGTCGGCGGCGGCCACGGATCCCGCGCACGCGGCCGTCCTGCTGCAGGAGGCGGTGGGGCACCTCGAACAGTCCCCGGCCGCCTGCGAGCTGGCCCAGGCGCTCGTCGACCACGGCACGGCCCTGCACACCCTGGGTGACCCGCACCGGGCGGCGCAGCAGCTCTACCGGGGCATGGAGACCGCCGCTGCCTGCGGCGCCGACGGCCTCGCGCGCCGCGCCCGCTCCCAGCTGGTGTCGGCGGGCCTGCGCCCCCGCCGGCTGCACACCTTCGAACAGGACACGCTGACGGTGGCCGAGAGCGCGGCGGCCGAGCACGCCGCGCTCGGTCTGGACAACACGGCGATCGCGGCGCAGATGCACAGCAACCCGCAGGCGGTCTCCGAACTCCTCTCGGCGGTCTTCACCAAGCTCGGTACCGACCGCCTCGGCCTGCGCAGAGCCCTGCGGAACTGACGGTCTGACGGTCCGAGCACGACCGCGGTCGCTCCGCACGCTCGCATGACCCTGCGATCCGCCCCTCTGCCGGCCGGGAGAGGGGCGGATCGCAGTCCGGTCAGCGGTGGGTGAAGTCCGCGGCGCGCTTGTCCACGAAGGCGCTCATGCCCTCCTTCTGGTCGGCGGTGGCGAACACGGCATGGAAGAGGCGGCGTTCGAAGCGGACCCCCTCGGCCAGGGTGGTCTCGAAGGCCCGGTTCACGGCCTCCTTGGCCATCATGGCGACGGGGGCGGACATGGCGGCCACCGTCTCGGCGACGGTGAGGGCCTCGGCGAGCAGCTCGCCCGCCGGGACGACACGGGAGACCAGGCCGGCCCGTTCGGCCTCGGCGGCGTCCATGGTCCGCCCGGTCAGGCAGAGTTCCATCGCCTTGGCCTTGCCGACGGCGCGGGTCAGCCGCTGGGAGCCGCCGATGCCGGGGATCACCCCGAGCTTGATCTCGGGCTGCCCGAAGACGGCGGTGTCGGCGGCCAGCAGGATGTCGCAGAGCATGGCCAGCTCACAGCCGCCGCCGAGGGCGTAGCCGGAGACGGCCGCCACCGTGGGGGTGCGCAGGTCGCCCAGGCGGTCCCAGGCCGTGAACCAGTCGCTGAGGTACATGTCCATGTACCCCTGCGGCTGCATCTCCTTGATGTCCGCACCGGCCGCGAAGGCCTTCGCGGAACCGGTGAGGACGATGCAGCCGATCTCCGGGTCCCGGTCCAGCGCCTCGGCGGCGGCCACGACCTCGTTCATGACGTGGAGGTTGAGCGCGTTGAGGGCCCCCGGCCGGTTGAGGGTGAGGAGGGCGGTACGGCCCTTGCGCTCGACGAGGATCGTCTCGTACGGGGTGTCGGTGTCGGTGTCGGTGTCGGTGTCGGTCACGGGGCTCATCCGTTCTGTGCCGCGGCGGCGCCGCGCAGAGCGTTGACGATGCCGGAGAAGTCCTTTTCCGCTCCGGTGCCTTCGGCGAAGGCGGCGTACATCTCGGCGGCACGCAGGCCGAGTCCGGTGTCGATCCCGCCCGCGCGCAGGGCGTTGGCCGCAAGGCCCAGGTCCTTGGCCATGAGGGGCGCGGCGAATCCGGGGCGGTACCCCCGGTTGGCGGGGCTGGCCGGGACCGGGCCGGGGACGGGGCAGTTGGTGGTGAGCGCCCAGCACTGCCCGGACGCGGTGGAGGCCACGTCGTACAGGGCCTGGTGGGAGAGGCCGAGGCTCTCGCCGAGGACGAAGGCCTCGCTGACGGCGATCATGGAGATGCCGAGGATCATGTTGTTGCAGATCTTCGCGGCCTGCCCGGCGCCCGCACCTCCGCAGTGCACGCTCTTCTTCCCCATCGCGGACAGCAGCGGTTCGGCCTGGGCGAACTCCGCCTCTCCCCCGCCGGCCATGAAGGTGAGGGTGGCGGCCTCGGCGCCCATGACGCCGCCGGAGACGGGTGCGTCGAGGGCCCGGTGGCCGGCCTCGGCCGCCGCCTCGTGGGCAGCGCGGGCGTCGGCGACGTCGATGGTGGAGCAGTCGACGAAGAGGGTGCCGGGCTTCGCGGCGGCGAGCAGCCCCTCGTCCCGGTAGAGGGCGAGAACATGGCGTCCCGCGGGCAGCATGGTGATCACCACGTCCGCCTCGGCTGCCGCCGCGGGGGCGGATTCCGCCGCCTCCACGCCCGCCGCCGCGGCCTGGGCCAGGGAGGCGGGGACGAGGTCGTGGCCGAGCACCCGGTGTCCGGCGGCGGCGAGGTTGGCGGCCATCGGGCCGCCCATGTGGCCGAGGCCGATGAAAGCGATGACCGTGGTCACCAGGGCACCTCCTGAGGGGAGTCGACGGGCGCGAGCCGCAGTTCGCGGTCCGCGTCGAGCGGGGCGAAGTACCGTGCCACGTCCGCCTCGGACACCTCGGCGAGGGTGCCGGGCGACCAGTGCGGATCGCGGTCCTTGTCGATGACCTGCGCGCGGATGCCCTCGACGAGGTCGGGTGAGCTCAGCGCAGCGCACGAGACGCGGTACTCCTGCTCCAGCACCCTTTCCAGCGGCCCGAGTCCGCGGGCACGGCGCAGGGCGGCCAGGGTGACCTTCAGCGCGGTCGGGGACTTGGCGGCCAGGGTGTCGGCGGCCTCCTTGGCCTCCGGTTCGCCGCTCGCGAGGAGGCGGGACAGGATCTCCTCCACGGTGTCGGCCGCGTAGCAGTGGTCGATCCATTCGCGCTGGGCGGCCAGCCGGCCGGGCGGTGCCTCGGCGACATGCGGGGCCAGGGCGTCGCGTACGGGGGCCTGGGCGAGGTCCGCCACCAGCCGGCCCTGCCGGTCGGCCGGTACGAAGTGGTCGGCGAGGCCGCAGAGCAGGGCGTCGGCGGCGCCGACGGGGGCGCCCGTCAGGGCCAGATGGGTGCCCAGCTCCCCGGGGGCCAGGGCCAGCAGGTAGGTGCCGCCGACGTCGGGGACGAAGCCGATGCCCGTCTCCGGCATCGCGACCCGGGACCGCTCGGTGACGATCCGTACCGTGCCGTGGGCCGAGATCCCGACCCCGCCGCCCATCACGATCCCGTCCATGAGGGCGACGTACGGCTTGGGGTAGCGGGCGATCCGGGCGTTGAGCCGGTACTCGTCGCGCCAGAACTCGGCCGAGGCCGTGCCTCCCGCGCGGGCGTCCGCGTGGATGGAACGGATGTCCCCGCCCGCGCAGAGGCCGCGTTCTCCGGCTCCGGAGATCACGACCGTCCGTACGGAGGGGTCCTCCTCCCAGGCTGCGAGCGTCTCTTCGATGCGCAGCACCATGGGGTGGCTGAGGGCGTTGAGGGCTCTGGGCCGGTTCAGGGTCAGGTGGCCGCAGTGGCCCTCGACGCGGACCAGGACGTGCTGGTCCTCTTCCGCCGTGGCCGCCATCACAGGTTCTCCGTCAGGCCGCGGGCGACGATGACGCGCATGATCTCGTTGGTTCCTTCCAGGATCTGGTGCACCCGGAGATCGCGGACGATCTTCTCGATGCCGTACTCGCTCAAATAGCCGTATCCGCCGTGGAGTTGCAGGGCCCGGTCCGCGACGGTGAAGCCGGTGTCGGTCGCGAACCGCTTGGCCATGGCACAGAGCTGGGGCGCCTGCGGATCGCCCCGGTCCAGTGCCCCGGCGGCCGTACGGACCAGGGCGCGGGCTGCGGTGAGCTCGGTGGCCATGTCGGCCAGCCGGAACTGCAGCGCCTGCGCGTCGAGCAGCCGTCCGCCGAACGCCTCCCGGTCGGCGAGGTGGGTGAGGCTGCGGTCCAGGGCGCTCTGCGCACCGCCGAGGGAGCAGGCCGCGATGCCGAGGCGGCCGCCGTTGAGGCCGTTCATGGCGATGCGGAAGCCTTCGCCCTCGGCTCCCAGTCGCCGGTCGGCGGGGATCCGCACCCCGTCGAGGACGACCTGCCGCGTGGGCTGGGCGTTCCAGCCCATCTTGCGTTCGTTCGGGCCGAACGAGAGCCCGGGGTCGCCGCGTTCGACGAGGAAGGCGGAGATCCCGGCCGGGCCGTCCCCGCCGGTGCGGGCCATGACGACGTACACGTCGGCGGCGCCGGCCCCGGAGATGAACTGCTTGACGCCGGTCAGTACGTAGTGGCCGTCGCCGTCCCGCTCGGCGCGGGTGCGCAGGGCGGCCGCGTCGGAGCCCGCCCCGGGCTCGGTCAGGCAGTAGCTGCCCAGGGTCTCGGCGGCGCAGAGGCCGGGCAGCAGGCGGGCCCGCTGGTCCTGGTCCCCGTACCGGTCGATCATCCAGGCGACCATGTTGTGGATGGAGAGGTAGCCCGCGATGGAGGGGCAGCCCGTGGCCAGCACCTCCAGGACGAGGACGCCGTCGGTGCGGCTGAGGCCGGAGCCGCCGGACTCCTCGCGTACGTAGAGCCCGGCGAGGCCGAGGCCGGCCGCGCGGCGCAGCACGTCGACGGGGAAGTGCTTGTCCCGGTCCCAGGCGAGGGAGTGCGGGGCCAGCTGCTCCTGGGCGAAGTCGAGGGTGACCTCGGCCAGGGCGAGCTGGTCCTTGGTGAGCAGGGTCGTGGTCACGGCGGTCACGCCATCGTCGGGATGGTGAAGCTCGCGCCCTCCTTGACCCCTGAGGGCCAGCGCGAGGTGACGGTCTTGGTGCGGGTGTAGAAGCGGACGGCGTCCGGGCCGTGCTGGCCCAGATCGCCGAACCCGGACTTCTTCCAGCCGCCGAAGGTGTGGTAGGCGACGGGGACCGGGATGGGGACGTTGACCCCGACCATGCCGGTGTTGACGCGTCGGGTGAAGTCGCGGGCGGTGTCCCCGTCGCGGGTGAAGATGGCCACGCCGTTGCCGTACGGGTGCTCGCTGGGCAGCCGCAGGGCCTCCTCGTAGTCGGCGGCCCGTACGACGCACAGCACCGGGCCGAAGATCTCCTCACGGTAGATCCGCATCTGCGGGGTCACCCGGTCGAAGAGGGAGGCTCCGGCGAAGAACCCGTTCTCGTGCCCGGGGAGTGTGAACCCGCGTCCGTCCACGAGGAGTTCGGCGCCCTCGGTGGCGCCGATGCCGACGTAGCGGTTGACCCGGTCGAGGGCGTCCCGGCTGACCAGGGGACCGAAGTCGGCGTCCGGGTCGTCGGAGGCGCCGATGCGCAGGGCGGCGATGCGCTCCTTCAACTTGGCCACCAGCGCGTCCGCGGTCTCCTCCCCCACGGGGACGGCGACGGAGATCGCCATGCAGCGCTCGCCGGCCGAGCCGTAGCCGGCGCCGATGAGGGCGTCCGCGGCCTGGTCGAGGTCGGCGTCCGGCATCACGATCATGTGGTTCTTGGCGCCTCCGAAGCACTGGGCACGCTTGCCGTGGGCGGCGGCGGTGGCGTAGATGTGCGCGGCGATCGGGGTGGAGCCCACGAAGCCGAGGGCCTGGACGCGGGGGTCCTCCAGGAGGGTGTCGACGGCCTCCTTGCCGCCGTTGACCACGTTGAGCACGCCCGGGGGCAGGCCGGCCTCCAGGAACAGCTCGGCGAGGCGCAGCGGTACGGACGGATCCCGCTCGGAGGGCTTGAGGACGAAGGCGTTTCCGCAGGCAAGGGCGGGCGCGGCCTTCCACAGCGGGATCATCGCGGGGAAGTTGAAGGGGGTGATCCCGGCGACGACGCCGAGCGGGGAGCGCAGGGAGTGCACGTCGATGCCGGTGCCGGCGTTGTCGGTGAAGTCGCCCTTGAGGAGGTGCGGGATACCGGCGGCGAACTCGACCACCTCCAGGCCGCGTTGGAGATCGCCGTGGGCGTCGGCGACGGTCTTGCCGTGCTCGGCGGACAGCAGCCGGGCCAGTGCCTCGCGTTCGCCTTCGACGAGCTGGAGGAAGCGCAGCATGACACGGGCGCGTCGCTGCGGGTTCCACTGGCCCCATTCCGCCTGCGCCTCCTCGGCGTTGGCGATGGCCGCCTCGGTGTCGGCGCGTCCGGCCAGCGGGACCCTGGCCTGGACGGCTCCTGTGTTGGGGTCGTACACGTCGGCGTGGAGACCGGAGGTCCCGGTGGTGTGCTTTCCGCCGATGAAGTGGGTGAGTTCACGGACCATGGGAAGCCTGCTCTCGTCAGGTGAGATCCGAGGAGGGCGCGGCAGGCCCGCGCGGCGGCACCGGTCGTGGTGCGCGCCGCCGTCGGGCAGCCGCGGGACAGCGAAGGCGGCAGGCGCGCGGCGGATTGCGGATTGCGGATTGCGGGTGCCGACGCGGCTGCGGACGCGGAGGGGGATGCGCTTGCGGGAAGCGGGTGCAGGCGCGGGTGCGGATGCCTTCGGTGAGCTACGAACGCGCGGTCAGGGCCGCGTGCTTCGCGAACTCCGCCGGATCACCAGGGCCGTGGTCACGTACCGGTGCCATGCGTGTCTTCTCCATCCTCGTGGACAACACGGAACACCCCACGGCCGGTATCCTGACTCCCGGATCATCGCGCGCCGCCCGGCCTTCCCGACGGATCTCTCCGTCAGTGGCCTGACCTGCTGGACAGCACGCTTCCCGGTCACAGTGGCGGGACCGCGCCGGATTCACACCGGCTTCCCTGCACCGCGGGCTTGGTCACGAACATATAGTTGGACGTCCTAGTAAGTCCACCCCCCTCCACCGGAAGTCCAGCCGGCTCCACCGCGTCGGGTGAACGCGCGCCGGATCACGCCCTTGCGGCGGGGGCCGCCTCCGCGTTGCCCCGGGGCCCCTGGGACCTGATCATCAGGGCGGCGACCAGGGCCGCGAGCAGTACGCTGCCGGCCGCCCACCAGAAGTTCGCCGTCTCGGCGCGCAGCAGCTCCTTCTCGATCATGCTGGGCAGCACGGACCCTGCGCGCAGGCGGTCCACGTGGACGGAGATCACGGTGTCGAGCAGTGCCGCGCCGATCGCCAGGCCCAGTTCCCGGGCCGTGAGGACGGCTGCCGCGGCGCCACCGGAGCGCTCCGCGGCGACCGCGCCGGTCACGGTGGCGAGGATCGGCACGAAGGCCATGCCGATCCCGAGGCCGATGAGCAGCAGGGCGGGCAGCACCCCGATCGCGTACGAGCTGTCGAAGCCGAGGCGGGTCAGCAGGAACAGCCCGACGGCGGTGAGCACCAGGCCCCCCAGGATCGGGACGCGGGGCGCGACGCTGGGCAGCAGCCGGGCGGAGACCTGCGTGGAGCCGATCACGATCGCGGCGACCATCGGGAGGAAGGCCGCTCCGGCCATGACCGGGTCGTAGCGCAGGACGGTCGCGAGGTAGTAGCCGACGACCGGGTACAGGGCGGCGATGCCGGCGCCGGCCAGGAGCATGCCGAGGAGGCTGCCGGCGCGGTTCGGGTCCTTGAAGACGTACGCGGGGACGAGCGGGTTCGCCGCCGCGGACTGCCACCACAGGAAGCCGGCGAGCAGGATGACTCCGCCCACGAGCAGGACCAGGGTCAGGGGGGCGGCCCAGCCGCTGTTCTGGGCCTCGTTCAGTCCGCAGAGCAGGGCGGCGACCCCGCCGGAGCCGAGCAGTACGCCCGGCGCGTCGAAGTGGCCGCCGGTGCGGCCCGGGCGCTCGTGCACCAGGGTGAGCGTCCCGATCAGGCCGATCACGGCGATGGGGATGCCGCCGAACAGCGACCAGCGCCAGCTCATGGCGGTGAGCAGCCATCCACCCTCGGCCATCCCGAGTGCCGTGCCGGCGGCTGTGATCGCGGCGTAGATCCCGAAGGCCCTGCCGCGTTCCTTCGGGTCGGTGAAGCCGGTGGCCACCAGGGACAGCGCGGACGCCGTGAGCAGCGCGCCGAAGACGCCCTGGAGGACGCGGGCCCAGACGAGCGTGCCGGAGTCCCCGGCCGATCCGCCGAGCGCGGAGGCGGCCGCGCAGCCGAGCAGGCCGACGATCAGTGTCTGTTTGCGTCCCGCCAGGTCCGCGATGTGCCCGCCGATCAGCAGCACCGCGCCGAAGGCGATGAAATAGACGTTCGCCAGCGTTCGCAGGCCGTCGGTGGGCAGGTTCAGGTCGGCCTGGACGGCCGGAAGCGCGACGCTGAGGTTCGCCGCTTGGAGCAGCGCCATCAGCTGCACCAGGGCGATCACCGCCAGGCCCCACCAGCGCCCGGGGTGCGCGGGCGCGAGGTCGGGGAGGGAGGCCGGGGGCGGCCACGGGCTCGCGGGTGCGCCCGGGGGCGGTCCGAATCCCCGCGCGGGATCGAAGGGCGCGGGAGACGTCGGGGCGTAGGCGGGCGGCAGGGGCGGCGGCTGGGCCGGGGGCTGATCCTGCGGGGCGGGCGCCTCCGTGGAAGCCGTGGCCGGGGCCTGGGGCTCCGGCCGGTGCTGGGCCGGGATCGACGGGGCGAAGTCCAGCAACTCGGCTGCATGGCGCCCCAGTTGCGCCAGTACGGCGCCCGGCAGCCACTCCGCCGCCTGATCCGGCGCCGTACGCTCGGCCACCTCCCGGGGACTCGGACGCCGGGCCGGGTCCTTGTGCAGGCACGCGCGGACGAGGTCGACCAGCACGTCCGGCACCCCGGCCAGGTCCGCCTCCTCCTCGGCGACCCGGAAGAGGTGGGCGTTCAGGCCGGTGTCCGTGGCGCCGAACAGGAGGCGCCCTGTGGCGGCGTAGACAAGGACGGCGCCCAGGCAGAAGACGTCGCTGGCGGGGGTGAGTTCGAGGCCGCGGACCTGCTCCGGCGACATGAAGCCGGGCGAACCGATCAGCATGCCGGTGCGGGTGTGCAGGCTGTGCTGCTCGGCCAGGCTGTCCATGGCCCGGGCGATGCCGAAGTCGATGACGCGGGGGCCGTCGACGGTGACGAGGACGTTGGACGGCTTGAGGTCCCGGTGGATCAGGCCCGCCTCGTGCACGGCCTGGAGGGCGAGGGCGAGGCGGTTGGCGAGGGTGTGGACCGAGTGCTCGGGCAGTGGCCCGAAGTGCTCGGCGACGACGGCGTGCAGGTCGGGGCCGGGGATGTACTGGGTCGCCACCCAGGGGACGGCGGCCTCCGGATCGGCGTCGAGCACGGCCGCGGTGCAACTGCCGCCCACCCGCCGCGCGGCTGCCACTTCGCGGGCGAATCGCCTGCGGAACTCGGGATGGCCGGCGTACTCGGCCTGCACCACTTTCACGGCGACGGTACGACCGCCCTCGGAGCGGCCCAGGTAGACCAGGCCCATCCCGCCGGCGCCCAGTCGGGCGATGAGTCGGTACGGTCCGATGCGGGTCGGGTCTTCGGCGATCAGCTGGTCCACGGGGGCAGGATAGGCCAACCGTCCGCCACCGGCCGGGACATCAGGCGGATCGATGCCCGGGCCGCCGATTCATCGTGCCGAGGGGTTCATCGCGCCGAGGGGTTCATCGCGCCGAGGGGTTCATCGCGCCGAGCCCCCGCGGTCCCGGCCGGAGCCCCGCCCCGGTGTCTCGCCGGGCGGCTCGGGGGCGGGGCGGCGATAATGGGACGCATGAGCACAGGTGCCGGGCGCGGGCGCTACGGCGAGGCGGTGTTCCGGCCCGAGCAGGCAGGCGAGGACGACCGCATCGACCTCGGGGCGCTCACCTACGACGACATGACGCTGGACCGCCTGCGCGCCCTGGGCGCCGGGCCGGGCTGGAACTGCCTGGACGTGGGTGCCGGGACCGGCACCGTCGCCCGGCGGCTGATCGGGGAGGCCGGGGTGACGAGCGTGCTCGCGGTCGACCGCGATGTCCGCTTCCTCGCCGCCCGTCCGCTGCCGGGGCTCGATCTCCTGGAGGCGGACGCCGTCGCGCCGGATTTCGACCCCGGGGGCCGGTTCCAGCTCGTCCACGCCCGGTTCGTGCTCATGCACCTGCCTTCGTGGCGGCAGATGATCGCCCGGCTCGGCGGCCTGCTGGCCGACGGCGGGGTGCTGGTCCTCAGCGACGCCATCGACCTGACCAGCCGCACCGCCCCGCCGAGCCCGTACACCCGGGTCATGCAGGCCATGTGGCAGGGGCTGCGGGACACGATCGGCACCGACATCTCCTGGGTCCCGGAGTACCCGCAGCACTTGCGGGACGCGGGACTCGTGTCCGCCGCAGCCGAGATCCGCGTGCCACCCCTGACCCCGGGCAGCCCCATCAGCCGTTTCTGGGTGGGGACTTGGGACCGGGCCCGCGAGTCGATGGTGGCCACCGGGCTGGTGGACGACACGACGATCGAGGAGGCGGTCCGATACCTCGGCTCACCGGACTGCGCCGCCCTCTCACCCGGAATGATCACCGCCTGGGGCCGGCGGCCGCTGCCCGCCTGACGAGGGTCTCCGGAGCGGTTCAGGAACGCCCGGTCTGCGTGCCGAGCCGCCCGGGCGCGCCCCGGCGCCGCCGGTCACTGCGGCACCATATGCGGTAGGCGCTGAAGCAGGAGGCCAGGGCGACCGCGACAGCACACCAGAGGCCGACGACGACGAGGATCGTGGCGAGCAGGGACATGTGGCTCACTCCTGTCCGGATGGGTGCGCTGTCCGGGCCGTCCGAAGTCCGGTTCTGGGCCCGCCTCTCGTCATGAAAATACGTGTGGAGGCGGGCAACCGGTTCAGTGCGGCGGATGGTTGGGCGGAGATGCGGAATACCTCGTCACGTACCCGCGTCAACAGATCCTTCAACACGTCCGACGGCACCGGCTCGTACCGGATGCCCGGCGCACGACGACGCCGACCTCGCGGCGCGGGGTGAGCGCGCCCTCGAAGTCGGCGTCGGCGGCAGGATGTCAGTGGCGGAAACCTCAGCGGAACTGACGGCGCAGCAGTCTCTCGGGGACGTACTCCGGGAAGGGCGACAGCGCGTGGGTGGCGGCGTCGTCGATCAGGTCCTGGATCGGGTTCGACTCCGGGTCCGTCAGGGAGGTGCCCAGGCGGGTCGCCACCTGCTTGCGCAGGGTCGGGAGCAGGGCGTAGAGGCGGTCGCCGGGGCAGGACGTGGAGTTGAAGTCCCGGTGGCCGTAGATCTCCGAGGCCGGCAGGCCGTACTGGGTGCAGATGTGGGCGCACAGATCGGCGAGCATCGAGAACTGCACCGCCGGCGGCTCCTCGGTCATGTACGTGCCCTCGTTCTCGATGCCGATCGAGACCGTGTTCTGCCCGACGCAGTGCGCGGCGCGCACCTGGCGCTTGCCGGTGCGCAGCTCCGCGAGGCTGTTGTGGCGGCCTTCCGTCACGAACGCCCCGCGGCTGACCGTGAAGTGCTGCCCGGTGTCGATCCAGCCCTGGGCGTCCATGTGGTACGTCTGGATCGCCCTGGCCAGGGCGTACGCGCGCTGCTGCGAGTAGTCGGTCACGTTCAGCGTCGCCGTGTGGTGGACGATGATCCGCTCGGGGCGGTTGGCCAGGACCACCACGGCCTCGGACGCGGCCCGCGCCCCCCAGCCGGCGCAGCTCACGATCTCCGGCCCGGCCGCGGCAGCGGCCGCGGCGTGCGCCCGGCTCGTCGGCAGGACGGAGAGCGCGGAGCCGGCGGCCAGGGCGAACGCGCCCGTGACGACCGCTCGGCGGGTGTGCTGCGCGGGGGAGGTCATACCGTGCCCTTTCGGTCGGAGGTGCCCATTGAAGGGGCCCCGTCCGCCGTAGCACGTATGACACACCGGTGATCGGCTTCCCTGCGGCGCCACGGGGTGAGCGGGAGCCGCCATCCGGGTGCGGCCCGGGCCGCGTCCTTCGCCCCGGCCGGGCCGTCTCTCACATCCTGGGCCGGGAACACCGTCTTCCGCCCAGCCATCCAGCCAGCCATCCGCCCAAGGAGTACGGGATATCCTTCGACGCCGTCGACCGCTTTCTGACCGCCCTCGACCCGGCACACCGCGAGGCCGTCGGCGGCCTGCCGCGTGCCGAGCAGGAGCGGCTCGCCGCGGCCTGGGAGGAGGAGCTGGAGCGGGACACCGACATCGACACCCTGGACGAGCTGTCACCGCCGGCCGCCGAGAGCGAGGCGGCGCGGCGGGTGATGGAGCGCCTTTCCGAGTAGCCGGGCCCGCAGGTCACGGGCCCCGCCGCCCTTCCGGGCCTCCCCCGGGTCCGGCGGGCTCAGACGCGGTCGGCTGCGATCAGCACGTACTGGAACGAGCCGTCCTTGTAGGAGTTGATGAACGCCTCCTCGATGCCGGTGACGAGGGAGGAGGTGGCCCGCAGCTCCCAGTACGGCAGGGTCGCCGGGGTCAGGTCGATGACGGCCTGCGGTACCAGGCGGTTGTCGGCCATGGCCCGCATGTACTCCCGGCGGGAGTGGATGTTGCACTCGAAGTGCGCGTTGATCTGGGAGACCCACTTCGAGGGCTGGCCGTAACGGGGGTTCCAGCAGCCGGTGATGGTCACGTACCGGCCGCCGACGGCCAGGACGCGGGCGTGCTCGGCGAACAGGTCGTGCAGGTCCACGTACATGCTCGACTCGTTGTTCCACGAGCCCGCGGCCTGCCCCGTCTCGAACGGCATGTCGAGCATGTTGCAGACGCGTGCGCGGACCGAGTCCTCGATGCCCAGTTCGCGGGCGCGCCGGTTCGCGAACTCGGCCTGCTTCGCCGACAGGGTGACGCCCTCGACCTTGCATCCGAACCGCTGGTGGGCCATGACGGACGAGCCGCCGCGGCCGCAGCCGGCGTCCACGAGCGTGTCGCCGTGTCCGATGGCGCCCAGGTGGTCCAGGAGGACGTCGGCCTGGGCCGACTCCAGCCGGTGGAGCTCGGCGATCAGCTTCTTCTCGTATGCGCTGTCATCGGTGTTCCCGAGGGCAGCGTGGTCGACGTCACCGATGCCGTAGTGGTGGTGGTACAGGCCGTCCACGTCGCCGAGGCGCAGGTTCACCGGCCGGGCCTCGTGGTCCCAGTAGCGGGCGATGTCGCCCTGGTAGGGCGTGGCCGGGGACGGGATGAACGCCGAGGTGGTGGAGGCGGCGGGGGCAATGGTGAGATCGGTGTCGGTCACTTATAAATCCATCCTTACCAGAAGTCGGGCAGGCTGTAGCGGTAGGTGTTGGTCATGTGCCAGTAGTGGTTGCCGTCGACCCACGCGGCGACCCCGCGCAAGAAGCGCGCCACGTTCGGGGCGGGGCAGGCGGCGGCCAGGTCTGCGGCCGCGGCCTCGAAGGCGTGCATGAGGTCGTTGTGGACCTCGACCGCCTTCAGGTAGGCCTCCTTGACGGAGACGCCCTCGCGTTCGGCGATCACCACGGGCAGGTTCAAGTGCCGGCCGGGGCCGGCGAGTTCCTTGGTGTACGAGTAGAGGTCGTTGACGATGGTGGTGGCGTTCCCCGCAAGCGCGATGACCCGTTGCATGGCGGGCTGGGCGTGCAGGTCCGCGGGCAGTTCGTAGCCGCCGACGGTGTCGGTGATCGTGGGACAGGGGCGGAAGTTGTTGAACTGGCGCATCGCCAGGTACTCCCACACCTGCGGGACGTAGTCCGTCTCGGCCCAGGCCGCCTCGGCGAGGTACCCCATGTGCAGGCGGGCCATGTCGTGCCGGAACCGGTCGGCCTGGGAGGCGCTGGCCCCCTGGAGGAGGTGCTCCATGGCCGAGCGGTAGGCGCGCCGCGGGGCGTCCGAGTGGAGCGACTGCGACCACTGCGGCTGGTATTCGGTCGTGGTGTGGAGGGGGTCGAGCGCGGTGTGCGCCAGCAGCAGGCGTCCGCCGAGGCCGACGGGCGAGCCCCCGTGGTCCTCGCAGTAGCAGTCGTCGACCACGTTCTCGGCGACCATCAGCCGGGTGGCGAGCATCAGGTGGTCGAGAGTGGGGGCGTCGGGGTGACAGGCGACCATGTACCGGCCCACGGAGAAGCCGTCGAACTGGTCCTCCCACTCGGGCGGATAGAGGTCGACCTCGTCCGCCCACGCCTTGATCCGGCGGCTGACCTCCTCCACCCGTACGGGGTCGGGTTCCGCTACGGGGTGGTAGTAGAGGCCCGGGATCGGCCGGCCGGCCGCCGGCTCCGCCGCTTCCGCCGGTGCGGACGGCGGCCCCTGGATCCGGGCCGGGTGGAGGCCCACCGTACCCAGGCCGCCGGGGCCGCGCAGGATCCGCTCCAGGGCGGGGTTCGGCACGGCCGCGGGAGCCGGCGGCCCGGCGGGGGCGGGCACGGCGAGCTGCTCGGGCCGGATGCAGCCGACGGCTTCGACTCCGCGTCCGTGGCCGTACGTCCCGAAGGCGGCCGCGGCGGCGGGCAGGCTCGACTGCACAGGGGAGGGCCCGGGATCGGGCATCCGTGACTCCTTGGTGAGGTGGTTGGGCTGTCCCGGTTCCCGGGCACCGCCCCGGGCGGCCTGCTAGTCGTGCCTGCGGGCGATCTGTACGTTCTCCAGGACGCCGAGCGCGTCGGGCACGAGGATCGCGGCGGAGTAGTAGGTGGAGACCAGGTAGGAGATGATCGACCGCTCGTCGATGCCCATGAACCGCACCGACAGGCCCGGTTCGTACTCCTCCGGCAGGCCGGTCTGGCGCAGGCCGATGACGCCCTGGTTGTCCTCGCCGGTACGCATGGCGAGGATCGAGCTGGTGTTCTCCTTGCTGATGGGGATCTTGTTGCACGGCAGGATCGGGACTCCGCGCCAGGCCGGGACCTGCTGGCCGCCGAGGTCGACGTGGTCCGGGTAGAGCCCGCGGGCGTTGAACTCGCGCCCGATCGCCGCGATCGTCTTGGGGTGTGCGAGGAAGAGCTTGGTGCCGCGGCGGCGGCAGAGCAGCTCGTCGAGGTCGTCCGGGGTGGGCGGGCCGGAGTGGGTCTGGATCCGCTGCTTGAAGGCGGCGTTGTGGAGCAGACCGAACTCCCGGTTGTTGACCAGCTCGTGCTCCTGGCGCTCGCGCAGCGCCTCGATGGTGAGCCGGAGCTGCTCCTCGGTCTGGTTCATCGGCTCGTTGTAGAGGTCGGCCACCCTCGTGTGCACCCGCAGGACGGTCTGCGCGATGGAGAGTTCGTACTCGCGCGGATTGAGCTCGTAGTCGACGAAGGTGCCGGGCAGTTCGGGCTCGCCGGTGTGGCCGGCCGACATGGCGATCTCGGCCTCGCCGTGCTTGTTCTGCCGCTGGTGCGGCAGCGAGCCGAACTGCTGGACGTGGGCCTGGAGGTGCGGCGCCGAGGACAGTACTGCGGCGAAGTCGGAGCGGGACAGGGTGAGCAGGGTGCCCGCGGTGGCGGCGGTCGCGGTGTAGTCCCAGCCGCCGGCGCCGTCGAGCAGGGCGTTCTCGCCGAACCGGTCGCCGTCCGCGAGCACCGCGACCCCGACCTCGTCGCCGTACTTGCCGACGGAGGTCTGGTTGATCCGTCCGTGGGCGATCAGGTGGATGTCGTTGGCGGGGGTGCCGCGCTCGACGAGCACCTCACCGGCGCGGAAGTCGCGCTGGACGCACCGGGCGGCGAGGGCGGTCAGCACGTCCAGGTCGTCGAAGCCGCGCAGCATGGCGATCTCGCCGAGCTCACGGGGGATCACCCGGACGTGGGCGCCGTCCTGGACGAACTCGATGCGGCCGTCGCCGACGGTGTAGGTCAGCCGGCGGTTCACCCGGTAGGTGCCGCCCTTGGTCTCCACCCAGGGAAGCATCTTCAGCAGCCAGCGGGAGGTGATCTCCTGCATCTGCGGGGCGGACTTGGTGGTGGTGGCGAGGTTGCGGGCAGCCGCCGTGCCCAGGCTGGTCTGCCGGGACGGGTCGAGCTGCGCCTCCGGGCTGGTGTCCACGGTCATCGGACAGGCGCTCCTTCATCAGGGCGGTGACCGGCGACGCGCACACGCCGCCGGTGAAAAAGAAGAAGAAAGGGGTCGGAATTCCGGGCAATCCGTCCGGATCCGGGAGCACACTAACCGTCAACGCGTCACATCAGCCCCTTCAGCCGTAGCCATTACCTCGATACGGCGATCTTGTACCGCGCGGGGTTTACGGACCGGTACAGCGGCATTCAAGCCAGCTCGAATACCTGTTCCCCGTACCGGCTTTGATCGAGGTCACCGGTCGACGAGGAACATCGCCGCGTCGTCCGCCAGGCGGTGCCCGGTGTGGCGGAGCAGCCCCCGATGGAGCTCGTTCAGGAACTCCTGCGCCTCGGGCGCCGCCTCCACCGCCTCCACCGCCTCCATCGCCTCGGGCAGGGCGAAGAATGCGCCGCCGCCGTCGCGGGCTTCGATGACCCCGTCGGTGTACAGGAGCAGCCGGTCCCCGGGCACGAAGGAGTGGCGGTCCGGCGTCCCGGGGGACCCGGTGATGAACTCCGCCAGGCCGAGCGGCGGCAGCGGGCGCGCGGGCATCAGGGCGCGGACCGTTCCGTCGCGGAGCAGCAGCGGGGGCGGATGGCCGCGATTGACCACCTCGACCACCGCCCCCTCCGGCACCTGCGCCACCAGCGCGGTGACGAAGCCCTCCGCGAGCACTCCCGGGTCGATCACGCCCGGCACGGCCGCGTCCCGCAACAGCGCCGCCTCGCAGCGGTTGATGACCCCGACCAGTTCGTCCTCGTAGTGCGCGGCCTCCCGGAACGCGCCCAGCACGGCCGCTGCCGCCCGTACGGCCGGCAGCCCCTTGCCCCGGACGTCTCCCACGATCACCCGGACCCCGTACCGCGTCTGTACGGCCTCGTACAGATCGCCGCCGATCTGCGCCCCCGTCTCGGCCGCCAGGTACGTGCCGGCCACGCGCAGGGGGCCCAGCCGGACCGGTACGGGCCGCAGCACTGCCTCCTGGGCCGCCACGGCGATCCGGCGGACCTGTTCGAGCTCGTCCTCCCTCCGCTTGCGGACGGTACTGCTCGTCGCGAGGCTCGCCAGCGACACCAGGAACAGGGCCAGGAAGTTGGTGTAGACCTGCTGGCTGCCCCAAGCCCCGTTGTACGTGGCGGTGGCGACGCTCACGGCCACGGCCAGCGCCACGGCCGCCAGGGTGCCCTTCGGGCCCATCGCCACGGCGGCCAGCGCCGGCGTCGCGACCAGGAGGGGGCCGGTGTACAGCACGTGCGCGGGCGTGAATTCGATGGTCAGCACCGCGAGCGCGATCGCGAAGGGCAGACACTCCGCGAGTACGAAGAGGACCTGGTGGTGACCGCCCGCTCCCGGTCGAGGAGGTGGGCGGAAGGGCACCCGCATGGATCCAGCCTGCGCCGCCGAAGCCGCTTGCCGCCACCGTTCGCCCGAGCGGGGCGCGTCGGGCGTAGAGCCCGCGGCCGGCGGGCATGTGAGGCGGTGCGGGTGTCGGGGCGCCCGTTCCCCGGCCCCGCCCTCCCCGGAGCGGGGCCATGCCGAGCCTTGGAGCCGTGAGTCCGGATGAGCAGCAGCCCCGAGCGCCGGGTCTCCCGTCGGGAGTTCGACGCGATCTTCACCGCGGTCCGCACCTGGGGCCGCTGGACCCCGGCCGACCGCGGCGCCTGGAACCGGGTCACCCCGGACCACGTGGGGCGGGCCGCCGCCCTGGTCCGATCCGGTACGGCGGTGCCGCTGGGCCTGCCCTGGGACACCCGGACCGGACCGGACAACCGCAGGCCCGCCCTGCACCACATGACCGACCTCGGCGACGTGGAGGCCCCGGAGCCCGCGACGTACAAGGACTTCCTCGCGGCCGACTACCACGGCAAGGCCGTGACCCACCTGGACGCGCTGTCACACGTCGCGTACGAGGGGCGACTCTACGAGGGCCGCCCCGCACGGGAGGCCATCGACGCCGGGGGCGCCCGGTTCGGCTCGGTGGCGGCGCTCGGGCCCCTCGTCACCAAGGGCGTGCTCCTCGACCTGCCGGCCGTTCTCGGGGTCGACTGGCTGGAGCCCGGGCAGGCGGTCCACGCGCAGGACGTCCTGACCGCGGAGCGGGCACTGGGCGTGACGGTCGACGAGGGCTGCGCGGTGCTGCTGCGCTCCGGCCGCTTCCGCCGCAGCCGGGAGCTCGGCCCGTGGGACTCCGGCGCCGCGAGCGCCGGTTTCCACGTGGACGCCGTGCCGCTGCTGGCCGAGCGCGCCGTCGCCCTGCTCGGCGGCGACGGGGACAGCGACCTGCGTCCCTCACCGGTCGAGGGCGTCCACTCCCCCGTGCACGCCCTCGCCGTGGCCGCCATGGGCGTGCCGCTGCTGGACAACCTGGACCTGGAGGCGCTCTCGGCCGCCTGCTCCGAGGCCGGGCGCCACGAGTTCATGCTCGTCGTGGCACCGCTGGACGTGCCCGGCGGGACGGGTTCCCCCGTCAATCCGGTCGCCATCCTCTGATGCGGACAAATGGGTGGGAATATACTCAGAAAGCACTTGCTCGGTGTAGCGCTCCGCTGTGGCGCCTCGCCGCGGCCGGGCGCTCGGTAAGGGGACGTGATGCGTATGGGGGCCACGGGAGAGCAGATCGGCCCCGCACGCTCCCGTGAGCGGTTCCTGGTGGGCGAGGCGATCGCGGACGGGGTACGGAGCCCGATCCTGAACTCGTGGCAGCGCTGCCAGTCGCTCGGACTCTCGCCGGACCAGACGGACCTTCCGTACCGGGACGATTTCGACCCGGACAGCCGGCTGGTGCACGCGGCCGGGCCCGTGCTCGACGAGCTGGCGTCCCGGTTCGCGGGCAGCCAGATGAACGTCTCCCTCGCCGACGGGAACGGGACGGTGCTCCAGCGCCGCTTCGGAGAACCCACCCTGGCCCGCAGCCTGCCTCCCATCCAGACCGTCCCCGGCTTCGTCTTCGCCGAGCGGTTCGCGGGGACCAACGGCATCGGCCTCGCGCTCGCCGAACGGCATCTCGTGCAGGTCTACGGGGCCGAACACTTCGCCGAGCGCTCCCAGTCGAACGCCTGCTCCGCGACCCCGATCCGTGACCAGCTGAGCGGGCACATCGTCGGCGTGCTCTGCTTCGGATACCCGCACGGCTACGAGCACCCGGCGCTGCCCGCCCTGGTCCGCCGGGCCGCGCAGTCCATCGAGCGGCGGCTGATGGAGCAGCATTCGGCGCGGGAGCGCGCGCTGCTGCGTGCGTACCTCGACGCCGGCCACCCGGCCCGGAACGGCGCGGGCCCCGGGGAGGGGCCGACGATCGGGCTGGAGGAGCTCGGCGACAGCGGGCTGGACCTGTACGACCAGATGATCCTCAAGGAGAAGGCCACCGAGCTCATGTCCTCGACGCAACGGTCCTGCGTCGAGGTGTCCCTGCCCCACGGGCGGGGGGTCACGCTGCTGAGCAGCCCGGTCACGAGCCCCTCCGGGGTGGAGGGCATCGTCGTCGAGGCCGTGTTCACCGGCGAGCCGCCGCCGGCGCACCACCTCTGCGTCGCGACCGGCGCGGGACCGCCGCACGAAATGCCGCACGGGACGCCTTCCGGCCCGGCAAGCGCGGACCCGCCCTCCCCCGGCAAGGTCCGGGGCCTGGTGCTGGTGGGCGAGCCGGAGGTCGGCAAGTACGCCGTGGCGGCGCGCCGCCGCCTGGAGCTGCTGGCCGAGGCCAGTACCCGTATCGGCACCACGCTGGACGTGACCCGCACCGCGTGGGAACTGGCCGAGATGGCGGTCCCCCGCCTGGCCGACTACGTCACCATCGACGTACCGGAGGCCGTGCTGCGCGGCGAGGAGTCCGCCCATCCGCGCAGCGAGCTGCACCGCGCGGTGGTCCACGGCATACGCGAGGACCACCCCTTCTACCCCGTCGGCCTCCGGGTGGAGCCGCACGCCGGCACCCCCCACGTGCGGTGCCTGGACGCCGGGCAGGCGGTGCTGGAGTCCGACCTGCGGGAAGGCATCGGCTGGATCGACCAGGAGCCCGAGCACGCGCGGGAGATCCTCGCCCGGGGCGTGCACTCGCTCATCTGCGTCCCCCTCCTCGCCCGCGGCGTCCTGCTGGGCATCGCCAGCTTCTACCGCTCGGAGGACCCCGCCCCTTACGGCGAGGACGACAGCTGGCTGGCCGGGGAGCTCGCGGCCCGCGCCGCCCTCTGCATCGACAACGCCCGCCGCTACACCCGCGAGCACACCCTGGCCCTGGCCCTGCAGGAGAGCCTGCTTCCGCACGGCATCCCGGAGCAGGGAGCGGTCGAGGTCGCACACCGCTACCTGCCCGCCGAATCGGGGGTCGGCGGCGACTGGTTCGACGTCATCCCGCTCTCCGGCACCCGCGTCGCCCTCCTCGTGGGGGACGTCGTCGGCCACGGCCTGCACGCCGCCGCCACCATGGGCCGACTGCGTACGGCCGCGCGAAACTTCGCCGAACTGGAACTCGCCCCCGACGAGCTCCTCACCCACCTGGACAACCTCCTGGTCCGCCTGGACCGGGAGGAGGGCGGCGACAACGACTCCGGCAGCATCGGCATCGTCGGCGCCACCTGCCTCTACGCCGTCTACGACCCCACGTCGCGGCTGTGCACCATGGCCCGCGCCGGGCACCCCCCGCCCGCGCTGGTCCACCCGGGCGGCCGGGTGACGTTCCCGGAGCTGCCCGCCGGACCGCCGCTGGGCCTGGGCGGCCTGCCGTTCGAGACGGCGGAGATCCTGCTCCCCGAGGGCAGCACGATGGTCCTCTACACCGACGGACTCGTCGAGGACCGCGAACGCGACATCGACGTGGCCCTCGACCAGCTGAGCGGCATCCTGTCCCAGCCGGACCGCTCGCCCGAGGACACCTGCCAGGCGGTCATCGACGCCATGGCACCCGCACATCCCGCGGACGACATCGCGCTGCTCGTCGCCCGCACCCGTACCGTGCCCGCCGACCGGATCGCCACGTGGACCGTGTCCGCCGACCCGTCCCTGGTGGCCGGCGTCCGCGCCGCCGCCACCCGCCAGCTCGCCGACTGGGGGCTGGACGAGCTGGCGTTCGCCGCCGAGCTGATGCTGAGCGAGCTGGTCACCAACGCGGTCCGCTACGGCACCGAGCCCATCCAGGTACGCCTGGTCCACGACCGCTCGCTGATCTGCGAGGTCTCCGACGGCAGCAACACCGCCCCGCACCTGCGGCGGGCGGCCTCCACGGAGGAGGGCGGCCGCGGCCTGTTCCTCGTCGCACAGCTCGCCCGCGCCTGGGGCACCCGGTACACCACGCAGGGCAAGGTCATCTGGGCCGAGTGCGCCCTTGACGCGGCCTGACGGCCGACAGGCCTGACAGCCGACATATCACCCATATCCATACAGCCGGCAGTAGCATCACCGGTGTCCTCACCGCTACAGGCTGTACCTCCCCCAGCACCACCTCCCCAGGCGGCCCCGGAGAAGTCCGTGCATGACACTCCCGCCACTCCCGTCAGCTCGACGCACCCGCCCTCGCGCCCCGGCGGAGAACCCCTCGTCCGGATGCGCGGTCTCGGCAAGCGGTTCGGCGGCACCGTCGCACTGGACGCGGTCAGCCTCGACGTCCACGGCGGCAGCGTCCTCGCCCTGCTCGGCCCCAACGGCGCCGGGAAGTCCACCCTCATCAAGGTGCTCGCCGGTGTCCACCGCGCCGACGAGGGCGAGGTGACCGTGGCCGGGCACCCGCTCGGCTCCGAAGCCGCCTCGCGCAGCATGTCCTTCATCCACCAGGATCTCGGCCTGGTCGACTGGATGACCGTCGCCGAGAACATCGCCCTGGGCACCGGGTACCCGCGCCGCCGCGGCCTGATCTCCTGGCGGCGGACCCGGGAGCGCTGCGCCGAGGCGCTGGACATCGTCGCCGGGCACCTGGACGCCGACACCCGGATCGCCGACCTCGCCCCCGCCGAGCGTTCCCTGGTCGCGATCGCCCGCGGGCTGGCGAGGCGCGCCGAGCTCTTCGTCCTCGACGAGCCGACCGCCACCCTCCCCGCCGCGGACTGCGCGCGCCTCTTCGGCATCCTGCACGCCCTGCGCGACCGGGGGCACGGCATCCTCTACGTGAGCCACCGGCTCGACGAGGTGTACGAGGTCGCCGACTCCTTCGCCGTCCTGCGGGACGGCAGGCTCGTCAGCCAGGGACCCCTCGCCCCGTACGGCCCGGCCCGGCTGGTCCGCGACATCGTGGGCCACGAACCGACCGGGCGCCCGCCCCGCGCCACGGCCCCGGCACCGGCGCCGGCCTCCGGGCACCGCCCGCCGCCCGTGCTGCGCCTCGACGGCGTGAGGACCGAACGCACCGGACCCGTCAGCCTGGAGCTGCGCGGGGGCGAGATCCTCGGCATGGCCGGCCTGACCGGCGCAGGGCACATGCACCTCGGCCGCGCCCTCGTCGGCGCACTGCCCCTGATCGGCGGGCGGGCGCTGCTCGACGGGCGCCCCTACCGCCCCCGTACGGTCGCCGCCGCCCTCGGCGCCGGCGTCGGCTTCGTCGCCGGCAACCGGCAGGAGGAGGGCTGCGCCGCGGAACTGACGGTTCGGGAGAACTTCCTGGCCAATCCCCGGGCCGCCGGTGTGCCGGCCTGGCACTGGATCGCGCCGCGGCGCGAGCGCGCCGAGGCCGCCGCCCTGATCGAGCGGTACGCCGTACGCCCCCGCGACAGCGAGGTGCCGATCGCCACCCTGTCCGGCGGCAACCAGCAGAAGGTCATGGTCGGCCGCCGGCTCCGGGGGCGGCTGCGCCTGCTGATCCTCGAAGAGCCGACGGCCGGCGTGGACGTGGGTGCCAAGGCGTCGATCCACCGGCTCCTCGCGGAGGTGCCGGCCGACGGGACGGCGGTGCTGCTCATCTCCACCGATTACGAGGAGATCGCCGACGTGTGCCACCGCGCGCTGGTGTTCGGGCGCGGGACCGTGGTGGCCGAGCTGGCGGGGGAAGCCCTGAGCGTCACGGAACTCACCCGCACCGCCTCGGCCCTGCCCGCGATCACCGGAAGCGCGGAGGGCCGGTGAGCCCGTCCTCCACCCGCCCCGCCCGCACGGGGCACCGGCACCGGCGCGGGCACGGGCACTTCATCGGCACGTACGGCCTGCTGACCCTCACCGTCCTGCTGTTCCTGCTCTTCTCCGTCCTCCTGCCGGACACCTTCCCCACGCTGGACAACGTCTCCTCGATCCTCTCCAGCCAGTCGATCCCGGCCATCCTGGCGCTCGGTGTGACGATCCCCATCGCGAGCGGCAAGTTCGACCTGTCCATCGGCTACGCGCTGGGCCTGGCGCACGTGATGGTGCTGTTCCTCATCGTCGAGAAGGGCTGGCCGTGGCCGCTCGCCTGCCTGGCGGTCGTCGCCGGAGGCGCCCTGATCGGCGCCGTGAACGGGGCCATCGTCGAGTTCGCCCGTATCGACGCCTTCATCGCCACGCTCGGCACCGGCAGCATGATGTACGCCGCCACCGGATGGATCACCGACGGTGGCCGGATCGTCCCCGGTCCCGACGGCCTCCCGGCCGCGTTCACCGACCTCTACGACGCCCGGTTCCTCGGGCTGCCGGTCCCCGCCTTCTACGTCCTCGGCCTCGTCATCGTCCTGTGGGTGGTGCTGGAGCGGCTGCCGTTCGGCCGGTACCTGTACGTCATCGGCTCCAACCCCCGCGCCGCCGAGATCGTCGGCATCCCCACCCGCCGGTACTGCGTCTACGCCTTCGCCTGCTCGGGCACGGTCGTCGGGTTCGCCGGGGTGCTGCTCGCCGCACAGCAGCAGATCGGCAACCCGAGCGTGGGCCTGGACTACCTGCTGCCCGCCTTCGTCGGAGCCCTGCTCGGCTCCACCGCCATCAAGCCGGGCCGGGCCAACGCCATCGGCACCCTCGTGGCCGTGACCGTACTGGCGGTCGGGCTCGCCGGGATCGGCCAGCTCGGCGCCCAGTTCTGGGCCACCCCGCTGTTCAACGGCGCCACGCTGCTCATCGCGGTCGGGCTGGCCGGCTACTCGGCCCGGCGGCGGCTGCGCACCGACACCGTCGCGACGGCGGACGCAGGCGTCGGCGGCACCGGCATTGGCACCGGCACCGGCACCCCTTAGACAAGCTCAGGAGCACCGTGTACCCGAAGTACCCGAACCGCAGGACCCCGCTCGCGACCGCCGCCCTGCTGGCAGCGGCCGCCGCCGCCCTCGCCGGCTGCGGGGGCGGCTCCCCGAACGCCACCGGCCCCTCGGCCGCCGGATGCCCGGCCGTCCTCCAGGAGGCCAAGGCGGCCGTCCGGCGGGCCGAGAGCACCGACACCACGTGGAACGGCCCCACGACCGGCCCGCGGGCGGTCCCCGGCAAAACCCTCGTCTATGTCGCCCAGACCATGACCAACCCCGGCGTCGCGGGGGTCGCCAAGGGCGTCCGGGAGGCCGCGCAGAACATCGGCTGGAGCGTCCGGGTGATCGACGGGGAGGGCACCCCGGCCGGCATCCAGGCGGCGCTCGGCCAGGCCGTCACCCTCAGGCCTTCGGGCATCGTCATCGGCGGCTTCGATCCCCGGCTGACCTCGCAGCAGGTGGCACGGGCCGGGGCGGCGGGCATCCCGCTCATCGGCTGGCACGCGGTCAGCTCCCCGGGCCCGAGCACCGACCCCCGGCTCTTCACCAACGTCACCACGAAGGTGGAGGAGGTGGCGAAGGCCAGCGCGGACTGGGTCATCGCCCGGTCCGACGGGGCCGCCGGGGTCGTCGTCTTCACCGACGACTCGATCCCCTTCGCCGGTACGAAGTCCAAGCTGATCGAGCAGCGGCTCGCCGCCTGCCCGGGGGTCGAGCTCCTCGCGCACAAGAACATCCCGATCCCGGACGCGAGCCGGCGCACCCCCCAGGAGGTCGCCTCGCTGCTGTCCCGCTTCCGCAAGCAGTGGACGTACTCCGTCGCCATCAACGACCTGTACTTCGACGACGCCGCGCCCGCCTTCCGTGCCGCGGGCAAGCCCGGCGCCGGGCCGCCGTTCAACATCGGCGCCGGGGACGGGGACCCGTCGGCCTTCCGGCGCATCAACAGCGAGCAGTTCCAGGCCGCCACCGTCCCGGAGCCGCTCTCGCAGCAGGGCTGGCAGATCGTCGACGAGTTCAACCGGGCCTTCGCCGGGCAGCCGGCCAGCGGCTACGTGGCCCCCGTCCACATCGCGACGGCCGAGAACAGCTCCGGGGCCACGTCCTGGGATCCCAAGGGCTACCAGGCGGCGTACGAGAAGATCTGGCACGGCTGACCAGGCCGTGTTTACGTGGATGCGCGCCTCACGGCCGGTGGGAGCGCACGCGCAGCCGCTTGTAACCCCGGGGCGGCACCGCCCGTCACATGTGCGCAACAGGGGTTTCCTACGTTGGGCGCCACGGGATCGACCTGCACGCGGCCGCGGCGCCCGGGGATCTGGGGGGTCGGCCGGTGTACTCCGAGGAGGTCTCCTGTGTCCGAGGCGGAAGCGGCGAGCGGACGCACGCGGCAGACGGCGGCCGGGCCCGCAAAGGACGCGGCCACCGGATCCGTGCGCACGGTCTGCTCCTACTGCGGCGTCGGCTGCGGGATCGTGCTGGACGTCGTCCGGGGCGCCGACGGCCGCCGTACGGTGGCCAAGGCCGTCGGCGACAAGCAGCACCCCGCCAACGCCGGGCGGCTGTGCACCAAGGGCGCCACCCACGCGGACCTGCTGGCCGCGCCCGGCCGGCTCGGGACCGCCCTGGTCCGCGAGGAGCGGGGCGCCGGGCCGACCTCGGTGGACGTGGACGCGGCCATCACCCGGACGGCCCAGCGGCTGCGCGCGGTCCTCGACGCGCACGGCCCCGACGCGCTGAGCCTGTACGTCTCCGGCCAGATGGCGCTGGAGGCCCAGTACCTCGCCAACAAGCTGGCCAAGGGGTTCCTGCGCACGAACCAGATCGAGTCCAACTCCCGGCTGTGCATGGCGAGCGCCGGCAGCGGTTACAAGCTCTCGCTGGGCGCCGACGGGCCGCCCGGCTCGTACGAGGACTTCGAACGGGCCGACGCCTTCTTCGTGATCGGCGCGAACATGGCCGACTGCCACCCCATTCTCTTCCTGCGGATGATGGACCGGGTCAAGTCCGCGGGCGCCAAGCTGATCGTCGTCGACCCGCGCCGCAACGCCACCGCCGACAAGGCCGACCTGTTCCTGCAGATACGGCCGGGCACCGACCTGGCCCTCCTCAACGGGCTGCTGCACCTGCTGGTCGAGGGCGGCTGGACCGACCCGGCCTTCATCGCCGAGCACACCGAGGGCTGGGAGGACATGCCCGCCTTCCTGCGGGACTACCCGCCCGCGAAGGTCGCCGAGATCACCGGCATACCGGAGGCGGACATCCGGCTGGCCGCCCGCTGGATCGGCGAGGCGGGCGAGTGGACGAGCTGCTGGACCATGGGACTCAACCAGTCCACCCACGGCACCTGGAACACCAACGCCCTGGTCAACCTGCACCTGGCCACCGGGGCGATCTGCCGCCCCGGCAGCGGCCCCTTCTCCCTGACCGGACAGCCCAACGCCATGGGCGGCCGGGAGATGGGCTACATGGGACCGGGCCTGCCCGGCCAGCGATCGGTCCTCGTCGACGGGGACCGGCGCTTCACCGAAGAGCTGTGGGGGCTGCCGGAGGGCACTCTGCGCACCGACGTCGGGCGCGGCACGGTCGAGATGTTCGAGAAGATGGCGGCCGGCGAGATACGGGCGTGCTGGATCATCTGCACCAACCCGGTCGCCTCCGTCGCCAACCGCAGTACGGTCATCAAGGCGCTGGAGACCGCCGAACTGGTCATCACGCAGGACGTGTTCGCCGAGACCGAGACCAACGCCTACGCCGACATCGTGCTCCCGGCCACCCTCTGGGCGGAGGCGGACGGCGTGATGGTCAATTCCGAGCGCAACCTCACCCTGGTCCGCGGGGCCGCCGACCCACCCGGACAGGCCCTGCCCGACTGGCAGCTGATCGCCCGCGTCGCCTGCGAGATGGGATTCGCCGAGGCGTTCACGTACAGCGGCTCCGAGGAGGTCTTCGAGGAGCTGCGGAAGGCGTGGAACCCGGCGACCGGCTGGGACCTGCGGGGCGTGTCGTACGAGCGGCTGCGCCGCGGGCCGGTGCAGTGGCCGGCGGCCCCGGGCGGACCGGACCGCAATCCGGTCCGGTACCTCAACGACGGCGTCAGCCAGACCCCGGCCGAGCGCCCGGACGGCAGCCGCCCGCGGCTGGTCTTCCCGACCGCCTCCGGGCGGGCCTCCTTCTTCGCCCGGCCGCACCTTCCGGCCGATGAACTGCCCGATGACGACTATCCGTTCGTCCTCAACACCGGGCGTCTCCAGCACCAGTGGCACACCCTGACCAAGACGGGCAAGGTCGCCAAGCTGAACAAGCTCGCCCCGGGTCCGTTCGTGGAGATCCACCCGCAGGACGCCGCGGCGCTCGGCATCGCGCAGGGCGACGGGGTGGAGGTGGCCTCGCGGCGCGGCCGGGCGGTGCTGCCGGCCGTCGTCACCGACCGGGTGCGGCCCGGGAACTGCTTCGCCCCGTTCCACTGGAACGACCTGTTCGGCGAGTACCTCAGCGTCAATGCCGTCACCAACGACGCCGTCGACCCCGTCTCCTTCCAGCCCGAGTTCAAGGTGTGCGCCGTGACGCTGGCCAGGACGCGGGTGCCGGTTCCCGTGACCGCCACGGCCACGGGAACCGCGGCAGCCTCGGGCGGGACCGGCGGGGCGTCAGGCGGGGCGTCGGACGAGGTGGCCGGCCAGGGCCGTACGACCACGACGCTGATGCACCCCGTGACCGTCCGGCCGGCGACCGCGGTCCCCGCCCTGACCTCCCTCTTCGGGCTGGAGGGGCACACGCCGCCCGCCCTGTCCGACCGGGAGCGCCAGTACCTCGCCGGATTCCTCGCCGGGCTCGCCTCCACCCCGCCCGGTACGGACGTCCCGCTGCTTCCCCTCGGCGCCCCCTTCGAGGACGGGCACTCGCTCTGGGTCGACGGGGTGCTCGCCGGGACGTACTCCCGTACCGCGACGGCCCTCGCCGCGATGCCCTCGTTCGCGCCCTCGGTCGCGCCGCCCTCCGCTCCGCAGCCGGACTCCTGCGATCCGGGCACGCCGACCCGGCAGACGCTGGTCCTGTGGGCCTCTCAGACGGGGAACGCCGAGGAGCTCGCCGCCACCGTCGGCGCCGCGCTGGCCGAGGACGGCCGCGCGGCAGCCGTGCACGGCATGGCCGACCGGCTCCCCGCCTCGCTCACCCCCGGCACGGATCTGCTGGTCGTCACCAGCACCTTCGGCGACGGCGACGCCCCCGACAACGGAGCCGGGTTCTGGGAGGCGCTCAGCGCGGCCGACGCGCCCCGGCTGGAGGACGTCCGGTATGCGGTGCTCGCCCTCGGGGACTCCTCGTACGACGCCTTCTGCGGCCACGGCCGGCGGCTCGACGGGCGCCTCGAGGAACTCGGGGCGCTGCGCCTGCTGCCGCGCGTGGACTGCGAGCCCGATTACGAGGAGCCCGCCGGCCGGTGGCTGGAGCAGGTGCGCAGCGCCCTGGCGGCGGGCGGCCCGGTCGCGGGGGCCGCCGAACCGCCCGCGCCCGCCGAGCCGCCTGTGACCGCCGAGCCGCCCCGGACCTCCGGCGCCCCGGGCCGGGCGGCCGCCCGGCACACCGCCCGGCTGTCCGGCAACCGGCTGCTGAGCCTGGCCGGCGCCACCAAAGAGGTCCGGCGGTTCACCTTCGACCTCGGCGAGGACGGCCCGGCGTACGAGGCGGGCGACGCCTCGGCGTCCAGCCGGTCAACTGCCCCGATCTGGTGGCGGAATGGCTGGCCGCCACCGGCCTGGCGGCGGACGCCGAGGTCGCCGTACCCGGCCACGACCGGCCCATGCCCTTCGCCCGGGCGCTGCACCGGCACCTGGACATCACCCGTGTCACGCCCGACCTGCTGCGGTTCATCACCGAGCACACCGGCGACCGCAGGCTCCGGCAGTTGACGCGCCCCGACAACAAGGACGGCCTCGCCCGCTGGACCTGGGGGCGCCAACCCGTCGACATCCTGGCCGAGTTCCCGGTCCGGCTCGGCGCGCAGGAGTGGGCCGAGCGCCTCAAACGGCTCCAGCCGCGCCTCTACTCCATATCCTCCAGCCCTCTCGTCGACCCGCGCGAGGTCAGCCTGACCGTCTCGGTGCTGCGCTACGAAGGTCCGCGCCGCCACCCCCGCAAAGGGGTGGCCTCCGCCTTCCTCGCCGACGCCGAACCGGGCAGCCCCGTGCCGCTGTTCGTCCAGCGCTCCGCGCACTTCCGCCCGCCCGCACGTCCCGAGACACCGGCCGTGATGGTCGGCCCGGGGACCGGGATCGCCCCCTTCATGGCCTTCCTGGAACACCGCCGCGCCCTCGGCCACCACGGCGGAAACTGGCTGTTCTTCGGCGAGCAGCGCCGGGCCACCGACTTCTACTACCGCGAGGAGCTGGAGGAACTGCACCGGCACGGCACGCTCAGCCGTCTGGACCTGGCCTTCTCCCGCGACCAGCGGGCCAAGGTCTACGTCCAGGACCGGATGCGCGAACAGGGGGCCCAGTTGTGGTCCTGGCTCCAGGAGGGCGCCCACTTCTACGTGTGCGGGGACGCGAGCCGGATGGCCAAGGACGTGGACCGGGCGCTGCGCGACATCGCCGTGGCCCACGGCGGCCTGACCGAGGACGAGGCCGCCGCGTACCTGAAGCAGCTCTCCGCCGAGAAGCGGTACGCCCGCGACGTGTACTGACGGGCGTCGCCTCCCCCGGCTGTCGGTCAGAACCAGTGGGTGGTGAGGGGGAAGGTGGTGGTGGCGGTGGTTGTGGTGGAGTCGGTGGCGGTTGCGGTGATCTGGAGGGTTCCGGTGG
>NZ_JBHYXN010000003.1:45295-300292 GCF_042752335.1 Streptomyces sp. NPDC059355 | reverse complement strand
GGCGGGGTGTGTCCCCGCCGGCCCGCCGCTGATGCCCGATCAGGCGTCGACCTTCTCCATGACCTCGTCGGAGACGTCGAAGTTGGCGAAGACGTTCTGCACGTCGTCACTGTCCTCCAGCGCGTCGATCAGCTTGAAGATCTTGCGCGCGCCCTCCTCGTCCAGCTCGACCCGCATGGTCGGCAGGAAGTTGGAGTCGGCCGAGTCGTAGTCGATGCCCGCCTGCTGGAGCGCGGTGCGGACCGCGACCATGTCGGTGGCCTCGCTGATGATCTCGAAGCTGTCGCCGAGGTCGTTGACCTCTTCGGCACCCGCCTCGAGCACCGTCTCCAGGACGTCGTCCTCGGAGAGCTCGCCCTTGGGCAGCAGGACGACACCCTTGCGGTTGAACAGGTACGAGACCGAGCCCGGGTCGGCCATCGAACCGCCGTTGCGGGTCATGGCGACGCGGACGTCGGACGCGGCGCGGTTGCGGTTGTCGGTGAGGCACTCGATGAGCACCGCGACACCGTTCGGGCCGTAGCCTTCGTACATGATCGTCTCGTAGTCGGCGCCGCCGGCCTCGAGACCACCGCCGCGCTTGACCGCGGAGTCGATGTTCTTGTTCGGGACCGAGCTCTTCTTGGCCTTCTGGATGGCGTCGAAGAGGGTCGGGTTGCCGTCGATGTCGGCGCCGCCCATGCGCGCCGCGACCTCGATGTTCTTGATCAGCTTCGCGAAGAGCTTGCCGCGCTTGGCATCGATCACGGCCTTCTTGTGCTTCGTCGTAGCCCATTTAGAGTGGCCGGACATCCGCCTGTCTCCTTCGCGTAACCAACAGTGTGCACCTCAGATCCTACCGGGACCTGTTTACAGCCCCGCGCGCACCATGTCGACGAAGTACGCGTGGACCCGGTCATCTCCGGTCAGCTCGGGGTGGAACGAGGTGGCGAGGACGTTGCCCTGGCGCACGGCGACCGTGTGGCCGTCGTACGTGGCGAGCACCTCGGCTGCGGCGCCGACCGACTCGACCCACGGGGCGCGGATGAAGACGCCCTCGACGGGGCCTCCCTCTATCCCCGCGAAGTCGATCTTCGCCTCGAAGGACTCGTTCTGCCGGCCGAAGGCGTTGCGGCGCACGATCATGTCGATGCCGCCCAGGGTCTCCTGGTCGTCACGGCCGTCGAGCAGCTTGTCGGCGAGCATGATCATGCCGGCGCAGGTGCCGTAGACCGGCATGCCGGCCCGCACGCGCTCGCGCAGCGGCTCCAGCATGCCGAACAGGACGGCGAGCTTCGACATCGTCGTGGACTCGCCGCCGGGGATCACCAGGGCGTCGATCTCGGCGAGCTCCTCGGGACGCCGGACCGGCCTGGCCACGGCGTCCGCCGCGGCCAGGGCGATCAGGTGCTCCCGTACATCGCCCTGGAGGGCCAGGACACCGATAACGGGGTTGGTCATGGTGACTACCAGCCGCGGTTGGCGTAGCGCTCGGCCTCGGGGAGGGTGTCGCAGTTGATGCCGACCATGGCCTCGCCCAGGTTGCGGGAGGCGTCCGCGATGATCTTCGGGTCGTCGTAGAAGGTGGTGGCCTTCACGATGGCGGCGGCGCGCTTGGCCGGGTCGCCGGACTTGAAGATGCCGGAGCCGACGAAGACGCCCTCGGCGCCGAGCTGGCGCATGAGCGCGGCGTCGGCCGGGGTGGCGACGCCACCGGCGGAGAACAGCACGACCGGGAGCTTGCCGAGCTCGGCGACCTCCTTGACGAGCTCGTACGGGGCGCGCAGCTCCTTGGCGGCGGCGAACAGCTCGTTGTTGTCGTAGCCGCGCAGGCGGGCGATCTCGTTCTTGATCTGGCGCAGGTGGCGGACGGCCTCGACGACGTTGCCCGTGCCGGCCTCGCCCTTCGAGCGGATCATGGCCGCGCCCTCGGCGATGCGGCGCAGGGCCTCGCCCAGGTTGGTGGCACCGCAGACGAAGGGGGTGGTGAACGCCCACTTGTCGGAGTGGTTGACCTCGTCGGCCGGGGTGAGGACCTCGGACTCGTCGATGTAGTCGACGCCGAGGGACTGCAGGACCTGGGCCTCGACGAAGTGGCCGATGCGGGACTTGGCCATGACGGGGATGGAGACGGCCTCGATGATCTCTTCGATCATGTTCGGGTCCGACATGCGCGCGACGCCGCCGTCCTTGCGGATGTCGGCGGGGACCCGCTCCAGGGCCATGACGGCCACGGCGCCGGCGTCCTCGGCGATCTTCGCCTGCTCGGCGTTGACCACGTCCATGATCACGCCGCCCTTGAGCTGCTCGGCCATGCCGCGCTTGACGCGGGAGGTGCCGATCGCGGACTCAGCGGACTGCGGGGTGGAGGGAAGCGTGCTCACGGATTGACCTCACTCGAAGGGAAGACGGGTGCTGCGGTTCTACTGCGCCGAGCAAACCGTCCCCGACCAGTCCACCGCAAGGGCCAATGGGGAGCCGGTGGCTCCTTTCAACTTGGCCTTTGGGTACAAGTGGGGCCGGCGGGTTCCGCTACGGCCGGTCGGCGAGATCCACCGGAGGCTCGTCGTCCATTTCGAAGGCGAGCGGGAACGGGGCGTGGCCGGCCAGCCGGAACCAGCGGACCTTGCGGTGCCGGCGCAGCGCACGGGCGGCCCGTACGGCGTCGTTGTGGAAGCGGCGCGCCATGGGCACCCGGCGGACCGCCGCGGCCAGCTCCTCGGCGGCTGCCTCGCCGCCGGGGGCGGCCTTGAGCAGGTCCACCTGGGCGGCGTCCGCGAACACCGCGCGCAGCGCCTGGCTGAGCTCGCTCTCGGCGACCTCGCGGTGCTCCTCCTCGGCCTGGCGGGCGCCGTGGGCGGCCTCGTACAGGACGATCGAGGAAGCAGGGTCGAGCACTCCGGAGGTGGCCACTTCGAGCACCACCGAGGCGCGCCGGACGAGCTGCGCGTCGAGGGCGGCGCGGGCGGCGTCCATCCGCGAGTGCAGCCGGTCCAGCCGTCCGGCGGTCCAGCTGAGGTAGACCCCGATGACGCCGAGCGCCAGGGCGGTCCAGACAAGGGTTTCGATCACGGCCCGCGACATTACCCCCTGACGCGGGCCGGGACGGATTCCGGGTCGGGCGTCAGGACGGGTCCCGGGTCAGGCCCAGGCGGGTGCGCAGCCGGACGCGCTCGTCCGTGGCCACCGCCGCCGCCCCGTCCGTCACCGTCTCGTAGACCGCGAGGATGTCCGCCCCGACCGTCGACCAGTCGAAGCGGCGTACGTGCGCGGAGCCGCGGGCGCTCAGTTCCGCGCGCCGCTCCGGGTCGCGCAGCAGGGCCACGGCGCCCGCGGCCAGCGCGTCGGCGTCCTCGTTGGCGAACAGCTCCCCCGCCGCCCCCTGGTCCAGGACCTGGGCGAACGCGTCCAGGTCGGAGGCCAGCACCGCGGCTCCCGCCGAGAGGGCCTCGACCAGGATGATGCCGAAGCTCTCGCCGCCCGTGTTCGGGGCCACGTACACGTCGACGCTGCGCAGCAGCCGCGCCTTGTCCTCGTCCGAGACCATGCCGAGGAACTCCACCCGCGTGCGCAGTCCGGCGGGCAGGGAGGCCACGGCCTCCTCCTCGTCACCGCGGCCCGCCACGAGGAGCCGTACGTCGGGGCAGGCCTCCACGATCTTGGGGAAGGCCGCCATCAGGACCGGCAGGCCCTTGCGGGGCTCGTCGATCCGGCCGATGAAGCCGAGGGTCTGCCCGGACCAGTCGGGATTCGCCTCGGCCTTGGCGAAGAAGTCCACGTCGACCCCGTTGGGGATCACGACCGCGTCCCCGCCCAGGTGCTCCACGAGCGTGCGGCGCGCGTACTCGCTCACCGCGATCCGGGCGCTGATCTTCTCCAGGGCCGGCTGGAGGATCGGGTAGGCGGCGATCATGGCGCGCGAGCGCGGGTTCGAGGTGTGGAAGGTGGCCACGATCGGCCCCTGCGCCGCCCAGCAGGACAGCAGTCCCAGCGAGGGCGACGCCGGCTCGTGGATGTGGATCACGTCGAAGACGCCGTCGTGCAGCCAGCGCCGCACCCGCGCCGCCGACAGGAAGCCGAAGTTCAGCCGGGCCACCGACCCGTTGTACGGCACCGGCACCGCCCGCCCGGCCGAGACCACGTACGGCGGCAGCGGCGTCTCGTCGTCCGCCGGGGCCAGCACCGACACCTCGTGGCCGAGGCGGATCAGGTGCTCGGCGAGGTCGCGGATGTGGAACTGGACGCCGCCCGGTACGTCCCAGGAGTAAGGGCACACGATGCCGATCTTCACTGCGTGCGCTCCTCCAGGTCGTCCAGCCACAGCCGCTGCAGCATGTGCCAGTCCTCCGGGTGTTCGGCGATCCCCTGGGCGAAGGCGTCCGCCAGCGCCTGGGTCATGGCGGTGGTCTTCTCGGTCCGGTTCCCGGCCTTCGGCACCTCGACCTCGGGATGGATCCGGCCGTACATCTTCGGTGTGTCGCCGTAGTGCAGGGTCGCCGGGAGCAGCACTGCACCGGTCTGCTGGGCCAGCAGTGCCGGTCCGGCCGGCATGCGGGCCGTGGAGCCGAAGAAGTCCACCTCGACCCCGGAGGCCGACAGGTCGCGGTCCGCGACCAGGCAGACCAGGCCGCCGGAGCGCAGCCTGCGGGCCAGGGTGCCGAAGGCGGCGCCACCGCTGTGCGGCAGGACCTCCATGCCCAGGCTCTCGCGGTAGGCGACGAACCGGTCGTAGAGGCTCTCGGGCTTCAGCCGCTCGGCGACCGTGGTGAACGGCGCCTTCATGTGGCCGATGGCCCAGGCCCCGGCGAGGTCCCAGTTGGCGAGGTGCGGCAGGGCCACGACGACCCCGCGCCCGGAGTCGAGGGCCTCGCGCAGCAGGTGCTCGTCCTTGAACTCGACATCGGTGCCGAAGCGCTTCGGGTCCATGGTCGGCAGCCGGAAGGATTCCATCCAGTACCGCATGTACGAGCGCATGCCCGCCTGGGACAGCTCGCGCAGCCGCTCGGGACCGGCGTCGGGCACCACCCGGGCCAGATTCGACTCCAGCCGCAGCACGCTCTTGCCGCGCCGCTTCCACGCGAAGTCGGCGATGCGGCGTCCGAGGGCCACCGCGGCCGGCTCCGGCAGCCTCTTCACCCCGGCCCAGCCGAGCCCGTACAGCTCGTCGACCAGCTTGTCCTGCACCCGCCCGGCCATCAGGCCGCGCCTCCCTCGGCCACGGCGGCCGCCGCGTCGGCCTCCGCCGCCTCGCGGCGTACGGTGACCACCCGCTGGATCAGCGTGACCAGCGAGCCCACGGCGACGACCCACAGCGCGATCGGGAGCAGCACCCCGATCCACGAGGGCACCCCGAAGGTCTGCAGCCCGGACAGGCCGGCCGCGACCAGCGAGATCACCAGCCGCTCGGCGCGCTCGATGAGCCCGTTGACGGCGACCGGCAGCCCGATCGACTCGCCGCGGGCCTTCGTGTACGAGACCACCTGGCCGCTGGCCAGGCAGAAGATGGCCACTGCGCACAGCGCGTTGTCGTTCCCGTTGCCCGCGTACCAGAGCGCGAGGCCCCCGAAGATCGCCGCGTCGGCCACCCGGTCGAGCGTGGAGTCGAGGAAGGCGCCCCAGCGGCTGGAGACGCCGGCCTGGCGGGCCATGTTCCCGTCCACCAGGTCGGAGAACACGAAGAGGGTGATGGTGATCGTGCCCCAGAAGAACTCGCCCCGGGGGAAGAAGACCAGCGCTCCCGCCACCACTCCGGCCGTGCCGATCAGGGTGACCGCGTCCGGGCTCACCCCCCGCCGGAGGAGGAACGCGGCGAATGGCGTGAGAACACGCGTGAAGAAGGCACGCGCGTACTTGTTCAGCATGGTCTTCCCAGAGGGTCGCTGGGCCGCACGGCCACATCGGCCACCGGCTGGCCCATCGTAGCCAGCGCCCCGGGCGCCCGGCGCCGCGCACCCACCGGTTCGGGCCGGGCAATCGACGGTCCATGCCCGCGTCACGCTCCGGACAGTGCCGGGTACTACGTATGGACGCAGTGTGACGCCGGTGCAAAGCTCGAAGGACCCCGATTCAACCTCCTCACCGTCACACCGGGAGGCACGAGCATCATGGGAGCCACATCACACCAAGCCGGAGCCGCCGGCAGGGCACCGACGGCCGACCGCCCGTCGTCGCTCCGCAACGTCGTGCTGGTCGGCCACAGCGGAGCCGGCAAGACCACGCTGGTCGAGGCCCTCGCCCTGACGGCGGGCGCCGTCAACCGGGCCGGGC
Source organism: Streptomyces sp. NPDC059355 (assembly GCF_042752335.1). NCBI lineage: Bacteria > Bacillati > Actinomycetota > Actinomycetes > Kitasatosporales > Streptomycetaceae > Streptomyces > Streptomyces sp. NPDC059355. The sequence continues at coordinate 294,046 of NZ_JBHYXN010000003.1, read as the reverse complement.
GCGTCGAGGACGGCACCGCCGTCTCCGACTACGACGAGATCGAGCACCGGCAGCAGCGGTCCGTACAGCTGTCCCTCGTCCCGGTCGAATGGGCCGGCATCAAGATCAATATCTTGGACACCCCCGGATACGCCGATTTCGTCGGCGAACTCAGGGCCGGTCTGCGCGCCGCGGACGCGGCCCTTTTCGTCGTCTCCTCCTCCGACGGCATCGACGGCGCCACCCGCATGGTCTGGGACGAGTGCGCGGCCGTCGGCATGCCCCGCGCCATCGTCGTCACCCATCTGGAGGCAGCCCGCGCCGACTACGCGCAGATGACCACCGTCTGCGGCGAGAACTTCGCAGCCGAGGACCCCGACGCCGTCATCCCGCTCTACCTGCCCCTGTACGGGCCTCCCGGCCCCGACGGGCACACCCCGGTCGCCGGCCTCCTCGGCCTGCTCTCACGGCGCGTGTACGACTACACCTCCGGGGAGCGCGTGGAGCGCGACCCCGAGCCCGCCGAGCTCGCCCTCATCTCCGACGCCCGCTCCCGCCTGATCGAGGGGATCATCGCGGAGAGCGAGGACGAGAGCCTCATGGACCGCTACCTCGGCGGCGAGGACATCGATTTCAAGACCCTCGTCGACGACCTGGAGCGGGCCGTCGCCCGCGGCACCTTCCACCCCGTCCTGATGGCCGCCCCCGCCGCCGACGGCGCCCGCCAGGGCCTCGGCACGGTCGAACTCCTGGAACTGATCACCGGCGGCTTCCCCACCCCCCTGGAGCGGGCCGCCGTACCCGTCACCACCCCGGACGGCGCCGACCGCCCGGCCGTCACCTGCGATCCGGACGGGCCCCTCGTCGCCGAGGTCGTCAAAACCTCCTCCGACCCCTACGTCGGGCGCGTCTCCCTCGTCCGCGTCTTCTCCGGCACCCTGCGCCCCGAGGAGACCGTGCACGTCAGCGGCCACGGCCTCTCCGACCGGGGGCACGAGGACCACGACGTCGACGAGCGGATCGGCACCCTCACCTCCCCCTTCGGCAAGCAGCAGCGCACCCTCACCCAGGTCATCGCCGGGGACCTCGCCTGCGTGGCCAAACTCACCCGGGCCGAGACCGGCGACACCCTCTCGGCCAAGGACCGGCCCCTGCTCATGGAGCCCTGGACGATGCCCGACCCGCTGCTCCCCCTCGCCATCGCCGCCCACAGCAAGGCCGACGAGGACAAGCTCTCCCAGGGCCTGGCCCGGCTCGTCGCCGAGGACCCCACGATGCGGCTGGAGCAGAACCCGGACACCCACCAGGTCGTCCTGTGGTGCCTCGGCGAGGCCCACCAGGACGTGGCCCTCGAACGGCTGCGCACCCGCTACGGGGTCCAGGTCGACCCCGTCCCGCACAAGGTGAGCCTGCGCGAGACCTTCGGCGCCAAGGCCGCGGGCCGCGGCCGGCACGTCAAACAGTCCGGCGGACACGGCCAGTTCGCCATCTGCGAGATCGAGGTGGAGCCGCTCCCGCCGGGCAGCGGCATCGAGTTCGTCGACAAGGTCGTCGGCGGCGCCGTGCCCCGCCAGTTCATCCCGTCCGTCGAGAAGGGCGTACGCACCCAGGCCGCCCGCGGGGTCGCGGCCGGCTATCCGCTGGTCGACGTGCGCATCACCCTGCTCGACGGCAAGGCGCACTCGGTGGACTCCTCCGACGCCGCCTTCCAGACCGCCGGAGCGCTCGCGCTGCGCGAGGCCGCCGCCGAGGCGCGCATCCACCTCCTCGAACCCGTCGCCGAGCTGGCCGTCCTCGTCCCCGACGAGTACGTCGGCCCCGTCATGAGCGATCTCGCCGGCCGCCGCGGCCGCGTCGTGGGCACCGAACAGGCCGGCGCCGGCCGCACGCAGGTGCGCGCCGAGATCCCCGAGATCGAGATCGGCCGGTACGCCGTGGAACTGCGCTCGGTGTCGCACGGCACCGGCAGGTTCACCCGCGCCTACGCCCGCCACGAGCCCATGCCGCCCCAGATCGCCGACAAGGTGCGAGAACAGGCCGAGAAGGGAACCTGATTGACATAGCGCCAGGGGAATCCCGGGAGCCGCCCACCCAAGCCGCTTGCGGTGGGCGGCATTTCCCTGTCCCATGACCATGGGAAGAGATACGCCGATAGGCTCATCTGCGCGGCAAAAGAGCACAACGCACAGCGATGGGGGCAACGGTGGCGGACGACGGATTCGACTTCAGGCCCGGGGCGCAGGTACCCCTCCAGGGGGGCGGCGGCCAGACCGCGGCGACCAACGCCCTCGCGTCGGCCGCGTACCGGGACGGCGGTGCGGACAGCAAGCTGTCCGACATCGCCAAGGCCGACAACGAGTACCACAAGTCCACGATCAAACCCCCGAAGATCTCGCTCTTCGAGCCCAGCCTGGGCGAAGCCTTCTGCCGCGCCGTCGAGGCCCGCACCCTCGGCGCGGGCCGCAAACCCCTCATCCAGTCCTTCGGCCTCGACCCGCAGACCGTCGTCGAGCACTGCCTGGCCGCCTCCCGCATCCGCAAGGAGCGCGACCGCAGGCTGCGCCTGATCATGCTCGTCGCCGGCGTGGTCTTCCTGCCCGGCCTCCTGCTGTGGCTGGGCCTGTTCCAGCTCCGCAAGACGCTGGCCAAGGGCGACGGCAAGCGCTCGTCCTGGATGGGCACGCTGCTGCTCGTGGGCGTGGCCGTCGTGGCGGCCGTACTCATGTTCCGGCTGCCGTTCACCGGCTTCCTCGGCCTCTACCTGCGCGGCATGATCATCGCCCCCGCCGTGGGCTGGCTCCTCGCCCGCCGGATCTGCGAGGCCACCGCCGCCGACCTGCGCTCCCGCTGGGATGGACTGCTGGCCGGCAGCGGCATCGGCGCCAAGATCCCGGAGGCGGTGCCCGGCAACCCCGACGAGAAGGCCCGGGAGGACCTGAGGCACTCGCTCGCCAAGCTCACGGCCGAGGACCGCAGCAACTCCGTCTTCTACGCCGGCCCCAAGGGCATCCTCGGCATGGGCACCCGCTGGGGCAGCTGGCAGATGGCCGAGGAGCTCGTGCCCAAGACCGAGGGCATGGAGATCCACCCGTTCCGCAGCTGGGACGTCATACGCGCGGTCGACACCGAACTGCGCAAGCTGGAGCGCGGCCCGCTGCACACCGGCGGCCTGCCGCCCGCCTCGATCCAGCACTGGATCGTCACCCCGGTCGGCGAAGGCGCCGGGGAGGTGGCGCGCCCCACCGGCGCCGACGTGGACACCTTCCTCGTCAAGCCGCACGAGATCACCCGGATCTGCAACGAGCAGCAGTTCAGCGGCGGCAACCGGCACTACCTCGGCATCCAGTACCCGCTCTGGGACGGCCAGTTGGTGATCACCATGCTGGTGACGGTCACCGTGCTGTACAAGACGCTGCGCGTCGAGGTGACCGGCCACGCGCTCGGTCCGGTGCACGGCCTGTTCACCAGCAAGTCGGCCGCCCCGAAGGTCGAGGTGCCGAAGTCCATCCGGTTCTGGGAGACCGTCGAGCGGCCCCTGCCGCTGGTGGACGCCCAGGAGGTGGTCCGCCTCGCCGTCCGCGCCCCGCTGACCTGGTTCCCGCCGATCCTCGAGTTCTTCGGCGGCAAGCTGGTCCTGCCGGAGCCCTTCGGCCTGCGGCACGTCTGGGCGGGCCAGCCCTGGCGCCACCGCTTCATGGCCGACGACGCCCTGCGCGCCGCGACCCCGGTCCTGCGGGCGGTGCACGCGGCGGCGCTGCGGGTGCTGGAGGAGAACGGCGCCGACATCGACCGCTTCAGCAACCGCTCGATGATCGTCAGCGGGCTCGTCCAGGACGCCGCCCCGCGCAAGGCGGACGCGTACGACGCCTAGACGGTACGCCCCGGGGCCGCGGACCGGCCCCGGGGTCCCCCGGTCGGGCCAGGGCCTTCCGGCGGATCACGACTAGTCGTTGGGCCAGGCGTCGGCGAGCATCTGGCGGGTGTCCGCGAGGAGTTGGGGCAGGACCTTCGTGTGGCCGACGACCGGCATGAAGTTCGTGTCCCCGCCCCAGCGGGGCACGATGTGCTGGTGCAGGTGCGCCGCGATGCCGGCCCCGGCGGCCGCGCCCTGGTTCATGCCGATGTTGAACCCGTGCGCCCCGGACGCCTTGCGCAGCGCGACCATCGCCCGCTTCGTGAGGTCGGCCAGCTCGGCCGTCTCGGCGGCGTCGAGCTCCGTGTAATCGGCGACGTGCCGGTACGGGACCACCATGAGGTGGCCGCCGTTGTACGGGTACAGGTTCAGCACGGCGTAGACGTGCTTGCCCCGGGCCACGACCAGGCCGTCCTGATCGGACATCTCCGGGATCCCGCAGAAGGGACAGCCGTCCCCGGCCTCCGGACCGGTCGGCTTGTTCTCCCCCTGGATGTACGCCATCCGGTGGGGCGTCCACAGACGCTGGAACGCGTCCTGCGTGCCCACACCGATCTGCTGCTCCGGCTCAGTCGTCATGGGATGCAGCATATGACCTTGCCCCTGACGGGCGTGTCGCCGGGGGAGGGACCGCCACTCCGGCCGCGATGCTGGGCCCATGCACGTTGAAGCCGAGACCCCCGACGTCGCCTGGGAGCGCCGTACCGAGATCCCGCTCTTCTACCTCTCGCTCGTGTTCCTCGCCGGGTACGCGGTCCGCGTGCTCGCCCACGCCCACTCCCTCTGGCGCGACATCGCCGCGATCACCGTCGTACTGACCTGGCTCTGCTTCATCGTGGACTACGCGGTGCGGCTGGTCCTGAGCCGCCAGCGGCCGCTGCGGTTCGTCCGCCGCCACTGGCTGGACACCGTGATCGTCATCCTGCCGACACTGCGGGCGCTGCGCATGGTCAAGGTCCACGACGCGGTCATGGCCAAGAGGCGGGACCGCCCGCACCGGAGCCTGTACCCGCGCGTGATCACGTACGCCGGCCTCTCGTCGCTGCTGCTCGGCTTCTCCGGCTCGCTGGGCCTCTACGACTCCGAGCGGCGGGACCCGCAGTCCCCGATCCAGACGTTCGGGGACTCGGTGTGGTGCGTGGTCCAGACGCTGACGACGGTCGGCTACGGAGACGTGGCCCCCGTGACCGTGTCGGGGCGGCTGATCGCGACCACCTTGATGATGTTCGGTCTGGGTCTGCTGGGAGCGGTCACGGGTTCCTTCTCGTCCTGGCTGATCCAGATCTTCCGCCGGGACGACGAAGAGGGACCCCCGGGGGACGAATCTTCCCCGGGAGCCCCTCACTGAGCCGATGACGCCGGTCAGACCTGGACGCGGTCCTCGACGACCTTGGCCAGCTTGGCCAGGGCCTCGTCCTTGGCGATGCCGTTCTCCTGCGAACCGTCGCGGTAGCGGAAGGAGACGGTGCCCGCGGCCATGTCCTCGTCACCGACGATGATCATGAACGGGACCTTGAGCTTCTGGTGGTTGCGGATCTTCTTCTGCATCCGGTCGGAGGAGGCGTCGACCTCGACCCGCAGGCCCTTCTTCTTCGCCTCGGCGGCGAACTCCTGCAGGTACTCCACGTGCCCGTCACCGATCGGGATGCCGACCGCCTGGACCGGGGCCAGCCACGGCGGCATGGCGCCCGCGTAGTGCTCCAGCAGCACGGCGAAGAACCGCTCGATGGAGCCGAACAGCGCACGGTGGATCATGACCGGGCGCTGGCGGGAGCCGTCGGGGGCGGTGTACTCCAGGTTGAACCGCTCCGGCAGGTTGAAGTCGAGCTGCACGGTCGACATCTGCCAGGTGCGGCCGATGGCGTCGCGCGCCTGGACGGAGATCTTCGGGCCGTAGAAGGCCGCGCCGCCCGGGTCGGGGGTCAGCGGGAGGCCCTGCTTCTCGGCGACCTGCTGGAGGACGGCGGTGGCCTCTTCCCAGGCCTCGTCCGAGCCGACGAACTTCTCCGGGTCCTTGGTCGACAGCTCCAGGTAGAAGTCGGTCAGACCGTAGTCGCGGAGCAGGTTCAGCACGAAGGTGAGGGTGCGGTCGAGCTCCACGGCCATCTGCTCGCGGGTGCAGTAGATGTGCGCGTCGTCCTGGGTGAACCCGCGGGCGCGGGTCAGGCCGTGCACGACGCCCGACTTCTCGTACCGGTACACGGTGCCGAACTCGAACAGGCGCAGCGGGAGCTCACGGTACGAGCGGCCGCGCGCGTCGAAGATCAGGTTGTGCATCGGGCAGTTCATGGGCTTGAGGTAGTAGTCGGTACCACCGTCGAGCTGCATGGGGGGGTACATGCCCTCCGCGTACCAGTCCAGGTGGCCGCTCTTCTCGAAGAGCGCGCCCTTGGTGGCGTGCGGGGAGTAGACGAACTCGTAGCCCTCCTCCTCGTGCCGGCGGCGGGAGTAGTCCTCCATGGTCCGGCGGATGATGCCGCCGCGCGGGTGGAAGACGGCGAGGCCGGAGCCGATCTCGTCGGGGACGGAGAAGAGGTCCAGCTCGTTGCCGAGCTTGCGGTGGTCGCGCTTCTCGGCCTCGGCGAGGAAGTCGAGGTGGGCCTTCAGCTCCTCCTTCGAGGGCCAGGCGGTGCCGTAGATGCGCTGGAGCATCGGGTTCTTCTCGCTGCCGCGCCAGTAGGCCGCCGCGTTGCGCATCAGCTTGAACGCCGGGATGTTGCGGGTGGTGGGCAGGTGGGGACCGCGGCAGAGGTCCTCCCAGCACAGCTCGCCGGTCTTCGCGTCCAGGTTGTCGTAGATGGTCAGCTCGCCGCCGCCCACCTCGACGTTCGCCCCGTCGTCGGTGGACGCGGAGCCCTTGATGCCGATGAGCTCCAGCTTGTACGGCTCGTCGGCGAGCTCCTCGCGGGCCGCCTCGTCGGTGACGACGCGGCGGGCGAAGCGCTGGCCGCGCTTCTGGATCTCCTGCATCTTCTTCTCGACGGCCTTCAGGTCCTCCGGGGTGAAGGGCCGGGCCACGTCGAAGTCGTAGTAGAAGCCGTCCCGGACCGGCGGGCCGATGCCCAGCTTGGCCTCGGGGAAGAGCTCCTGCACGGCCTGCGCCATGACGTGCGCGGTCGAGTGGCGCAGGATGTTCAGGCCGTCCTCGGAGGAGATCTCCACCGGCTCGACGGTCTCGCCGTCCTTCACCTCGTACGAGAGGTCCTTCAGCTCGCCCGCGACGCGCGCGGCGACGATGGCGCGCTCGCCGGCGAAGAGCTCGGCCGCCGTAGTGCCCGTGGCCACCACGCGCTCGTCCCGCTCGGAATCGCGTTGGATGATCACACGGACGTCTGACACCGGTCTCTCCTGACCCTGGGGGTGCGCGAGCGAACACTGCGCGCCTGAATCGTACCGAGCCGAGCGGCCCGGCCGCTAAACGGATATCCGCAGGCGGAGCCGTCCGGGCACGGCGGTGACCGTGTGCGGAGCCGGCTCGCGGTCCGGACCGCTCACCCGCAGGCGGTCTCTTGCGGCGATCGCGCCATCGGCCCCGCCCCGCGTGACTAGCATGTGCGGCCTGCGAGTTGAGCATCCTCAGGGGGACTCCATGGACGTGCGGGTGGGCCTGGTCGGCGACGGGACGGGCGAGGAACTGCGCCGGCTGGAACAGTGGCTGCGGCAGGACCAGGAGCTCCGGGGGGTCACCGTCACCGCTCTGCGGGCGCCGGACCAGGGCGGTGAGATGGGTCCCGTGACCGAGGCCCTGCACCTGCTGCTCGAACCGCAGGGCGTCCTGCCCGCGGTCGCGGCCTCCCTGGGCACCTGGGCCGGCATGCGGCGCAGGAACGTGCGCGTCCGGGTGACCAGCGGGAGGAAGACGGTCGAGATCGATGCCGCGCGGCTCGACGACCCGGAGGAGGCGGCCCTGCGCATCGTGCGCGAGCTGGACGGCCGGTGAACGGCCCCGCCCTCCCGGGCCTCCCGGCCGCCGCCTCTTCGGGGTCCGCCCGCGCCGTGCTGATCGGCACCGCCGGCTACGCCTCGGGGGACCTCACTCCGATCCCGCACTCCCGCCGCAATGTCCGGGCCCTCGCGAAGGTCCTCACCGAGGAGGCGGCGGGCGGTCTCACGCCCTGGGACGTGCGGACGGTGGACGATCCCCGGGAGCCCGAGGACATCATGCGGCCGGTCTGGGAGGCCGCCGAGGAGGCCGAGGAGGCGCTGCTCGTCTACTACAGCGGCCACGGGCTGGTCGCCGCCGACGGCGCGTTCCAGCTCGGTCTCACGGCGAGCCACTCCGGCAAGGACTGGACCAGCCTGTCGTACTTCTACGTGGCGGATCTGATCAGGAAGTCCCACGCCAGAGTCAAGATCGTGATCCTGGACTGCTGCTACAGCGGACGGGGACATGCCGGCCTGATGAGTTCGGAGTCCCGCCTGATCGCCGAGGAGCTGTCGGACCCGGGCGTGTACTCGCTCTCCTCGGCTCCGGCGGACCGGCGGTCCATGGCGCCCAAGGAACAGCCGTACAGCGCGTTCACCGGGTTCCTGCTGGCCGTCATGGGCGACGGCGTCCCCGGGGCCGGACCGGTGCTGGGCCTGACGGACCTCTACCCGGAGGTCCGCCGCCGGATGAGGGGAGCCGGCCTCCCCCTCCCCGAGGAGTGCAGCAAGACGGGCGCCGGCGCCTACCCCTTCGTACGCAACAGGGCCCCCCGGCCCCCGGAGCCGGCGCAGGACGCCCGCACACCCGCGGCACCGGCCGTCCCCGTCCGGGTCAGCGTGCCTCTGGACGAGGCCGTTGCCGTGGCAGCCGGCTCCGACCGCTGGGTGGAGGCGCTGCGCCTGGTCCTGATGCTCCGGGACGTTCCGCTCGCCCGCACGGGGCGTCCGGGCTGGAATCTGCGCCGGCTGGCGAACCGGTGCGAGATGGCCCCGGGGGAACGGCTGATCGGGCACGCCACCACCGGCAGGACCCGCAACGTGGTGTTCACCGACAGCCATCTGTGCGTACTGGGCTCCGAGGGACTCCTCAGGATCCCGTACTCCCGGCTCGGACACCTCTCCCTGGCCGTCTCGACCAAGGAGGACCGCGTGGTGACCGTCACCGACCAGGCGGGAATCAGCGAGGACGTCGTCTACGTCACCACGACCGCCGACTACGGGGGCCGCAGGCTGACGCTCGTGGAGTCCGGCACCACCTCGCTGCGCAATTGCCTGACGGGATGCGTCCCCGCCCTGATCGACCTGCACGGACGCAACCCCGGCTGGTTCCCCTAGAGGGTGCCCCCCTCCTCGTCCGAGGGCAGGGCGTCCGCCGGGTCCAGGGATTCGTCCAGGGACTTCATCAGGCGGTCCCGCTCGACCTCGTCCAGCGGGACCGGGCTCACGTCGGTGGCGTCCGTGAGCCGCCGGAACCCGCCCCGGCGCTGCAGCCGCCCGCTCACCCGGATCGGCACGCCCACGAGGTGCGCGTGCCCCGCCACCCGGTACGCCTCCTCGTCCAGCACCGCCCGTACGTAAGGCACCTCCGCCCCCGCCAGCACCCGCAGCCGGATCGTGCCCCCGCCGCCGGGTGCCGAGCGCCGCATCCGGACCACCGCCCCGGCCACCCGCACGGGCACCGCCGGTTCGTCGCGCGTGTAGCGCGCGGCCGCCTCCCGGAGCACCGGCAGGTCCCCGGGCGAGAACTCCACCGGCTCCGGCCGGGCCGCGCACCCCGCCGGAACCCCCGCCGCCGGAGCCCAGGCCAGTGCGATCGCGGCCCCCTCGGAGCCCCGCACCAGCGCGATCAGCGCGTCCGCCAGCTCCCGGCTGACCCCGGCCTCGACCGCCGCGTCGAAGGCCTCCATGCCGCCGGTGGCCCGCCGGTAGTCCACGGCCTCCCGGGCCGCGTGCAGGGCGTGGTGCAGCCGCGTCATGGTGCCCCGCCCGCCGTCCACCGGGACGTACGCCGTGAGCACGCGCCCGCCGGGGGCCGGCCCGACCAGCACCCCGTCCAGGGCGCGTTCGGCCTGGCCGCGGTGGCGGGCGCCGTAGTACCCGGCCCTGGCCCGCTCCGCGAGGGCCCCGGCCAGCAGGAGCTGCCGCGCGGCCGAGCGGAGCTGCTCCTGCACGGTCCACGCCGCCGCGCCCCGGGGTCCGTACGGCCCCCCGGGGCCATCCGGTATCCGCCGCTCCCAGCGGATCTCGTCACTGGGCACGCTCAGCCCGTACAGCACCTCCCGCGCGGACGGCAGCGCGCTGCGCGAGAGGGCGGTCAGCGCCTCCTCCAGCAGGTCGGAGCAGTCGGGGAAGGCCCGGCTCTCCGGGACGAGGAGGCTGTTCCCCCCGCCGGCCGTCCCGTGCGGGGCGGGCGGCGTCCAGCGCCCGTACCGTCCCGCGGCCCCGCCCCGGCGCTGCCAGCCGTGCCGGTGCAGCAGGGCCCCCAGCACGGCCGGGTCGACGTGCGCGGGGTCGGGGGTCCCGGAGTCGGAGAAGTCCCCGTACTCCGACGGGGACGTCAGCGGTTCCAGGTTCGGTGAGTGCCAGTGCATCAAGGTGTCCCTCCCGACCCGACCCGGGTCATGATCTCGCACAGCGCCCGGTCGTCGAAGATCCGCGTGGTCGGGATCCGTACGGTGGTCCGGCGCCGGCCGGTCACGGGGTGCCCGGCGAGGTTGGTCCAGTAGCAGCAGTGCCGCAGGTCGAGCCGGTCGTGGCCGGCGGCGAGCCACTGGTCGCGCTCTCGCGGGACGAGCATCACGACGAGGATCTTGTGGACGGCGACCGGGGTGCGGGCCAGCTTCACCAGGTGGTCGTTGTCGAGGGTGAAGGCGAAGGTGGGTCCCGCCGGGCTGGGCGCGGTCTGGTAGGTCGCCTTCAGCTGCACCTTGATGGTGACCTCGTCGTCGACGACGTGTTCGGGCGCGCCGTGGTTGACCTGCCAGTCGATGCCGTTGTCCGGAAAGGGCTGGGAGAGCGAGCAGCCGGCCGCGGCGGCGACGGCGTGCAGGTATGCCACCTGGAGGGTTTCCATGCAGGCGGTGGTGGCGAGCGAGCCGCGCAGCGGTCCGGCCCGGTCCTCGTCGGTGCGCGGACCGGTCCGCCCCTGCAGCATCCCGCCCGGTTCGGGCTGCGTGAGCGCCATGGCCGGCTCCCCATGCCTTCCGGGCTCTGCCGAATGAGGGTGGTGTGGTGGGTGGGGTGACGACCGGTCATGTGTGCGGTCCCCCAGGGAAGTTGTCTCCGCAGCGGAAGGTCCGCAAACGGCGTACGGCGCAAACAGGCCGGGTATCACCGATGCGGGCAGGGGTGGCACGTTCCGAGGCGGCGGTGCCCGGGGGCGCCCCGACTGCCGATCGGGAACGAGGAGTTCGCCATGACGCGCTGGTATGAGGGGCCGCTGGCCGCATTCGACACGGAGACGACCGGGGTGGACGTGGAGCAGGACCGGATCGTGTCCGCCGCTCTCATCGTGCAGGAGTGTGCGGGCGGCCGGGTCCGCTCCACCCGTTGGCTGGTCAACCCCGGCATTCCGGTGCCTCCGGGGGCCACGGAAGTGCACGGTCTGACCGATGAGCACCTGCAGCGCAACGGGCGGTGGCCGGCGCCCGTCGTCGAGGAGATAGCCCGTGCGCTCGGCGAGCAGCTGGTGGCGGGCCGGCCGGTGGTGGTGATGAACGCGCCGTTCGACCTGACGCTGCTGGACCGGGAGTTGCGCCGGCACCGGGCGTCGACGCTGGCCCGGTACCTGGACAACCGGCCGATGACGGTGCTGGACCCCCGGGTGCTGGACAAGCACCTGGACCGGTACCGCAAGGGCCGCCGGACCCTGACGGACCTGTGCGCGCACTACGGGATAGAGCTGGAGGACGCGCATGACGCGGCGGCGGACGCGCTGGCCTCGCTGGAGGTCGTACGGGCGGTGGGCCGCCGGTTCGCGGCGCGGCTGGAGCGGCTGACGCCGGCGGAGCTGCACACGCTCCAGGCGGTGTGGCACGCGGCGCAGGCGCGCGGGCTGCAGGCGTGGTTCGCGCGGCAGGGGACGCCGGAGGCGGTGGACCCGCACTGGCCACTGCGGCCGGAGATGCCGGCGGCGGCGTAGGCCGGCGGCCGCAACGGGCCCCGGACATGCGGAAGGCCGGTCCGTCGTGAGACGGACCGGCCTGACCCGGTGGGCGATACTGGGATCGAACCAGTGACCCCTTCGGTGTGAACGAAGTGCTCTCCCGCTGAGCTAATCGCCCGGGAACGGGTTGAACAATACAAGAGGCACGGGGTCTGGTTCAAACCGCTTCCGGCGGGGCGGCCAGCCGGGCCTCCAGCGCGTGCCGTCCGGCCCGCATCATCAGGGCGTGGTTGAGCCGGAACGCGGGCCGCACCGGCACCGCGAGGCGCCGCAGCAGGGGGCTGCGGACTTCGACCTCCTGCTCGTACAGGGCCCGTGTCCCGCGCCCGCCCGCTCCCCGGCGGGCCCGTACGGTCCACCGCGCCCAGCCCTCGATGTCCCCGTGCAGGGCCGCCTCCAGGAGGCCGCGGCCGGGATCGCGGAGCAGTTCGGTGGCGGTCATCCGGATCTCGTAGGGGAGGACGGAGCGGATGAGCAGGGCGCCGCTGTGCCCTTCGAGCTGCTCGACCGCGCGGACCTGCGGCCACCAGCGCGGGTAGTCGCCGGTCCGCTCCAGTACGGAGTAGACCCGCGCGGGCGGGGCGTCCAGGTCCCACACGCTGCGGAAGCGGTAGCGGTTCCAGCGGTCCAGGCGGCTGCGGTCCATGGCCCCAGTCTGGACCGGCGGGGCCGGGCGCGGGGCCCGCTCCGCCGCATCCACTCGTCCGTGGACACAGGGGCCGCGCTCCCCCGCACTCCCGTCCTGCTCCCGTCCCACCCCCGCGTACTCAGCGCGGATCTGAGTACGCGCACCCATGTCCTGACGGCGTGACGGGCGCCACACTCCGGAGCATGGCGACTCCACCACCACACGGCACACCCCTGCCACCCGACCACGAGCTGGCGCTCATCGACCGGGAGCTGGCCCAACTCGACGCCCGGCGGACGTACTTGCTGGCCAGGCGGGACTGGCTGCTGCGGCTGCGGCTGTCGGTGCCCGTGCCCGCGCCGAACGGCTGGGCGGCGCACGCGCCGGTTCCCCCCGCCCGCCCGAACGAGACCTCGGGCCCCGGTGCGCAGAACGTGCTCCTCACGCTGGGCGCGGTGCTGCTCGCGGTGGCCGCGCTGGCGTTCACCCTGGTCAGCTGGGGCTCCCTGGGGATCGCCGGGCGGGGCGCGGTGCTGGCCGTGGTGACGGCCGCGGCACTCGGCGCGCCCGCGCTGCTGCTGCGCCGCGGGCTGCGGTCGACCGCCGAGTCGGTGGCGGCGGTGGGGCTGCTGCTGACGGTGCTGGACGCGTACGCGGTGTACGCGGTGGCCACGCCCGGCACCGACGGCACGGCGTACGCGGCGGGGGCGGCGGCCGTGCTGGCCGCGCTGTGGGCCGGGTACGCACGGGTGCTGCCGGGGCCGGCGATCCCGCTGCCCGCGGCGGTGCTGACGGCGCAGCTCCCGCTGCCGCTGGCGGCGGTGGCCGCGGCGGCGGGGCCGGTGGGGACCGGCTGGGCACTGCTGGCGACGGCGGCGCTGGACGCGGCGCTCGTCCTGCTGGTGCCCGGGGTCCGGGCGCGGGCCGCGGTGTCCGGCCCGGCGGCGGTGAGCGCGGCCGTCCTGGGGGCGGGGGCGCTGCTGAGCGGGCTGTCGCAGATGGCGCAGGCGGGTTCGGCTGGCGCGGCGGCCGGTCCGGCCCTGCTGCTGGCGGCGTGCGCGGCGCTGGGCGTCGGGGTGGCCTGGCGGGAGCCCTCGGCGATGGCTGCTTCGGCCGTCGGCGCCCTCGCGGGGGTGGCGGCGCTCGGCGGCACGGTGCGGCCGGCCCTGGCGCCGGACTGGGCCGTGGCGGTGTTCCTGCTGCTCGCCCTGCCGCTGCTGGCGGCGGTACGGGCGACCGGGCTCCCGGCAGCTGTGCGGCGCGGCCTGACCCGGGCCGGGGCGGGGGTGGCCGCCCTGGCCGCGCTGTCTGCGCTGCTGCCCGCGATCGGCTCGCTGGGGTTCCGGGTCGTGGTGCTGGGCGAGGTGTGGGCGGCGACGACCCCGTCCCGGGAGGCGTACGGGCCGGGTGCGGCGGCCGCGGTCACCCTGCTGGTGGCGGCGGGGGCGGCCGGGTGGCTGGCCCGGGTGCTGCCGCGTCCGGAGCCGGGAGTGCTCGCGGTGGTGCTCGGCTGGGCGGGGCTGTTCACGGCGCCGCTGCTGTGCGGGCTGCCGGTGGCGGCGGTGATCGCGGCCCAGCTGGCGGTGACGGCGGCGGCCGGGGTGTGCGCGCTGCGGCTCGGGCGCGGTCCGGGGTACGCGGCCGCGGTGTGCGCGGCGCTGGGGGCGCTGAACCTGTCGGTGGCCGCGCTGGACGGCCGTACCGCCACTTTCGCGGTCTTCGGACTGCTGGGTGCGGGCTGCGCGGCGGGGGCGGCTCGGCGGCCCGCTGCGCTGCCCGTACGGGCCGGCGCGGCGGTGCTGGCCGTCGGATACGCGGCGGGCGTGGCGGCGGCGCTGGGGGCGCTGTGGGGGCTCGCGGCGTCGTGGTGGGCGCTGCCGCTGCTGGCGGTCCCGGCGGCGGTGGCGGCGGCCGGCCCGAGGCTGGGCCGGGTACGGCTCCCGGCGGAGATCGCGGCGGGCGTGGCCGGCGCGGCGGCCCTGCTCCTCGCGGCCTGGCCCTGGGAGCCGGCCCGGGCGGCGCTGGTGTGCGCGCTGGCCGGGGTGGTCTGCGCGGGCGCGGCGGTACGGGCGGAGCGGCGCGGGCTCGGCTGGGCGGCCGGGACCCTGTTCGTGGCGGCCACGTGGATCCGCCTGTCGGCGTCGGGGGTGCAGGTCCCGGAGGCGTACGCGCTGCCGGTGACGCTGCCCGCGCTGGCGGTGGGCTTCGTACGCCGCCGCCGGGACGCCCGGGCGTCCTCGTGGACGGCGTACGGGCCGGGGCTGGGCGCGACCCTGCTGCCGAGCCTGCTCGCCGCCTGGGGCGATCCGCACTGGCTGCGGCCGCTGCTGCTGGGCCTGGCGGCGCTGGCGGTGACCCTGCTCGGCGCGCACCGGCGGCTCCAGGCCCCGCTGCTGCTCGGCGGCGCCACGCTCGCGGCGGTGGCCCTGCACGAGCTGGCCCCGTACGTGGTCCAGGTCGTCGACGCGCTGCCGCGCTGGCTGCCGCCGGCACTGGCCGGGCTGCTCCTCCTGGTGGCCGGCGCGACGTACGAGAAGCGGCTGCGGGACGCGCGCCGGCTGCGGGCGGCCCTCGGCCGGCTGAGGTAGCGGCGGGAGCGGGAAACGCCAAGGGCCCGGAGACTGTGAAAGTCTCCGGGCCCTTGGTCCGGGTGGGCGATACTGGGTTCGAACCAGTGACCCCTTCGGTGTGAACGAAGTGCTCTCCCACTGAGCTAATCGCCCGGACGCACCGCAAACATTACCCCATGTCAGCGGTGGTTCCCGACCATCACTGGTCCTTGAGGTTCCAGGGCAGGGTGAGCCCGTACTTCCACAGGTAGAAGCCGATCAGCGCGCC
The DNA here is from genome assembly GCF_042752335.1 of Streptomyces sp. NPDC059355. Lineage (NCBI taxonomy): Bacteria > Bacillati > Actinomycetota > Actinomycetes > Kitasatosporales > Streptomycetaceae > Streptomyces > Streptomyces sp. NPDC059355. Next base: position 278,596 of record NZ_JBHYXN010000003.1, on the reverse strand, counting down.
CGCGATCACGAGCCCGACACCGGTCAGGATGAGGTTGCGGCGGCGGACCTTCGGGTCCAGCGCCTTCTGCGCGGCCTCGGTCACCTTGCGCTTGGTCCAGCGCAGCACCAGGTGGGCCCAGGCGAACTCGGTGGCCCAGATCGCCAGGCCCGCGAAGATCGCGACCCAGCCGGGGCCGGGCAGGACGAGCATGGCCACGCCCGCGCCGATGACGGCGAGGCCGACGACGAAGACGCCGACCTGCCAGCTCAGGTGCAGGCTGCGGCGCGACTTGATGAAGGCGGGAGCCTTCGATACGTGCTGCGCTTCTCCCGTGGTCTGCTGAGTCGTGCCGTCGGCTGCGGACTCGACTCCGGACTCGGCTGCGGACCCTTGGGTCCCGCGGTCACTCCCCGTATTCATGAGCCCGAATCTACCGGAGCCGGAAGCACACGTGAATGACGCTTTGGATCCGCCGTCCGAGGGACCCAGAGGTCCGCAAAACGGTCAGAGGGGTTTACAACGGCACCGTAGGTGGCATGTCGATTTCGCCGACGTGCGAATCCCCGAGCGCACACTGAGCGAAAGGCCCTGGCGCTTATGAACACCACGGTCAGCTGCGAGCTGCACCTGCGCCTCGTTGTGTCGAGCGAGTCCTCACTGCCTGTCCCGGCGGGCCTGCGGTATGACACGGCCGATCCCTACGCCGTGCACGCCACCTTCCACACCGGCGCCGAGGAGACGGTCGAGTGGGTTTTCGCCCGAGACCTCCTCGCTGAGGGCCTCCACCGGCCCACCGGAACCGGAGACGTCCGCGTCTGGCCGTCCCGCAGCCACGGTCAGGGCGTCGTCTGCATCGCCCTGAGCTCACCGGAGGGAGAAGCACTGCTCGAAGCACCCGCCCGCGCACTCGAATCGTTCCTCAAGCGGACGGACGCCGCGGTTCCACCCGGGACCGAACACCGGCACTTCGACCTCGACAAGGAGCTCTCCCACATCCTGGCCGAAAGCTGAGCCAGGCCCTCAGGGAGCACCTCCCGGCACGCGCCGGGGGCCACTCCGCACCGTCCGACTCGGGGCGACGGTGCGGGCTGGACGAAAACCTCATACGGCAGTGCCGGCGCTGTTCTCGCGGAAGCCGTCCGCGCGGGCGGCGCCGGTGTGCGTGGCACGGTCGGCCTCACCCCTGGTGACGTGTTCGCCACTGAGGTCCCTCCCGGTTCCGCCCGGGCACGGCTAGAGTCGGCCCCCAGCGGCGGCACTGGTCCGTCGCCGCAGGCCCGGCCCCCAGGGAGCGACCCCCGTGCAGATTCCCCACGACACCCGTCGCGCGCTCGACGTCGTCGTCGCGCTGGTGAACACCACGGCCGAGGCGGAGCAGCCCGACGGCCTGGCGGACGTCGGCTCTCTGCGTGAATTCGTACGCGAATACAAGATCAGCGACATCGGCGAGCTCGGCGTACGCGACCTCGCCGGCGTACGCACCGTCCGCGGCAAGTTCGCCCAGGTCTTCGGGGCGTCCAACCCTCGGATCGCGGCCGGACTGATCAACGAGCTGGTGGCGACCGCCGGCACCACCCCGCAGCTGACCGACCACGACGGCTACGACTGGCACGTCCACTACTTCGCGCCGGGCGCCTCGCTGGGCGACCACCTCGCGGCCGACGGCGGCATGGCGCTGGCCTTCATCGTGGTCTCCGGGGAGCAGGAGCGGCTGCTCCGCTGCGAGGCCCCGGACTGCCGGCGGGCCTTCGTGGACCTGTCCCGGAACCGCTCGCGGCGCTACTGCGACAGCCGGACCTGCGGGAACCGGCTGCACGTGGCGGCGTACCGGGCCCGGCGCAAGGAGGCCGACGCGGGCCCCTCGGAGCCCGGCGCGCAGCAGCATGCACGGCAGGACTCGCAGGACTCCCCCCTCGGCTCACAGCAGGAAGAGGTCGTGCACGGCGGCGAGCAGCAACAGGGTGCCGATCACCCCTAGGAAGATCATCAGGGGCGGCTGGGAGAGCGCGAAGAGGCAGCCTCGCGGCTCCTCGGCGACGGGGGCGGGGACCGGGGCCGGTGCGGGAACCGGCGGGTCGCCCTGCGATGTGTCGAGCATGTCGGGCCGATGATCGCGCAGGGCGCGCTTCACCGGCCCCCAACACGCCAGCCTTTACGCGGGAGTTCACCTCTTCTAGTCAGGCTTGCCGGGATACCGCTCCCCCGGCTCAGATGCCGTGCTTCTTCAGAATCGCTTCGATGTCGGAGAAATCGTCCGCAGGAGTGGCGGGCGTCTGGCGGGGCGCCGGCTGCGCAGAGGCGCCCCGACCCGGCGAGGGGGCGGATGCGGCCGGGGCCACCGCCTCCCGCACGGGGCTCCCCTTGGCCGCCTTGGCGGCCTTCGAGGGCTTGGCCGCCCTGACGGGCTTCTCCCCCGCCCCGAGGCCGCGCCGCTCGATGGCGCGCGTGGTCATGAACAGCACCCAGGAGAGCCCGAGCAGCCCGAAGCCCAGCCAGACGGACGGCTTGAAAACCATCCCGGACACCCACTCCACGAAGCCCGTCAGCACCAGGGCGACCGGCACCAGCGCGTACGCCGCGATGCGCGTGGCGGCGAGGAAGCGCTTGCGGTACGCGGTCACGGCGGCGATGCCCAGGCCGGCCGCGGACACCGCGGAACATATGGTCTCGGCCAGCATGCGGTCCTCCAGGGGTGGTCGATCCGTCCCTTCCATCCTGCACCGGGCACCGCCGCAGCGGCCATGGCCCGAGCTGATCCGGCGCCGATCTCCGGGAGATCTCGGGGTCGCGCCTCCTCCTCAGGGGGTGCGTTTCGATGGTGGCGCCCGGCGGCTGGGACACTGGGCCCATGACCGATTCCGTGATCCTCGACGTCTGGTGCGAACTCCAGTGCCCGGACTGCCACCGAGCCCTGGACGACGTACGCGCCCTGCGGGCCCGCTACGGCGACCGGCTGGACATCCGGCTGCGCCACTTCCCGCTGGAGAAGCACAAGCACGCCTTCGCCGCCGCGCAGGCCGCGGAGGAGGCCGCGGAGCAGGGCCAGGCCTGGCCGTACGTGGAGGCCGTACTGGCCCGCACGGCGGAGCTCGGCGAGCGCGGCGAGGCCGTGCTGCTGGACGTGGCGCGTGAACTCGGCCTCGACGCCGAGGATTTCGACACCGCACTGATCGACGGCCGGCACATCCTGATCGTCGACGCCGACCAGGCCGAGGGCAAGGCGATCGGCGTGACCGGCACCCCGACGTACGTCATCGACGGCGAGCGCCTCGACGGCGGCAAGAGCCAGGAGGGCCTGCGCGCCCGCATCGAGGCGATCGCGGACCGCCTGCTGGCCGCCGCCGACGCGTAGACACCCCCGGGCCCACCCGGCCCTGATCCGCCGGACAGGCCTAGGTCGTGTCGTCAAAGTCCCGTCTGGCCGGCGGGGTCTGGCACGCACGCTCGCCGCGTTGTCGTCGGTCACCGACGCTCCGCGTCGATTCCCTCCTCCGCCTTGCGATCGCACGCACCAGACCCCGCCGGCCCCGCCCTTTCGGGCGGCCGACGCCACTTTGACGACACTCCCTAGAGCAGGTCCTTGGCGTAGTTGACGTCCGTCGCCCGGTAGCCGAGGGACTCGTACAGCCGCAGGGCCGGGGTGTTGCCCGCGAAGACCTGGAGCCCGAGGACACGGTGGCCCCCGGCCAGAGCCGAGCGCTCGGCCAGCAGCATCAGGTCGCGCCCGTGGCCCCGGCCGCGGTGCTCCTCGGCGACGGCGACGTCGAAGACGTACGCGCCCTCCCCGTTCGGCGCCGACCACACGTGGCCGACGGGGACGCCGTCCGCCTCCAGGACGGAGAGGGTGGCGCCCTCGGTCGCCAGTCCGTGGGGCAGGGCACGCTCGTGGTCGGCCACCGACTTCGCGCGCGCGGCCTCCTCCGGCATCCCGCGGCTGCTCCAGTCGGCCGCGTAGCCCTCGATCGCCGCGACGAGCCAGACCTCGTACTCGGCCTCCGTCATGGGGCGGCCGACGACCCCCGCGCGAAGCACGGGAGGCTCCGCCGGGAGGTCCTTGGCCATGTTCCGGCTGTACTCGGCGTACCCGAGCGCCTGAGCCATCCGCAGGCCGCCCGCCGACGCCGCGGGCACGGAGACCCGGACGCGGCGGCAGCCCCAGCCGCGCAGCACCTCCTCGGCCGCGAGCGCCCCGACCGTGGCACGGCCGCGCCCCCGGTCGGGCTCGTCGACGGTGAGGTCGCGTATCTCGCCGACGGTCGGCCCGAAGGGCGTGTCACAGGCGAGCAGCAGTGCGCCGACGCGCCTGCTGTTGACCCGGATCTCGTACGGGCGCGACCTCGCGCCCCCGGTGCTCTGCTGAAGCGGCCCGCTCGGCCGCAGGGTGGTGGTCATCAATCGAGTTCTACCCGCCCTGCGGCCCCCTGCGACAGCCATTAAGCGGGCGGATCGGATCGGTCGTCTCAGGGGTCCAGGTCCGCGCCGGCCCGCGCTTCGAAGATCCGCATCGCCTCGGCGGTGACGGGCCCCGGCGCGGCGCCGGCCACGGGCCGCCCGTCGATCCGGTGGACGGCCTGCACATCGCGCAGCGTGGAGGTCAGGAAGATCTCCTCCGCCTGCTCAAGCACCTCGAAGGGCAGGTCCGCCTCCTTGGCCCCGGCCCAGTCCACGACGAGGGCCCGGGTGATGCCGGCGAGGCAGCCGGAGGCGAGCGGCGGGGTGTACAGCACTCCGTCGAGGACGACGAACACGTTGGAGCCGGTGCCCTCGCAGAGCCGGCCGACCGTGTTCGCGAACAGGGCCTCGGAGGCCCCGGCCCGGTGGGCGGCGGCCAGCGCGACGACGTTCTCGGCGTACGAGGTGGTCTTCAGGCCGGCCACGGCGGAGCGCTCGTTGCGGACCCAGGGCACGGTGATCACGGCGGTGGCGTCGGCCCGGCGGGTCTCCTCGGCCACGGCGACGACGAGGGTGGGGCCGGCGTCGCCGCGGTCGGAGCCGAGCGGGGACACGCCCGCGGTGTACGTGATGCGCATGCGGGCGAGCGGCAGCGGATTGGCCTCCAGGACGGCCGCGCAGGCCCGGCGCACCTCGTCCGGATCGGGGTCCGGCAGTCCGAGGCCGCGGGCGGAGCGGGTCAGCCGGTCCACGTGGCGGGTGAGCGCGAACGCCGTGCCGCTCTCCGCCTTCACCGTCTCGAACACCCCGTCGCCCACGGTCAGCCCGTGGTCGAATACGGACACCTGTGCGCTGTCGGCGTTCCGCAGCGCGCCGTCGAGCCAGATCCTCACCGTACGTTACCTCCGCTCACCCAGGGGTGCCGGTCACCTCATGGGTTCCCGACGCTACCCTGAGCAACCGGGCGGCCTTCAGCTCCGTCTCGGCCCATTCGCGGTCGGGGTCGGAGCCCCAGGTGATCCCGGCGCCGGTGCCGAAGTGCAGGCTCGGGCCGCCCGGGCGGCTGCGGTCGATCCAGAAGGTGCGGATGCCGACGGCCAGCTCGGCGGTGCCGCGGTCGGCGTCGACCCAGCCGATGCCCCCGCAGTAGGGACCCCGGGGGGCGGTCTCCAGGGCCTCGATGATCCGCAGCGCGGAGGACTTGGGGGCGCCCGTGACGGAGCCGGGCGGGAAGGTCGCGGCGAGCAGCTCGGGCCAGCCGGCGCCGTCGGCGAGTTCGCCGCTGACGGTGGAGACGAGGTGGACCAGGCCCGGGTGCTCCTCGACGGCGCACAGTTCGGGGACGGTGACGGAGCCCGTGGCGCAGACCCGGCCGAGATCGTTGCGCACGAGGTCCACGATCATGACGTTTTCGGCGTGGTCCTTGGGCAGGAGGTCGGCGGCCGTGCGGCCGGTGCCCTTGATGGGCCCGGACTCCACGTGGCGGCCGACCCGGCGCAGGTAGAGCTCCGGGGAGGCGGTGGCGATCTCGACGCCGTGGGCCGGGAGCCGAATCGTTCCTGCGTACGGGGCCGGGTTGCCGCGGGCGAGCAGCGCCGTGAGGGCGTCGACGTCGGCGCGGTCGGGGTCGGGCAGCGGCGCGGACATCACGCGGCAGAGGTTGGCCTGGTAGACCTCGCCGGCGGCGATGTGCTCGCGGATGCGGCGTACGCCGGCCGTGTAGGCCGCGCGGTCGAGGGAGGAGGACCACTGGTCGGCGGCGGGGCCGCGCCAGGCCCCCGGGACGGGCGGCGGGACGGGGTCGGGGCGTATGTCGCCGAAGCGGGCGCAGACCAGCCGGCCCTCGAAGTCCGCGGCGACCGCCCAGAAGCCCGTCGAGTCGAGGGCGCAGGGGTCGCTGGTGACGTCTCGGAGGTCGGTCGCGAGGAGGCCGCCGAAGCGGGCCAGGGGAAGCAGGTCGTGCACGGCTGCGAGTCTATGACCGGTGGCGCCGCGGCGCCGGTGAGGTGACCGCCGGGTGACCGGTGGTGATCGAGCGGCAGCACGCTGCGGAAACGCGTTTTTGAGCTGGCCCGGGAATCCGCTAGAGTTCAACACGTCGCCAGGGAGCGAAGGGGTAAAACCCGGAGCGAACGCGGTGACCTGCGGACGTAGCTCAGTTGGTAGAGCACCACCTTGCCAAGGTGGATGTCGCGAGTTCGAGTCTCGTCGTCCGCTCGAAGTGGGGGATCTTCCCGAGAATCCCTGCGGCTCCATGGTGGAGTGGCCGAGAGGCGAGGCAACGGCCTGCAAAGCCGTCTACACGGGTTCAAATCCCGTCTCCACCTCCAAGGACGATTAGCTCAGCGGGAGAGCGCTTCCCTGACACGGAAGAGGTCACTGGTTCAATCCCAGTATCGTCCACTGATCCGCAAGGATCCCCGCGCGATTAGCTCAGCGGGAGAGCGCTTCCCTGACACGGAAGAGGTCACTGGTTCAATCCCAGTATCGCGCACGCAGTACACGCACCACCTGCTTGAACTGCGGTTTCGCACCGCGGTCCCGCGCGATTAGCTCAGCGGGAGAGCGCTTCCCTGACACGGAAGAGGTCACTGGTTCAATCCCAGTATCGCGCACCACCTCCGGAAGCCCCGGCCGTTCTCACGGCCGGGGCTTCCGCGTTGCCGGGGCGGCTCAGGAGGAGAAGAGCATCCGGCCGAAGCCGCCCTTGTGGTGGCCGTGGTGACCGTGGCCGTGGCCGCCGTGGTGCGGGGCGCCCCAGGCGGGCGCCGGGGCGTGCGCGGCCGGGTAGGGGGCCGGGGGCGCGGCGGGCGGCGGGACCTGGCCGTACTGGCCGCCGGTGTACTGGGACTCCAGGCGGGTCAGCGCCTCCAGCTCGCCGTAGTCGAGGAAGATGCCGCGGCAGTTGCTGCACTGCTCGATCTGGACACCGTTGCGGGTGTAGGTGTGCATCATCGCGTGACACTTCGGACACTGCATGACCGGATCAACTCCTCGCCGTCTGCTTCGACACCGGATGCATGCCCGGTGGCGTGAAGCTCACCCTACGACGGAGCCAGCGCCTCCAAGTCGGGCGGGAGGGAGGCAATCCGGGCGCAGGATTCCACCATCAGCCGTTCCACGTCTTCGAGTCGGCGTCGGCTTTCGGCTGATTTGGCCAGGGCGAGGGCGGCGGTCTGCACGGTCAGGGCCCGGGCGGCGAGGTCCAGTTCCGGCCAGGGGTCGGAGCCGGGCGGCCCGGCCGCGGGGCCGCCGGCGGCGCGGTAGGAGTCGAGGAAGCGGACCCAGGCTCCGGTGTCGAGCAGCCCGGCGGCGTACCAGGCCGCGGGCCGGGCCAGATCCCAGGCGGGGGTCCCGATGCCGAGGTCGTCCACGTCGATGAGGCGCCAGCCCCCGTCGGGGCCGGGCCCCCGCACCAACTGCCCCAGGTGCAGGTCCCCGTGGCACAGGGCCCCGCCCCGGGGAGCCGGGGCCTCCCCGCGCACCCAGGCGGGCAGGGTCCGCGCCGCCGCCCGTACGAGGTCGCCGGCGGACCGGCCCTCGGCGGGGCCGGGCACGAGCGCGGCCCCGGACCGCGCCCCGGCGGGACTCCGGGCGCCCTCGGGGCTTCGGACACCGTCTCGGCCACCGACCGCGCCGGCGGCCGTGGCCCGGGACAGACGGCGCAGGGCGCGGGCGAGCTTGGCCGGGCCGCGCATCGGGGGGACCGGTCCGGGCAGCCGGTGCACGGGCACCTGGTGCAGGGCCGCCAGCAGCCGCCCGGCCGCCTCCCAGGGGGCGTCCTCGGGACGCTCCGGGTCGACCGGGGCCCCGTACGGCCAGAGGGACACGGGCCGGCCCCCGAGGTAGCCGACCTCGGGGCGCAGCGGGGCCAGCAGCACCCCGGCCAGCGCCTCGTCCGCGGCGATCCGCATCCGTACGGCGAGGCCCGCGCGGTCGCTGTCCCCGGCGTGCGCCTTGGCCACGATCTCGCCGCAGCGCACGACCGTGCCGTCCTCGCGCTCGGCGAGCAGCTCGTACGGGGCGCCCCGCTCCCCCGCGCCGGCGTACGCCGCGAGGGCTGCGGGCAGTGGCTCCTGGTTCATCGCGGTTCCACGGCTCCCGTCACTGGCGTCTCGGAAGCAGGTTACGGAACCGCGCGGCCGCATGAAGCCGTGGACGGCGGTGCGGGAGGGCATGAAAAAGGGTGCTGCCCGTCCGACTCCCCAGTCGTACGGGCAGCACCCTTCACCTGCCGTCCGTCGCGCCCCCGTCCCCACGGGGTTCGACGGGCCGATGTCCCGGTCCGGGCCGCTCTCCCGGACCCGGGGCGCCGCTCAGCGCCCCAGCATCACGCCCACGGACGACGCCTGTGCCGCCACCTGGTCGAATCCTCCGAAGAGGAAGAGCAGGAGGGCGGCCAGGGGGAGCACCATGGCCGCGGCCACCAGTGGATGGCGCGTGCCGGACTCATGGCCGTTGAACGCGAATGCCTTGCGTCCGTGCCGTGCGATGTCCGCCATGGTCCTCTCCCTGTCGGTTGGCAGCGGCGGGCTTGTGACCTCGGGGGACGAGTGCTCCACCCGCCGCTTGTCTTCAACACTAGGCGCGGCGAAGTCCCCTGGCGTCCTGCCCTCGTACCCCTTGGCAGGCCTCCAGGAGGATGACGGGCCGCCGTGCGTGTACTCCCCTGGGTGGAGACCGGCCCCCCGGTGTGAGGGTCATCCCGGAGGGGATGACCGGAGGGTGGTGAGTTCGCTCACTTCCGTCACTCCCCGCGCATGTGTGTCCGCCGACGGGGTAAGCCCGAGATCACCCCGCACGCCTGCCCTGCGCACGCGCCGCCGGCTGCCGGGCGCCCCGCACACGACCCCGGCCGGATGCCCAATCCCCTTGGCCCGAGGGCCGTTTGGCCGTACGGGCAAGTGCCTTACGGGCAGGGGTCCGTGCGGGTGAGGAACCCTCAAGTGGGTTGCCCCGCACTGACCATCGAATCTTCCGGCGAGGGCGCGGCCTCTGAGCGCTCGTGGCGGATCGTCCGTAAGCTGTGGCACGTCAACAGGACGACCGGTCAGCGGGGTGGACATGGCGATGATGCGGCTCCGGCGCGAGGACCCGCGTGTCGTCGGATCATTCAGGCTGCACCGGCGGCTCGGGGCCGGCGGCATGGGTGTGGTCTACCTGGGATCGGACCGGCGCGGCCAGCGGGTCGCGCTCAAGGTGATCCGGCCCGACCTGGCCGAGGACCAGGAGTTCCGCTCTCGCTTCGCGCGCGAGGTGTCCGCCGCGCGGCGGATCCGCGGCGGGTGCACCGCACGCCTGGTGGCCGCGGACCTGGACGCGGAGCGTCCGTGGTTCGCCACCCAGTACGTGCCCGGCCCTTCCCTGCACGACAAGGTGGCCGAGGAGGGTCCCCTCACGGCCGCGCAGATCGCCGCGATCGGGGCCGCGCTCTCCGAGGGACTGGTCGCCGTGCACGAGGCGGGGGTCGTCCACCGCGATCTCAAGCCCTCGAACATTCTTCTGTCCCCCAAGGGCCCCCGGATCATCGACTTCGGGATCGCCTGGGCCACGGGTGCGAGCACCCTCACCCATGTCGGCACCGCCGTCGGCTCCCCCGGATTCCTCGCGCCCGAACAGGTGCGCGGGGCCGCCGTCACCCCGGCGACCGACGTGTTCGCCCTGGGGGCCACCCTCGCCTACGCGGCGACCGCCGATTCGCCCTTCGGGCACGGCAGTTCCGAGGTCATGCTGTACCGCGTGGTGCACGAGGAGCCGCATCTGGTGGGGGTCCCGGACGCGCTGGCCCCGCTCGTACAGGCATGCCTCGCCAAGGACCCCGAGGAGCGGCCCAGCACGCTCCAGCTGTCGATGCGGCTGAAGGAGATCGCGGCCCGCGAGGCGCAGGGGCTGTCCGACGGACGCCCTCCGGCGCAGCGCGCACGGGCCGCCGAGCGGCCGACGGGGCGGCTGGCCGACGCGTACGCGGACCAGCACACGGAGCGGCGTACGGGCGGCACTCCGGCGCCCCAGGGACCGGACCAGGGCCAGGGCCAAGGGCAGGGGCAGGGGCCGCACAGCGGCGGGCACCCTCGGTCCTCGTCCTCCCGGCCCTCGTCCCCCCGGCCTTCGTCCTCGCGGAACCCGGGCGGCCCGTCCTCCCGCCCGACAGCGGGGCGTACGGGCGGCCGCCAGGCCCCGCGCACGACGGGAGCGGGGCGGCGCCCCTCACGGCCGGACCCCCGGCTGATGCGGCAGCGGCTGATCGTGTTCGTCGTGGTCACGCTGATCGTGGCGCTGGGGATCGCCGCCGCCCAGAAGTTCTAGACCTCCGCGGAAGCGGCGGCCTGGGGCGGGCGGGTCGCGTAGAAGGCCACCGCGGAGGCCGCGGCCACGTTCAGCGAGTCGATGCCCTCCGCCATCGGGATCCGGACCCACTCGTCGGCGGCGCGCAGCGCGTACGTGGACAGGCCGTGCCCCTCGGAGCCGAGCATGATCGCCGAACGCTCGAAGCGCTCCGGCGGGACCTGGTCCAGCGGCGTGGCCTTGGGGCTCGGCGTCATGGCAAGGATCCGGTAGCCCGCCTCGCGGACCTTCTCCAGGTCGGCGGGCCACTGGTCCAGGCGCGCGTAGGGAACCGAGAACACGGAGCCCATGGAGACCTTGATGGCGCGCCGGTAGAGCGGATCCGCGCAGTCCGGGGAGAGCAGTATCGCGCTGATGCCGAGGGCCGCGGCGCTGCGGAAGGCGGCGCCCAGGTTGGCGTGGTCGACGAAGCCCTCGAAGACCGCGATCCGGTGGCCCGCGCCCGCCCCCTCCGCCGCGAGCAGTTCGTCGGCCGCGGGCAGCGGCTTACGCTGCATCGAGGCGAGGGCGCCCCGGTGCACGTGGTAGCCGGTGACGCGCTCGGCGAGCTCCGGGGTGACGGCGTAGACCGGGGCCGGGAGTTCGTCGATGACGTCACGCATGACGTCGACCCACTTGGCGGAGAGCAGCATCGAGCGCATCTCGTACCCGGCGTCCTTGGCGCGTCTGATGACCTTCTCGCCCTCGGCGATGAACAGGCCCTCCGCGGGCTCGCGCCGGCGCCGGAGTTCGACGTCGGTCAGGCCCGTGTAGTCGCGCAGGCGCGGATCGTCGGGGTCTTCGACGGTGATGAGATCAGCCACAGGGTGATACTGCCTTGTCCGGGTTGTGGTGCCAACGGCCGTGCGGGCCGCGGATGTTTCAGGCGGTGGGGGCGGCGGGGGCCCCGACGTTGACGACCTCGCCGATCACGATGACCGCGGGCGGACGGACCTCCTGCTCCCGTACGGTCGCGCCGACGGTGGCAAGGGTGGCGTCCACGCGGCGCTGGGTGGCCGTGGTGCCCTCCTGGACGACCGCGACCGGGGTGCCCGCGGGGCGGCCGTGCCGCACCAGGGCCTCGGCGATCAGGCCGATCTTGTCCACGCCCATCAGGATCACCAGGGTGCCGGTGAGCTTGGCGAGGGAGGCCCAGTCCACGAGGGAGCGCGGGTCGTCGGGGCCGACGTGGCCGCTGACCACGGTGAACTCGTGCGCCACACCGCGGTGGGTGACCGGGATGCCGACGGCGCCGGGCACCGAGATGGAGCTGGAGATGCCGGGGACGACGGTGCAGGGGATGCCGGCCTCGGCGAGGGCCTGGAGCTCCTCCATGCCGCGGCCGAAGACGTACGGGTCCCCGCCCTTGAGCCGCACCACGGCCTTGCCGGCCTTGGCGTGCTCGATCAGGGCGTTGTTGATGGCCTCCTGGGCCATGAAACGGCCGTACGGGATCTTCGCGGCGTCGATGACCTCGACGTGCGGCGGGAGTTCGTCGAGCAGGTCGCGGGGGCCGAGCCGGTCGGCGATGACCACGTCGGCCTCGGCGAGGAGGCGGCGCCCGCGGACGGTGATCAGGTCGGGGTCGCCGGGGCCGCCGCCGACGAGCGAGACGCCGGGGGTGCGGGTGCGGTTCGCGGTGAGGGAGCCGTCGCGCAGCCCCTCGACGACGGCGTCGCGGACGGCGGCGGAGCGGCGGGGGTCGTTGCCGCTGAGGACGGCGACGGTGACCCCCTCGACGCGGCCGGTGGCCGGGGTCCAGGCGGTGGCCGCCTCGGCGTCGTCGGCGCGCACGCACCAGACCCGGCGGGCCTCGGCCTCGGCGGAGGCGGCGTCGTTGGCGGCCCGGTCCCGGGTCGCGATCAGCGCGTACCAGGCACCGTCCAGGTCCCCGTCCTGGTAGCGGCGGCGCTCCCAGCGGATCTCACCGGTACCGGCCATGGCGTCCACGGAGGGCGTGGCGGAGGGCGAGACGAGGAGGACGTCGGCGCCGGCCGCGATCAGCGCGGGCAGCCGGCGCTGGGCGACCTGGCCGCCGCCGATGACGACGACGCGGCGGCCGGCGAGGCGGAGTCCTACGGGGTACGCGGGGTGTTCGGCCATGGCGGTGCGGCTCCTGATGCGGCGGTGTGTGCTGGCCGCTGCTGCGCTGGAGCGGCTGTCGGAGTGTGACGTGCGGTTTTGGTGTCCGGGTCCACGATACGACCCGCGCCGTCGCCCCCGGGGCTCCACCCCCGGCACTGACCGGTGGGACCGCCGCGCGGGGCCTTCCCCCCGCCCCTTCCCGTTCCGGGGCCGCGCCACGGAGCCCGCGCCACGAACGCCGGCGGGGCCGAGGCCGCCGCTGCACGGCGATCCCGGCCCCGCTCGGCTGATCCCGGCTACTTCTCGGTGACTCCGGCCGCGTCGAAGGTGGCCACCTCGTGCATCGCGCGGGCCGCGCTCTGGACCAGCGGGAGGGCCAGCAGCGCGCCCGTGCCCTCGCCGAGGCGGAGGTCCAGGTCGATCAGCGGACGCAGGCCCAGCTTGTTCAGGGCCGCGACGTGGCCCGGCTCCGCGCTGCGGTGGCCCGCGATGCACGCCGACAGGGACTCCGGGGCGATGGCCCGGGCCACCAGGGCCGCCGCGCCCGCGCTCACGCCGTCCAGGATCACCGGGGTGCGCAGGGATGCGCCGCCGAGCAGGAGGCCCACGATCGCCGCGTGCTCCAGGCCGCCGATGGCCGCCAGGACGCCGATCGGGTCCGCCGGGTCCGGCTGGTGGAGCTCCAGTGCGCGGCGTACGACCTCGACCTTGCGGGCGTGCGTCTCGTCGTTGATGCCCGTGCCGCGACCGGTGACCTCCGCCGGGTCGACGCCCGTGAAGACCGAGATCAGCGCGGCCGACACCGTCGTGTTCGCGATGCCCATCTCGCCGGTCAGCAGTGCCTTGTTGCCCGCCGCCACCAGGTCGCGGGCCGTCTCGATGCCCACCTCGATGGCCGCGATCGCCTCCTCGCGGGTCATCGCCGGGCCGGTGGAGAGGTCCGCGGTGCCCGGGCGGACCTTGCGCGGGAGCAGGCCGGGGGTGGCGGGGAGGTCCCCGGCCACGCCGACGTCGATCACGCAGACCTCGGCGCCGACCTGGTTGGCGAACGCGTTGCAGACCGCGCCGCCGCCCAGGAAGTTGGCCACCATCTGCGTGGTGACCTCCTGGGGCCACGGCGTGACGCCCTGGGCGTGCACCCCGTGGTCGCCCGCGAAGATCGCGACCGCCGCCGGCTCCGGGATCGGCGGCGGGCAGACCCGGGAGAGGCCGGACAACTGTGCGGAGATGATTTCGAGCATGCCCAGGGCGCCGGCGGGCTTGGTCATGCGCTTCTGGCGCTCCCACGCCTCGCCCAGCGCCTTCGCGTCGAGCGGGCGGATGCTGGCGACCGTTTCCGAGAGCAGGTCGTGCGGCTCCTCGCCGGGCAGGGCGCGCCGCCCGTACGTCTCCTCGTGGACGACCCAGGCCAGCGGCCGGCGCTGCGACCAGCCGGCCTGCGCCAGCTCGGGCTCCTCCGGGAACTCGTCGACGTAGCCGACGCACAGGTACGCGACGACCTCCAGGTGCTCCGGCAGGCCGAGCTCGCGGACCATCTCGCGCTCGTCGAAGAAGCTGACCCAGCCGACGCCGAGGCCTTCGGCGCGCGCGGCGAGCCAGAGGTTCTCGACGGCGAGGGCCGAGGAGTACGGGGCCATCTGCGGCTGGGTGTGCCGGCCGAGGGTGTGGCGGCCGCCGCGGGTGGGGTCGGCGGTGACGACGATGTTCACCGGGGTGTCGAGGATGGCCTCGATCTTGAGTTGCTTGAACTGCTTCGCCCGGCCCTTGGGCAGCGACTTCGCGTAGGCCTCGCGCTGGCGCTGGGCGAGCTCGTGCATCGTGCGGCGGGTCTCGGCCGAGCGGATGACGACGAAGTCCCAGGGCTGGGAGTGGCCCACGCTGGGCGCGTGGTGCGCGGCTTCCAGGACGCGCAGCAGCACCTCGTGCGGGATCGGGTCGGTGCGGAAGCCGTTGCGGATGTCGCGGCGCTCGCGCATGACGCGCAGGACGGCCTCGCGCTCGGCGTCGGTGTAGGCGGGGGCCGCCTCGCCCGCGGAGTGCTCGGGGACGGCTCCGAGGGGCGCGCCGGACTCGGACCCGGGCTCGGGCTCGGTGACGGCCTCCGCGACCGGCTCGGCGGCCGCTACGGCGACCGGCTCGGGCTCCGGGGCGGGCTCGGCAGCGGCTTCGGGCTCCACGGGCTCGGCCTGCGGGGCCGCTTCCGGTACGGGCTCCACGGCGACGGGGACCGCGGGCGCCTCGGGGGCGACGGGCTCGACGACCTGGACGGCCTCGGGGACCTGGACCACCGTTTCCGCGGGCAGGGCCGCCGGCTCCGGCTCGGCGGCCGGCGCCTCCACCGGCGCGGCCTCGGCCACGACCGGCTCGGGCTCCGCGGCGGGCGCCGCCGGGGCCTCGACGGGCTCTGCGGCGACCGGCGCCTCGGCCGCGGGCTCCGGCGCCGGCTCCGCGGCGGCCGCGGCCGGCTCGGGCTCCGACGCCGCGACCGGCTGCGGCTGGGGGGCCTCCGGGGCGGCGGGGGCTTCGGCGGGGACCTCGGCAGCCACCGGCGCCTCGGGCACCATGACGGGCTCGGGCACCACCACGGGCGCGGGCACCATCACAGGCTCGGGCGCCATGACGGGCTCCGGCGCCATCACGGGCTCGGGGACCACGACGGCCTCCGGGACGACGGCGGGCTCCGGCGCCATCACGGGCTCCGGGACCACGACGGCCTCCGCGACGACGGCGGGCTCCGGCGCCATCACGGGCTCCGGGACGGCCGCGGGCTCCGGTGCCGGCTCCGCCGACCACGGGGCGCCGGCCTGCGGCGGGGTCTCGCCGGGCTGCGGCGCGGCCGGCACGGTGGCGGCCTCGGGCCGCGGGACGTCCAGGTACTCGGGGCCCAGGGTCGGCGGACCGGCCACCTGCACCGGGATCGGCACCACCGTTGCGGCTACGGGCGCGGCCACGGGAGCGGCGGGCGCAGCCACCTGCGCCAGGGGCACGACGGGGGCCGCGGCCGGGCCGCGGTCGGCGAGGGAACGTACGACTCCGCCGGTGGCCTCGGGCACGGGCGGGCCCATGTGCAGTGGTCGGCGCGAGGGCGCGACGGGGGCCGCGGGCGCGGCCTGGGCCACCGGGGCCGCCGCCTGCGGGACAACGAGGCCGCCGAGGTCCAGGGCGCCGGAGTCACGGCCGCCGGCCTCGTGCGCGCCCGCGCTGTACGACGCGTCGGCGTACGAGGCGTCGCCGTACGACGGGTCGGGGAACTCGGACCGGGCGGGGTGGCCGGGCTCGGTGTACACGGCCAGAGCCTCGGGGTACTCGGCGTAGGGCGCTTCACCGTAGGAGGCCGGGGCGGGGAAGACCGGCGCCGGCGGGACGACCTGGGGGTCGCTCCACGAGCCCTGGCCGCTCGGCATCAGCAGCAGTTCCTCGTCCTCCGGCTCGGCCGGGTTGTCCACGAGGTCCTGGAAGGCGTAGCCGCCCTGGACGGGAGCGGGGGCGGGGCCCGGGTGCTGGACCGGAGCGGGAATGCCCTGCTGATCCACCATGCCCGCGTTGTCCGGGAGACCCTCGCCCGGTACCTGGCCGGTGTCAGTCATGCGTACCCCTCGCCCATCGGTTGTGCGTCTTCGATCGCCCGGCGCCCGAGCGGGGTTGCCGTACGACGTGTCCGTCACGCGCACGCCCCGCACGACAACCCGTAAGCATTGTCGCGCCCGTGAGCCACCATGGCGGCCATAACCGGCATGGTGCGCTGTGGACTGCGCCACGTCGCGCGTCCGGCGGTGCCGTCACCCCCGGAGATGCCAGGGCGGTACGATGATCGGCCAGCCTACCCCGAGACCGCTCAGCGGTTCACGGGGCGTTCGGCTGCCAGGAGGAAGACGACGGAACGGTCCTGTTCGCCCCAGGTACGGGTGTCCAGTCCCACCGACTGGAGGAGCGCGCACTCGACGGTGTATCCGCCCTCGGCGAGCGCACGGCCGATCGCCTCCGCCTCGTCGCGGGTGGAGGCGTGGCTGACGATCCGTTCGGGGCGGCGGTCGGCGACGGCCCGGGCGACCTCGGCTCCCCCGCCGCCGACGCGGACGACGTCGGGTTCGGGGAGGTCCTCCAGTACGTGCGGAGCACGCCCGGCGACGACCTGGAGCTGTACGCCCCGCTTGCGGGCGGCGGCAGTTGCGCGTTCGCAGGCGCGCGGGTCGGCGTCGACCGCGATGACGGCGGCGCCGAACGCGGCGGCCTCCACCGCAAGGGCGCCGGAGCCGGTGCCGATGTCCCAGACCAGGTCGCCGGTGCGCGGGCCGAGGCGGGCGAGCTGGGCGGCGCGCAGCAGCGCCGACTCCCCTTCGCCTCCGTCGGGCCCGGGCCGGGCCCAGCCGCGTCCGCCGGTGTGGGCGGCGTTCTGGCCGAGCAGCCAGGCCGGATCGGCAGCCGCGGCGGAGTGCGCGGCGGGGGCGGCGGCCTGTCCGCCGATGACGATGACGACGTTGGGGTCGCGCCAGCTGTGGTCGGGGACCCGGTCGGAGGTCAGGACGGTGACCTGCTCCTTGGCGGTGCCGAGCTCCTCGCAGATCACGAAGGTGCGGTGGACCCCGCCGAGCAGCAGGGCCAGTTCGGCGGGGCCGGCGCCGGGCGAGGTGAGGACGGCGACCTTGCCGTGGGCACGGCAGACGTTGACGGCGCGGCGCAGCGTACGGGGGTGGGCGACGACTACCTGGGCGTCGTCCCAGGGCATCCCGGCGCGGGCGAAGGCGGCCGCGACGGCGGACACGGCGGGAACGACCTCGACCTCGAGGCCGTGCTCCGGGGCGCGCAGCGTCCGTACGGCGCCGAAGAAGCCGGGGTCCCCGTCGGCGAAGACGACCGCGGTGCCGCGGTGGCCTGCGATGCGGCGGGCGGCGAGGCCGAGGCTGCCGAGGCGGATGCGCTCGGCGGCGGGCGGTACCTCGGGGAGGGCGAGGTGGTGGGCGGCGCCGGCCACGAGGGTGGCGGCGGAGAGCGCGGACCGGGCGGCCGCGGTCAGGGGCGAGCCGTCCCAGCCGATCACCGTGACCCGGTCGGCCATCGTCGTCAGTCTCCTGGGGTGGGGGCGGGAGGAGCTTCGCCGGCAGGGGCCGGCGGGCGGGCACCAGGCACGGTGAGACTACCTGGTCATCGGGTCGGTCCGGTCAGCTCCAGTCGGCGCCGACGGCGAAGCCGCTCGCGCCCGCCCGGGCGCCGCGGCCGTACCCGTAGTCGTCGTGGCCGTTGTAGCCGTCCGACTCCTCCATGTCGTCGATGTCCTCGGGGAGCAGGCTCCAGACGATGAGGTCGGTGCGGGTGTCCGTCCAGGAGCCGTCTGTTGCGTTTTCGGGCCGGGTGCGCACCATCCACGCGTTGCGCAGGACGCCTTCGCTGATGCAGCCGATCTTCTGGGCCACCTGCTGGGAGGCGGTGTTGTCGGCGGCGGTGCGCAGTTCGAGGCGTTCGAAGCGCTGGTCGTGGAAGAGCCATTGGGCGACGGCGAGTACGGACTCGCTGGCGTAGCCCTCGCCGCGGGCCCAGGGGGCGGTGACGTAGCCGACCTCTGTGCTGCGGGTGCGCCAGTTGGTGTTCCTGAGGTGCACGATGCCGACGAGGCGCTGGGTGAGGAATTCGGCGACGGCAAAAACGATGCCTCTGCCCTCGGTGCGCTCCGCGTGGGAGTCCCGGGTGGCCCAGGCGTCGGCGTCGGCGTGGGTGTAGGGGTGCGGTACGGAGGTCCAGGCGGTGACGTGCTCGTCGTTCATCATCTCGGCGAGCGCGGTGACGTCCTCCCCGTCGAAGGGGCGCAGCACCAGCCGGTCCGTGCTGATGGTGACGTCCGGGAAGGTGGTAGTCATGCGCAGCTCCATGCCGTTGCTGGACCTTTGTGCGGGCCGTAGGCACAGCATGCAGCATCGGCGGTGGGATGTGGCGGCCGGGTTGCCCGGAAGCGGGCAGCGTTCGGCCCCGTACTCCCACGAGGGGCGTACGGGGCCGAACAGCGGTGCCGATCAGTGGTGGCGATCGGCGGTGGGGCGGGAGATCAGGACGCGGGGGTGCCGAAGGCGGGGACGACCGAGCCCTGGTACTTGTCCTCGATGAACTTCTTGACCTCGTCGGAGTTGAGGAGCTTGGCGAGCTTCTCGATCCGCGGGTCCTTCTCGTTGCCGGCCTTCACCGCGAGGAAGTTGGCGTACGGGTTGCCCTCGGACTTCTCCAGGACCAGCGCGTCCTTGGCGGGCGAGAGCTTGGCCTCCAGGGCGTAGTTGCCGTTGATCACCGCGGCGTCCACGTCGTTCAGGGCGCGCGGGACCGTGGCGGCCTCCAGCTCCTTGAACTCCAGGCCCTTCTTGTCGGTGATGTCGGACAGCTTGGCGCCGGTGCCGACACCTTCCTTGAGGGTGATCAGGTTGTTCGCGGCGAGCAGCTGGAGCGCGCGGCCCTCGTTGGTGGTGTCGTTGGGGACGGCGATGGTCTGGCCGGCCTTGATGTCGGCGAGGGCCTTGACCTTCTTGGAGTAGAGGCCGAGCGGCTCCAGGTGCACGTTCACGACGGGCACGATGTGGGTGCCGTTCTTCTTGTTGAAGTCGTCGAGGTACGGCTTGTGCTGGAAGTAGTTGCCGTCGACCTGGCCCTGCTCGGTGGCGGTGTTGGGGAGCACGTAGTCCGTGAACTCCTTCACCTCCAGCTTGAGGCCCTCCTTGGCCGCCAGCTTGTCCTTGACGAAGTTCAGGATGTCGGCGTGCGGGCTCGGGGAGGCCGCTATGACGAGCGGCTTGCTCTCGTCGACCTTGCCGCCGCCGGCCTTGGTGGAGGACGGGTCCGAGGAGCTGCCGCAGGCCGTGAGGCCGAGGGCGAGCGCGGCGGAAGCGGCGGCGAAAGCGGTGAGCTTGATGTTCTTGCGCACGAAGAGTGCCTTTCTTGCTTTTTTCCGGATGGAGGCCCAAGCACGACAAGTGCGGGCATTCGGAGAGGGGAGGTTCTGGGGGTGCCGTGGGCCCGGTTCAGGCTGTCCGGCCGCGGCGGGCGAGGAGGCGTACCACGCCGTCGCCGATCAGCTGGATCACCGTGACGATGGCGATCAGGACCACGACGGTGGCGAGCATGAAGCCGGTCTCGAAGCGCTGGAAGCCGTACGTGATGGCCTTGGAGCCGAGGCCCTCGCCGCCGACCGCGCCGGCCATGGCGGAGTAGCCGATCAGGGTGATCAGCGTGGTGGTGACGGCCGCGACCAGCGAGGGCAGGGCCTGCGGGAGCAGCACCTTGCCGACGAGGGTGGGAACGCCGCCGCCCATGGACTCGACGGCCTCGATCAGGCCGTGGTCCACCTCGCGGACGGCCGTCTCGACGAGGCGGGCGAAGAAGGGGATGGCCCCGATGGCCAGCGGGACGATCATGGCGGTGGGGCCGATGAAGGTGCCGACGACTGCGGTGGTGACCGGGATCAGGGCGATCAGCAGGATGATGAACGGCAGCGAGCGGCCCATGTTCACGATCACGCCGAGGACCTTGTTGAGCGGCCGGTTCTGCAGGAGGCCGCCCTTGTCGGTGAGGACGAGGAGGACGCCGATGGGCAGTCCGCCGAGGACGGTCACCAGGGTGGACCACAGCACCATGTAGAGGGTGTCGTACGTGCCCTGGGTGAGCAGGGGCTGCATCTCGGACCAGGTCACTTGGCACCATCCTTGACCAGTGCGGCCAGTTCGTTCTCGATCGCGTCGGCGGCGTCCTCTTCCTCGACCACGTCCACCTGGAGGCCCTGCTCGCGCAGGAAGCCGACGGGCACGACGTTGTCCTCGTAGCGGCCGGGCAGCTCGATGCGCATGCGGCCGATCTGGCGGCCGGCGACGGTGTCCATCGCGGCGCCGAGGATCGAGATGTCGATGTTGTACGTCCGCGACAGCTGGGAGATGACCGGCTGGGTGGCGGCCTCGCCGTGGAAGGTGACGTCGACGACCGTGCGGTCGGGGCCGGTGGCGGTGCCGCTGACGGGGAAGAGCTCGCGGGCGAGCTCGGAGCCGGGGGTGGCGAGCAGTTCGGCGACGGTGCCGGACTCGATGATGCGGCCCCGCTTCATGAGGGCGGCCGAGTCGCAGACCGTCTTGACGACGTCCATCTCGTGGGTGATGAGCAGGACGGTCAGGCCGAGCTGCTGGTTGAGGTCGCGCAGCAGCTGGAGGATCGAGCGCGTGGTCTCGGGGTCCAGGGCGCTGGTGGCCTCGTCGGAGAGGAGCACCTTGGGGTCGCCGGCCAGGGCGCGGGCGATGCCGACGCGCTGCTTCTGGCCGCCGGAGAGCTGGCCGGGGTAGGCCTTGGCCTTGTCGGAGAGGCCGACGAGGTCGAGCAGTTCGAGGGCCTTGCGGGAACGCTCGCGGCCGGAGACGCCGAGGATCTCCAGGGGCAGTTCGATGTTGCCCTGGACGGTGCGCGAGGACAGCAGGTTGAAGTGCTGGAAGACCATGCCGATGCGGCTGCGGGCCTCGCGGAGCTCCTTGCCGGCGCGCCGGCCGCGGCCGGCGCGCGCGGTGAGGTCGACGCCGTCGACGGTCACGGTGCCGGTGGTGGGGCGCTCCAGCAGGTTCACGCAGCGGATCAGGGAGGACTTGCCGGCGCCGCTCTGGCCGATGACTCCGTAGACCTCGCCCTCGCGGACGTGCAGATCGACGCCGTCCAGGGCGGTGACCTCGCGGCCACGGGACTGGTAGACCTTCGTGAGGCCCGATGTGGTGATCACAGGAATTCCGTCGCTGTCGAGTGCGCGGCGCAGCGGGGTGCCGACACGGGGCAAACATCTGGGGACGCGATACGGGTCGAACCGTCACAAAAAGGCGGCGTCAACGCATGCGTGGGGCAGGAGCGGTCCGCGGTGTGGACGGGCTCGGCCGGGTCTCGCTTCGGGGCGCGAGACGCAGGAGAGGGGCCCTCAGAAGGCGCACATTCGACACATACAACGAGCACCGGGCGTCATCGTCGCCTCGGTCGCAAGGGTGCGGCTGCTCGTCGTGGTCATGGGCCCCAGTAAAGCAGACGTATCCCGTCACCGATCAAAGCTGTCCGCATACCGGACGGAATCCGACCACATTCCGGACGACCTCGGTCAGCCCCGGCCGCCCGCGGACACCGTCATGCGGCCCTCGCCGACCTGCACGGACACGGCCGGGAGGTCCCGTACGACCACGTCCGCGTCGAGCTCGGCGGCGGGGTGCGTTGTGGTCAAGGCCACGGTCCGCATCCCGGCGGCCCGGCCCGCGCGCAGGGGTGCGCGCACCGGGCCTTTCGGCCCGTAATACCCTCGCTGCATGCTCGACGCCCTGACGGTCGCCCTCGGCGCGGCCGCACTCGCCCTCGCCGCCTGGTGCGGATTCGCCGCCATGCGGGACCAGCCCACCAAGGACTGGCACTTCATCGGCATGGGCGTGGTGACCCTGCTTGCCCTGGCCCAGCTGGTGGTCGGCGTGGTCGAGCTGGCTCGGGGCGGCAAGCCCGACGAGGGCACGGTGATCTTCGTGGCCTACCTGGTGGGCGCCTTCGCGGCGGTCCCGGCCGCCGGGCTGCTCTCGCTCAGCGAGCGGACCAAGTGGGGCTCGGTGACGGTGGCCGCGGGCGCACTCGTCCTCGCCGTCCTCGAAGTACGCCTCTACGACATCTGGGGGACCCCCGGTGCCTGACACGACGACCGCCACTCCGGGCGAACGCAAGCGGCTGGTCTCCGGACCCGGACTGCTGCTGGTCTGGCTGTACGGGGTGATGGTGGTGGGCGCGCTGTCGCGCTCGGCCTACCAGATCTCCACCGAGTTCGACCGGGCGCCGCTGGCGTACTCGCTGTCCGGCGCGGCGGCCCTGGTCTACGCGTTCATCACGTACTCGCTGGTGCGCGGCGGGGAGACGGCCCGCCGGGCGGCGCTCTTCTGCTGCGCCGCCGAGCTGGCCGGCGTACTGGCCGTGGGCACCTGGACACTGGTGCGCCCCGAGGCCTTCCCGGACGCGACCGTCTGGTCGGACTTCGGGATGGGCTACCTGTTCATCCCGGTGATCCTGCCGATCACCGGGATGCTCTGGCTGCGCACGAAGCGCTGAATGCCGGGTACCGGGCTCAGGCGCTGAGCCCCGAACGCCCGAACGTCAGGCGCTGACCGCGAAGTCGGCCGCGTCGGTGGCCTCCTTCTCCAGGATGACCAGGCGTACGCCGTCGGAGGCCGTGCGGCCGCCGACCTGTACGTAACCGGCCTTGCGGTAGAGACGCAGGTTGGACTCGCTCTTGTGGCCGGTGTGCAGGCGGAAGCGGGTGGTCTCGGCGTGGCCCACGAGGGCCTCCTCGACGGCGCGCAGCAGCCGGGCGCCGAGCCCGTGGCCCTGCAGGCGCGGGTGGACGCAGAGCTTGGCGATCTTGCCGGTGCCGTCCTCGTCGACGCTGCCGCGCACGGTGCCGACCACTTCGTCGCCGAGCCGGGCCACGAGCACGGTGTCCGACTCCAGCTCCGCCCTGAGGGAGTCCAGGGTCTGGGTGAGCGGCTGGATGCGGTAGTTGCCGTACAGCTCGGCCTCACGCTGGAACGCCAGGTACTGCAGTTTGAGGATCTGCTCAGTGTCCTCGGCAGCTGCCGCCGAAATGGTCACGCTCATGCCCATGTGCGCATGCCTCCCGCTCACCTGGTAGCCCATTGGTCTACCGCTCCCTTCCCCGAAGGCGGGGAGCCGCAACCTCTGACGCGAGCATTCTGCGCAGACATCCCAGGCAACGGGAACGGACGGGTCCTAAACTTCCTTGTGAGATACCCAACTCTCCTGCGATTTCACGGTAGGTGAGGTCTCTGGGCGAAAGAAGTGCCCCCATGAGCTCCGGACACCGTCCGGGCAATCGGGCGACCGCCGATCGGAGGGCCCGGTTCTCCTCCCCGTGCAGCAGGGCGTCTTCGGGCTCGGCGCCCGCGCTGCCGGGCCGGCCGCCGTACGGGATCTCGCGGCGGGCGCGGCGCCGGGCGAGCCGGGCTTCGGCGCGCACCGCCCGGCGCAGCCAGCGGGCCGGCTCGGCGGGGGCGGGGTCGTGTTCCAGCAGCCTGACCCAGACGGCTTGTTCCAGGTCGGCCGCTTCCACTCCGGCGCCCGGGGCCTCCGCGGCCGCCTCGGCGGAGAGCAGCGGGCCCAGTTCGTTCAGCAGGTCGGAGTCCTTCAGCAGGTCCATGCCGGGCGGGACGCGCGGGCCGTGCCCGGCGGTTTCCGCACCCGGCACAGCCCACCCGTACGTGATATTCCGCTTATCTGTTGACGGTGCGGGGCCTCGGAGTCGGCAGAAAGCCGGCCCTCTCTCCTCAGCGGCCGCGCCCCGGGCGGAAGGCCTCCGCCGCGAGCAGTCCGGTGTCCGCGTTGTCCGTGAAGATGCCGTCGATGCCCTGCTCGAAGTACGTCTTGAAGGCGCCGAACGCGTCCCCGTACGCGTTCGGGTCGGTGCCCTTGCGGTACTCGGCCGGCAGGAAGGTGTTCTCGTTGCGCGCGGTATAGGGGTGCAGCACCAGCCCGCGGGCGTGGGCGTCCTTGACCAGCGTGGTCGGGGCGCCGAGCTTGCCGGAAGCGTCGCGCGGGAGGATCAGGTCCATGGTGGGGCCGATGCCCTGGGCGAATCCGGCGATCCACTTCAGGCCCTCGGGCTTGACCAGGTCCGACACCGTGCGCGGGTCCTTGGCCTGTTCGAAGTCCCAGGGCCGGGTGCCGGCGGCGGACAGCAGGACCACGCGCGGCGCGGAGACCAGCCGGGAGAGCCGCTGGATGCTGGAGGGCTCGAAGGACTGCAGGAAGAGGGGAGCGCCCAGGCCGTCGCGGCCGTAGCGGCGCAGCAGCTTGGCGAGGGGCTCTTCGAGGCCCAGGCCCAGGGACCGGAAGTACGTGGGGTGCTTGGTCTCGACGTGCAGCCAGACGCGCCTGCCGCGGCGCTTGCCCTCGCGGTCGGCCCAGCGCAGCACTTCTTCGAAGGTGGGCACGTCCCACCGGCCGTCGTAGAGGGTGTTGCGCTGACGGACGGCGGGGATGCGTTCCTTCGCCCGCAGGGTCTTCAGCTCGGCGAGGGTGAAGTCCTCGGTGAACCAGCCCGTGACCGCGACCCCGTCGATCGACTTGGTCGTACGCCGGGAGGCGAACCCGGGGTGGTCGGCGACGTCCGTGGTGCCGCCGATCTCGTTCTCGTGGCGGCACACCAGGTGGCCGTCCTTGGTGGGCACCAGGTCCTGCTCGACGACGTCCGCGCCCAGGTCGAGGGCGAGCTGGTACGAGCCGAGGGTGTGCTCGGGCCGGTAGCCGCAGGCCCCGCGGTGGCCGATGACCAACGGGACGGGAAGGTTCCGGTAGCCGCCGCGGCGTACGTCGGCGGCGTAGGCCGCCTCTGCCGCCCGCGCCGCGTCCACGGCCCCCGCTCCCTCGGCGGCGGAGGCGGATCCCGCCGAAATTCCGGCCATACCGCCGCCCGCTGCCAGGACGGCCGCTCCCAGGACCGTGCGCCGTGCTGCCCCACCCTGCGTCATGAATGCCACTCCAGTCGTCTGAGGGGGCCGGGCGGTACCCGGGGTCTGCGGGTCCGAGCGGCCCGATTCGGCGTGCGCATCGTAGGCAGCAGCCGGTGGCGCGGGGGTGGGCCCGGGGGGAACATGGCGGAAACGTGCGTCAACACTGCGTATCCACCTCGTGAACCCGATGTGCGCTCGGAGCTGACCCGCGAGTATCGTCCTCACCTGCACTACCCCCGTGTGGTGCGAAAATCGCGTTTCGATGCCGGAGGGCTCACGTTGTTCCGTACATCGCTCATCAAAGCCACTGTCGGACCGGTCATGCGCATGATGTTCCGCACCCGTGTGGAGGGCATCGAGAACATCCCGGGCACCGGTCCGGTGATCCTGGCGGGCAACCACCTCACCTTCATCGACTCCATGATCCTTCCGCTGGTGTGCGACCGCACGGTCCACTTCATCGGCAAGGACGAGTACGTGACGGGCAAGGGCATCAGGGGCCGCGCCATGGCCTGGTTCTTCACCGGGGCCGGCATGATCCCGGTCGACCGTGACGGCGCCAACGGCGGCGTCGCCGCCCTGATGACCGGCCGCCGCATCCTCGAAGAGGGCAAGATCTTCGGGATCTACCCCGAGGGCACCCGCTCCCCCGACGGCCGCCTGTACCGCGGCCGCACCGGCATCGCCCGGCTCACCCTGATGACCGGCGCCCCCGTGGTCCCCTTCGCGATGATCGGCACCGACAAGCTCCAGCCGGGCGGCAAGGGCATGCCGCGCCCGGGCCGGGTCACCGTCCGCTTCGGCGAGCCGATGGAGTTCTCCCGCTACGAGGGCATGGACCGCGACCGCTACGTGCTGCGCGCCGTCACGGACTCGGTGATGGCGGAGGTCATGCGGCTCTCGGGCCAGGAGTACGTGGACATGTACGCCACCAAGGCGAAGGCCGCGTAGCTGCGGTCCTACTGCCGCTGGAGTGACCGGCTGACGCCCGCCGCGGTCGTCGTGGCGAGGACCCAGCCGGTCACGATCAGCACGTACGAGAGCCACTGGTACCAGCCGTTCGGCGCGAAGGCGCCCTCTTGGCCGAAGCCGACGATCGGCAGCATCAGGTCGATCGTGTAGAACACCGGATTGAATTCCGGCGCCTCCCCCGCCTTGAGCTCCCTCGGCGGGTGCAGGCCATACGCGATCGAGCCCGTCAGCAGCAGCGCCGCCAGCCAGCCCGCCGCCCGCAGCGGCCGGAAGCCGTAGCCGACGGTGGCGTCCTGGAGCAGTCCCCAGACCCTGGCGTGCCGGGGCAGGGTGCTGCGGTGCCGCCGCAGCTTGGCGAGCTGGACCGTGCGTGCCCCCGCCTCGTCGCCCACCGTGCGGTAGGCCGCGCCGAGCTGCTCGTACGCGTACGGGAGGTAGCCGGACTCCTCCCGCTCCAGCGCGGGCAGCCGCTGTTCGGGCGGCAGGTGCGGGGCGAGGGTGCGGTAGGTGAGGCCGTCGATGGCTATGCGCTCGGGCCAGGAACCGGGCTCGACGTGGAGCAGGTCGAAGGTGGACCTGCGCAGGTTCACGTCGCCCTGGACCGGTGGACAGTGGCGCAGCCACAGCTCGCCGATGGCGCAGCTGGAGGCGCGCAGTGCGGTTCCGCCGGGGTTGGCGAGGTCGGCGCGGGTGAGATGTGCCTGGCCGGGGATGCGGGAGCCGGTGAGGTTGACCATTCCGCGGGCGTGCAGCCGGTGCGCGCGCAGGTCGGTCCCGACGGTCAGCGTCTCGGCGTGCAGGGCTATGCCGCCGGGAGTGAGCAGACGGGCCCGGTCGAGCTGGACCTGTCCGCCCACGGTGGCACCGTTCAGCCGCATCTGGCCGTGGACCGTCAGGTCGTTCGCGATGATGTCGGTGCCGATTTCGATGTGGTTGAGCTGGAGCGGGGGCTCATCCGCCTCGTCGCCCGTCGTCGGTCCGATCACCGCCCCCTGGAGGAAGAGGCCGCCGTCCACCTTGGCGCCCTGGAGCCGGACGGGGCCGGTGATCCGGCAGCAGGAGAGCCGCAGAACCACCTCGACGCGCATCGTGGCGGCGGTGAGGCCGGGGAGGGTGGAGTAGCCGAGGACGAGCGCCTTCAGCCGGGACCCGTACAGCAGGGGCTTGCGCTCGAACCAGCAGTCGCGCAGGCGTATGGGGTGGTCGACGACCGCGTACCTGAGGTCGAGGTCGCCGACGATCCGTGCACCCTTGATCTTGAGTCCGGCGACCCGGCCCTCCTCGGCGGTGGCCGCGCCCAGCAGCAGGGCGCGGAGCACATCCGCCCGTACGGTGCGCTCCGGGCCCCACCCGGCCCCGTCCACGGAGCTGTCCTCGGGATGTTCCCGGAAGTCGACGCCGTCGCCGCGCGGAAAGGCTTCCCATACGCGGCGTTCGGCCGGGGTCAGTTCGGTGATCTCCATCGCCGGGATGGTGTCCTGCAGGTCAACGGAGTGTCAACTCTGTTCAGGACACCACCCCTTGGGGTCGGTCAGTGCTCGATGCCGTCCTGGAGCCGCTGGCCCCTGAGCAGGAACCAGGCCGCCACCGCGGTGGCCAGAAGTACGGCCGCGCCCACGCCGGAGGCGAGCCGCAGCCCGTCCACGAAGGCGTCCTGCGCCGCGCCCACCATCGTCTGCGCGGTCGCGGGGTCCAGTGCCTTGGCGGCTTCGACGGCGCCGCCCAGCGATTCGTGCGCGGCGTCGGCGACCGGTCCGGGGACCGAGGCCGGGGCGGTGAAGCTCTGGTAGACGCCGGTGACGATGGAGCCGAGCAGGGCGATGCCGAGGGCCGCGCCGAGTTCGTACGCCGTCTCGGAGACGGCCGAGGCCGAACCGGCCTGCTCCTTGGGGACGCTGGAGAGGATCACGTCGGCGGTGACCGTGAAGGAGAAGCCGGCGCCGAGGCCGACGACCAGCAGGGCCGCGCCGAGCAGCGGGTAGCCGCTCTCCTTGTGGACCAGGGTGAGCGCGCCGAGCGCGAGCCCGATGGCCGCGAGGCCGCCGGTGACGACCGACCGCACCGAGTACCGGCGGGCGTAGCGGCCGGCGACCAGGCCCGTGACCACCGCGCCGATGGCGGCGGGCAGTTCGGCGAGGCCCGCCTCGAGGGTGTCGCGGCCCTGGACCAGCTGGAGGAACTGGGAGAGGAAGAAGACGAGGCCGGAGAGGCCGAAGACGGTCAGCAGGTCGGCGAGGACCGCGCCGGAGAAGCCGCGGTGCTTGAAGAGCCGCATGTCGAGGAGCGGCGACGGCAGGCTGAACTGGCGGCGCACGAAGCCGTACAGGCACGCGGCACCGAGGACGGCGGAGACCGCGACGCCCCAGGTCACACCGTGGGTGGCCACTTCCTTGACGGCGTAGACGACTCCGATGACGCCGACGAGCGAGAGGGCGACGCTCAGCAGGTCCCAGGGGCCGGACACCGGGTTCTTCGACTCGGGCAGCAGCTTGATGCCGACGAGGACCAGGGCGACCATCACGGGCACGTTGATGAGGAAGACCGAGCCCCACCAGAAGTGCTGGAGCAGGACTCCGCCGACGACGGGCCCGACGGCCGCGCCGGCCGAGGCGGTGGCGCCCCAGATGCCGATGGCGAGGCTGCGCTCCTTGGGGTCGTGGAATATGTTCCGGATCAGGGCGAGGGTCGAGGGCATCAGCGTCGCGCCGGCCACGCCGAGCAGGGCGCGGGCCACGATCATCATCTCGGGGCTGGTGGCGTAGGCGTTGAGGACGGAGACGGCGCCGAAGGCGGTGGCGCCGACCAGGAGCAGCTTCTTGCGGCCGATGCGGTCACCGAGGGAGCCCATGGAGACGAGCAGGCCGGCGATGACGAACGAGTAGATGTCGCCGATCCACAGCAGCTGGGTGCCGGACGGCTTGAGGTCTTCACTGATGGAGGGCGTGGCGAGGCCGAGTACGGTGGCGTCCACCGCGACCAGCAGGACGGCCAGGACGAGCACGCAGAGCGCCAGCCAGCGCCCCTTGCTCCCCACGTCTCCCCTGTTCCCCCCGGTTTCCCCGGCCCTGCTCGCCCCCGTCCCCTGCCTCTGGGTCAGCTGTTCCGTGCGGCTCATTTCTCCACGCTCCGTCGTGCGCCACCGAGCAGCAGCTCGATGATCATGTACTGGAAGTCCTTCGCGGCGACCCCGCCGTCCATGACGGCCCAGGCGCAGGTGCCGATGAGGCCGTAGAGGGCCTCGGTGAGCCAGGCGGGGCTCAGGTCGATCCGGATGTCGCCCTCCGCCTGTCCGCGCCGGAAGAGCGCGCCGACGCGGGCGTCGAGCCGGGCCCAGCCCTCGTTGACCTGGTCGCCCTCGAAGAGCTGGTTCTCGGTGACGAGGAAGGCCAGCAGCTGGGCGTCGCGCTCGGACTCGGCCACGAGCCGGCGCAGGGCCTCGACCGCCGTGCCCTCTTCGAGGCGGGCGTTGTCGAAGGCCGTCTCGAACTGGCGGATGCCGAGTTCCTCGAGGGCCCTCACGAGGGCGTCGCGCCCGGCGAAGTGCCGGTGGAGGGTCGCGCGCCCGATGCCTGCGGCGCGGGCGACCTCGTCCATCGTCGCGGTCGATTTGCGGGAGAGCAGGGCTGCGGCGTCGCGGAGCACCTGGTCACGATCCATGGCCATGAGACAAGCATACCCCGAATGAGACGCGAATGTCTCACCAGAGCCGAAAATGAGCTGCCCCCGGGCGGCCGGAGAGGAATCCTCGCCCCATGAAGCCACTGCTGCTGATCGACGTGGACGGTCCGCTGAACCCCTACGCGGCCCAGGCCGAGCGCCGCCCGGCGGGGTACTCCACCCACCGGATGCGCCCGACCGGATGGACGGAGGCCGAGAGCCGGCGGCCGCTTCGGGTCTGGCTGAACCACGCCCACGGAGCGGAGCTGCTCGCGCTGGCGCGCTCGTACGAGCTGGTCTGGGCCACCACGTGGAAGGACGAGGCGAACGACTGGATAGGCCCGCACCTGGGTCTTCCGCGGCTCCCGTACATCGACTGGCCGCAGATGCACGGGCGGGCCCCGCGCGGGACCTTCTGGAAGACGCAGTACGTCCTGGAGTACGCGGGCGCACGGGAGTTCGCGTGGATCGACGACGACATCACGGCGATGGACCGGGAGTACGTGGACCAGCGCCACCCCGCACGGGCCCTGCTGCTGCGCATCGACGAGCAGATCGGCCTGACCCGCCCGGACTTCGACGCGCTGGCGCGCTGGGCCGCGTAACGGGTGCGCCGCCGGACGACCCGAAGGACGAGGGAAAGCGGGGGGCGGCACGACGCGGGGGCGGCCGGAGCCCGGGCTCCGGCCGCCCCCGCGGGCGTTCCGCGGCGTGCGGGGGTGCAGGGCCCGGGCCCCGGAGGGGGCGCGGGCGTGCGGGCCGCATGGCCGCGGGAACGGAAGGGGCAGCGCCGTGCGGCTACTGCTTGTGGGTGGCCCAGGCGTGCTGGATGACCAGGTCGGCCTTCAGCTCCGCGAGCTGCTTCGCGACCGCCGAGGGAGCGGTTCCGCCGCGGCCGTTGCGGGAGGCGAGGGCTCCCGGCACGTTGAGGACCGTGCGGACCTCGGGCGTCAGGTGCTCCGAGATCTTCGCGAACTGCTCGTCCGTGAGCTCGTCGAGCTCGATCCCGAGCGCCTCGCACTCCTTCACGCACTCGCCGGCCACCTCGTGCGCGACGCGGAACGGCACGCCCTGCTTGACCAGCCACTCCGCGATGTCCGTGGCGAGGGAGAAGCCCGCCGGGGCCAGCTCCTCCATCCGCTCCCGGTTGACCGTGAGGGTGGCCATCATGCCGGTGAAGGCCGGGAGCAGGACTTCGAGGGTGTCGCAGGAGTCGAAGACGGGCTCCTTGTCCTCCTGGAGGTCCCGGTTGTAGGCCAGCGGCAGCGCCTTCAGCGTGGCGAGCAGGCCCGTCAGATTGCCGATGAGCCGGCCCGACTTGCCGCGCGCCAGCTCCGCGATGTCCGGGTTCTTCTTCTGCGGCATGATCGACGACCCGGTCGAGAAGGCGTCGTGCAGGGTCACGAAGGAGAACTCCTTCGTGTTCCAGATGATGATCTCCTCCGCGATCCGGGACAGGTTGATCCCGATCATCGCGGTGATGAAGGCGAACTCGGCGACGAAGTCGCGCGAGGCCGTGCCGTCGATGGAGTTGCCGACCGAGCCCCGCTCGAAGCCCAGGTCGGCGGCGACCGCCTCCGGGTCCAGCCCCAGCGAGGAGCCGGCGAGCGCCCCGGAGCCGTACGGGGAGACCGCGGTCCGGGTGTCCCACTGCCGCAGCCGCTCCGCGTCCCGGGACAGCGCCTGTACATGGGCCAGCACGTGGTGCGCGAAGAGCACCGGCTGGGCGTGCTGGAGGTGGGTCCGGCCGGGCATGGCCACGTCGTGGTGGGTCTCGGCGAGGCCGACCAGCGCGTCCTGGAGCTCGGCGATCAGCCCGCCGACGATCCGGGCGTGGTCGCGCAGGTACATCCGGAACAGGGTGGCGACCTGGTCGTTGCGGGACCGGCCGGCCCGCAGCTTGCCGCCGAGGTCGGCGCCGAGCCGCTCCAGCAGGCCCCGCTCCAGGGCGGTGTGCACGTCCTCGTCGGCGATGGTGCCGGTGAGGGATCCGTCGGCGACGTCGGCTTCGAGCCGGTCCAGGCCCGCGATCATGCGGTCGAGCTCGTCCGCCGTGAGCAGGCCCGCCTTGGCGAGCACGCGGGCGTGGGCGCGGGATCCGGCGATGTCGTACGGCGCGAGGCGCCAGTCGAAGTGGACCGACGCGGACAGCTTCGCGAGGGCCTCGGCGGGGCCGTCGGCGAACCGGCCGCCCCAGAGCCGGACGTCACCACCGTTGTTGCTGCTCACAGCTGCTGCTCCTCAAGAACGTGTGCGTGGATGTACGTCGGCCTCCCCGTCGCGGAGGTTACGGGGAGGCCGACTCGGCACTGGCGTAACGAGTCGGGCTCAGGCCAGGTCGCGGCGTGCCGCGATCTTCGACGAGAGGCCGAAGATCTCTATGAATCCCTGGGCCTTGGACTGGTCGAAGGTGTCGCCCGAGTCGTAGGTCGCCAGGTTGAAGTCGTACAGCGACTCGTCCGACTTGCGGCCGGTGACCACGGCGCGGCCGCCGTGCAGGGTCATCCGGATGTCGCCGGTGACGTGCCGACTGGCCTCGTCGACGAAGCCGTCCAGGGCCCGCTTGAGGGGGGAGAACCACTGGCCGTCGTAGACCAGCTCGCCCCAGCGCTGCTCGACCTGCCGCTTGTAGCGGGCCAGTTCGCGCTCCACGGTGACGTTCTCCAGCTCCTGGTGGGCGGTGATCAGCGCGATCGCGCCGGGAGCCTCGTACACCTCGCGGGACTTGATGCCCACGAGGCGGTCCTCGACCATGTCGATCCGGCCGATGCCCTGGGCACCGGCCCGGGCGTTGAGCTGCCGGATCGCCTGGAGCACGGTGACGGGCCGGCCGTCGATGGCCACGGGGGCGCCCTCCTTGAAGGAGATGACGACCTCGTCGGCCTCGCGCGGTTCGGCGGGGTCGGCGGTGTACTCGTAGATGTCCTCGATCGGCGCGTTCCAGATGTCTTCCAGGAAGCCCGTCTCGACGGCGCGTCCGAAGACGTTCTGGTCGATGGAGTACGGGGACTTCCTGGTGGTCGCGATCGGGAGGTTCCCGGCCTCGCAGAAGGCGATGGCCTTGTCCCGGGTCATGGCGTAGTCGCGGACCGGGGCGATGCACTTCAGGTCGGGGCCGAGGGTCTGGATGCCGGCCTCGAAGCGGACCTGGTCGTTGCCCTTGCCCGTGCAGCCGTGGGCGACGGTGCCGGCGCCGTGCCTCTTCGCGGCGGCGACCAGGTGCTTGACGATGACGGGCCGGGAGAGCGCCGAGACCAGCGGGTACCGGTCCATGTAGAGGGCGTTGGCCTTGATCGCCGGGAGGCAGTACTCGTCGGCGAACTCGTCCTTGGCGTCCGCGACCTCGGCTTCCACCGCGCCGCAGGCGAGGGCGCGCTTGCGGATGACGTCCAGGTCCTCGCCGCCCTGGCCGACGTCCACGGCAACGGCGATGACCTCTGCGCCCGTCTCCTCGGCGATCCAGCCGATGGCGACGGAGGTGTCCAGTCCGCCTGAATAGGCGAGTACGACGCGCTCGGTCACGGGCTTCTCCTTACTGGCATCCAGCGGTCCATCCAGGTACAGGCATAACTATGCACTGCTCCGTATGTTTCGTCAATCGACCGCAGGCGGACGCCCCTGACCAGCACGAATAACAGGGGCGCACGCGGAACCGACGGCCTACGATCGGCGGTCTGCACCACAAGGGGAGGGCACATGGGAGTCGACACGCAGCGCCACGCCGAAGAGGGCCGGGCCGCGGCGGCGGAACTGCTGCGCGGCGGACGTCTCGGGATCGGCGGCGCGCGCCGCCCCGTCCTGCCGGCCTCCTGGATCGCCTTCGACGCGGAGGTCCGCCGGCATCACTCCCCCTGGTTCCCCGGGCCCCGCGGCGCCGACCGGATCGAGGTGCGCCTGTGCCACCCCGACGGCCGGATCCGCGAGGCCGCCCTCCGGGTGGCGGACCCGCCGCTCCCGCTCGTCGCGATCCGCTGCGCCGACTGGGTGCCCGCCGTACGCGAACGCGCCCGGCAGGTGCTCGCCGGGAGCCTGGCCGCCGACCCTGCGCGGACGCTGCTCGACCTCACCCCGCTCGTCCTGCGCCTGGCCGGGCGCGAACAGGGCCGCTGGGCGCGCGAGCTCTTCGAGGAGGCCCTCGGCGCCGAGGACCCGGTCCTCAGCCCCTGGTGGCGTCCCGCGCGCCCCGCGCAGTGGTGGCGCCCGGCGCGGGACGCCCGCACGATGACCGGCGAGCAGCCCGACACCGTGCTCGGCTGGCTCAGGCGCAGCGGGGACCTGGCGACCCGGCGGTTCGCCACGCGCATCACGCTCGACGCCGGGCTGTTCGGCGTACGGGAGCTGGCCCGGCGGGCCGGCGAGGAGCGCGATCCGGCGACGGCCCGGCTGTGGGCGGACGCCGCACTGGCCGCGCTGGCCGCCGACGGACCCGACGACGAGGCGATCGGCCTCCTGCTGCGCGGGCACATGCCCGTGGTGCGCTCGGGCGGGGTCACGGCGCTGCGGCGGGCCGGGCGCTCGGGCGAGGCGGCCGGCTTCCTGGCCGACCGGTCCGGGCTGGTGCGGGCCTGCGCGCGCTGGCTGGTCAAGCAGGGCGGCAAAGACCCGTACGCGCACTGCCGCGCTCTCGTCGAGGACCCGGCCCGCGTGAGCGCGTACGCCGTCACCGGCTTCGCCGAATGCGCCCGGCGGGCGGACGCGCCGCTGCTGCGCGGGCTGCTGGACCATCCCGCGGGGGCGGTGCGGGCGGCGGCGGTCGCCGCCCTGCGCTTGCTGGACACGACCGACGTGGACCTGCTGCGGCCGCTGCTCGACGACCCGTCGGCCGCGGTGGCCCGGGAAGCGTCCGTGAGCCTGGCCGGGGCCGGGGAGCGGCTGCCCGCCGACTGGCTGCTGGAGCGGATCGCACCCGACCGCCCCGCGCACACGCGCCGGGCCGCGTACCGGGTGCTGCACGCACGCGGCGGGGTCATCGGGCTGCGGGCCTCCGTGGAGCTGCTGGCGGACGCCGACCCGGGGCTGCGCCGGGTCGCCGCGCAGCGCGTGCAGAGCCTGTGGTCCCCGTACCGGCCGTGCGAGCTGCCCCGGGGCGACCCGGAGGTGGCGGCGCTGCTGGACCGCTGCACCGGGCTGTTCAGCGCTCACGTCATGGAGCGGATGCGGTCGCGGCTCGGAATTCCCCGCGCCGCGTCCGAGCCGATCGGACAATGATCCTCATGGGAAAGCTCTACGAACGCATAGACGGCCGGCTCCGCACGTTCATCGAGGCGCAGCCGGTCTTCTTCACGGCCACCGCCCCGCTCGCCGGGAACGGCCACGTCAACCTGTCCCCCAAGGGCCGCGCGGGCACGCTCGTCGTCATCGACGAGCAGACCCTCGCCTACCTCGACTTCGGCGGCAGCGGCGCCGAGACCATCGCCCACGTCCGCGAGAACGGCCGGATCACGCTGATGTGGTGCGCGTTCAGCGGCCCGCCGAACATCGTGCGCATCCACGGCGAGGGCGAGGCCGTCTTCCGCGACGACCCCCGCTGGGGTGAGCTGATCGGCCTGTTCGGGGCGGCCGACGGTCCCTCGGCACGGGCGGTCATCGTGGTGCACGCCCGCCGGATCGCCGATGTGTGCGGGTACGCCGTCCCGTTCATGGAGTACCAGGGCGAGCGCACCCTCCACGCGGAGTACTTCGGCCGCAAGACGGACGAGGAGTTCGGCGCGTACTGCGAGAAGAAGGAGTTCATCGGATCGAGCGTCGACGGCCTGCCTGCGCTGCCGCTGCCCCTTCCGCCCCGTACCGTCTGACATGTGCTGCGTACCGCTCTCGTCACCGGCTCACTGATCGTCACCAGCCTGCTCTCGCAGGGCCCGTACGGGTCCGAGCCGCTGCCCGCCCGCCTCGCCGACACCGGCGGCGGCAGCCAGCTCATCACGGCCGTCGCCCCGGCCCCCGGATCCACCACCGGGCGGGTGACCTGGTGGGACCGCTGGGCGGGGCGCTGGTACGAGGCCGGCAGCGCCGAGGCGCGCTTCGGCGCGAACGGTCTGACCGAGGGCGCGACCCGCACCCAGGGCACGAACACGACGCCGGCGGGCCTCTACGAGCTCCCGTACGCCTTCGGGATCCGCCGCGCGCCGGCCGGGACGGATTTCGGCTACCGGCGGGTGACCCCCGATTCCTGGTGGTGCCAGGACAACGCGTCGGCCGCCTACAACCGGTGGACCGAGCCGCTTCCCGCGGACTGCGCGCCCGGCGAGGCGGAGCACCTGGTCACGTACGAGAAGCAGTACGCGCACGCTCTGGTCATCGGCTTCAACTACGAGCGGCCGGTGCACGGCCGGGGCGCGGGCATCTTCCTGCACGTCAACGGCAAGGGGGCGACGGCCGGTTGCGTGTCCGTGCCGGAGCGGGCGATGCGCGCGATCCTGCGCTGGGCCGACCCGCGCCGCCGCCCGCACATCGCCATCGGGACGCAGGAGGGACCGCTCGCCGTCACCCGCTACTGAGGGGCGCGCCGCTCTCGGCGGGTGCCCGGCGGCGCGGTCGGCCCCGGTTGCGGCCGCGGCGGGTCCGCAGGCGGCTCACGCGCAGCCGGCGGAGGGCTTCCGGATCGCGGGCGTCCAGGGCCTGGAGCGCCGGATGAGGGGTCCCGTGGTGCGCGGCCGCCGCTGCGCCGGCATCCCCCTTCCAGCCGGCCCCGCGGGTTCGGCCGTAGACGGGGAACCAGATGATTTGGGCGATCACCCCGGTCCACGCGGCCCAGGCGGCCGTCCATTCGGCGTCGCCGTCGGGCTGCAGCGACATCAGGCCGAAGACGCAGAAGAGCATCTCGGCCAGGACCAGGTACAGCCCGGGTCCGGTCGGGCCGGCGGGTTCGTCGACCGAGAGGAGTTCCGGGCGGGCCTTCAGGAACTCCCGGAGGGCCGTCCCGAACTGCGCGTCCCGCAGCACGATGCTGCCGAGGGTGGCGGGGGCGCTGCGGCGCAGCAGGGCGGCCAGCAGCGCCTCGGGCAGTGGATGGCCGGGGCTGCGGGCGGGGTCGGTGGCGGCCGGGGCGGGGCTCAGATTGCCGCGGTGGTTGACGGTGACGAGCCCGTCCAGGACCAGCCGGGCCGCGGCGGCCTGGACCGCGTCGTTCGGCCACCAGCGCCCCACGGCGGCCTGGTACGGGTCGGCCAGGACGGCGGCCCACCGGTCGAGGGCGCGGCGGTGCCGTAGCGCGGTGCGGCGCCGGACCATGCCGTTCAGCCCGTACAGCGCGGCTGTGACGGGCACGGCGACACCGGCGAGGGTGTAGGCATGCACACGCCGAGCCTAGGCGGCCCTGCGGGAGGCGGTACACCGGATATCCGCCCCGCCGCCGACTCGGGCACCGGGAGCTGACGGACCGTGAATCCGCGCGGGGGCGGTCAGCCCTCCTTCTGGGCCAGCCTCAGCAGGTGGTCCGCGAGGGCCTGGCCGCCCGACGGGTCACGGCTGATCAGCATCAGCGTGTCGTCTCCGGCGATCGTGCCGAGGATCTCGCGGAGTTCGGCCTGGTCGATCGCGGAGGCGAGGAACTGGGCCGCGCCCGGCGGGGTGCGCAGGACGACGAGGTTCGCGGAGGCCTCCGCCGAGATCAGCAGTTCCCCGGAGAGGCGCCGCATGCGCTCCTCCTTCGCCGACTCGCCGAGCGGTGCCTGCGGGGTGCGGAAACCGCCCTCGCTGGGCACCGCGTAGATCAGCTCGCCGCCGGTGTTGCGGATCTTCACCGCGCCCAGCTCGTCGAGGTCGCGGGAGAGCGTCGCCTGGGTGACGCTCAGCCCGTCGTCGGCCAGCAGCTTGGCCAGCTGGCTCTGCGAGCGGACCGGCTGCCGGTTGAGGATGTCCACGATCCGGCGGTGGCGGGCGGTGCGGGTCTGCGGAACGGACGGCCCGCCCCCGGACTCGGTCCGGGGGGAGCCCCACTCCCCGTGGTCCTGGGCCTGGCTCATCGTCGTCTCATTCCCCGGTGTGTCCGTCCCCGTTGGCTGCGTCCAGGATGCCGGGCAGGGCCCGGACGAACGCGTCCGCCTCGGCCTCGGAGAGTACGTACGGGGGCATGAGCCGTACGACGTCGGGGGCGGGCGCGTTGACCAGGAAGCCGGCATCTTGGGCCGCCTGCTGCACCTGCGGTGCGAGCGGCCCGGTCAGCACGATACCCAGGAGAAGGCCTTCACCACGGACATGGGAGACCAGCGGGTGCCCGGAGGCCTCGATTCCGGAGCGCAGCCGCTCCCCGCGCGCCTTGACCTGATCGAGCAGGCCCTCGGCGGCGATGGTGTCGACGACGGCGAGGCCGGCGGCGCACGCGACGGGGTTCCCGCCGAAGGTCGTGCCGTGCTGGCCGGGCTGGAGCAGTTCCGCGGCCGGCCCGAAAGCGGCCACCGCACCGATCGGCAGTCCGCCTCCCAGACCCTTCGCGAGCGTGACGAGATCCGGCTCGACACCCTCGTGGGCCTGGTGCTCGCACCAATGGCCGCAGCGTCCGATCCCGGTCTGCACCTCGTCGAGGACGAGCAGGGTGCCGGTGGCCCGGGTGATCTCCCGGGCGGCCGTCAGATATCCGGCCGGGGGGACGACGACGCCGTTCTCGCCCTGGATCGGCTCGATGACCACGAGGGCCGTCTCCTCGGTGACGGCGGCCCGCAGGGCCTCGACATCACCATAGGGGACGTGCGTGACCTCGCCGGGCAGCGGCAGGAACGGGCCCTGCTTCTTCGGCTGGCCGGTGAGCGCGAGGGCGCCCATCGTCCGGCCGTGGAAGCCGCCGTCGGTGGCGACCATATGGGTCCGCCCGGTCAGCCGGCCGATCTTGAAGGCGGCCTCGACGGCCTCGGCTCCGGAGTTGCAGAAGAAAATCCGGCCGGGGCGTCCGAAGAGCTGGAGCAGCCGCTCGCCGAGCGCGAGGACCGGCTCGGAGGCGTAGAGGTTGGAGACGTGGCCGAGGGTGGAGATCTGTGCGGTCACGGCCTGGACGATCGCCGGGTGGGCGTGGCCGAGGGCATTGACCGCGATGCCGCCGACGAAGTCGGTGTACTGCTTGCCGTCCGCGTCCCAGACCTGGGCGCCTTCGCCGCGTACGAGGGCCAGTGCGGGGGTGCCGTAGTTGTCGGTCAGCGCACGCTGCCAGCGGGCCGCGAACTCCTGGTTGCCGGTCACGCGGGTTCCCCTCCCTGTGCGTCGGGCACGACCATCGTGCCGATTCCCTCGTCGGTGAAGATCTCCAGCAGGATCGAGTGCGGCACCCGCCCGTCGATCACGCGGGCCGTGCTCACCCCGCCCCGTACGGCGTGCAGGCAGCCCTCCATCTTGGGCACCATCCCGCTGGACAGCTCGGGCAGCAGCTTCTCCAGCTCGCTGACGGTGAGCCGGCTGATGACCTCGTCGCTGCTCGGCCAGTCCGCGTAGAGGCCCTCGACGTCCGTGAGCACCATCAGCGTCTCGGCGCCCAGTGCGGCGGCGAGCGCCGCGGCCGCCGTGTCGGCGTTCACGTTGTACACGTGGTGGTCGTCGGCGCTGCGCGCGATGGAGGAGATGACCGGGATCCGGCCGTCCGCCAGCAATGCCTCGATGGCGCCGGTGTCGATGGCGGTGATCTCGCCGACCCGGCCGATGTCGACGAGCTCGCCGTCGATCTCCGGGGTGTGCCGGGTGGCGGTGATGGTGTGGGCGTCCTCGCCGGTCATGCCGACGGCGAGCGGCCCGTGCTGGTTGAGCAGCCCGACCAGCTCCCGCTGGACCTGGCCGGCCAGGACCATGCGTACGACGTCCATGGCCTCGGGGGTCGTGACGCGCAGCCCCGCCTTGAACTCGCTGACCAGGCCGTGCCTGTCGAGCTGGGCGTTGATCTGGGGGCCGCCGCCGTGGACCACGACCGGCTTGAGGCCGGCCTGGCGCAGGAAGACCACGTCCTGGGCGAAGGCCGCCTTCAGGTCCTCGTCGATCATGGCGTTGCCGCCGAACTTGACGACGACGACCTTGCCGTTGTGGCGGGTGAGCCAGGGCAGCGCCTCGATGAGGATCTGCGCCTTGGGCAGCGCGGTGTGCTTGCGCGCGGTTCCGGTGCCGGGCTGGCCGGCCTTCTCGTCGCTCATGAGCTGTAGGCGCTGTTCTCGTGGACGTACTCGGCGGTGAGGTCGTTGGCCCAGATCACGGCGGACTCGGAGCCGGTGGCCAGGTCGGCGGTGATGCGGACCTCGCGGTCCTTCATGGAGACCAGGTCGCGGTCCTCGCCGACCGAGCCGTTCTTGCAGACCCAGACACCGTTGATGGCCACGTTGAGCCGGTCCGGGTCGAAGGCGGCCCGGGTGGTGCCGATGGCGGAGAGCACCCGGCCCCAGTTGGGGTCCTCGCCGTGGATGGCGCACTTGAGCAGGTTGTTGCGGGCGATGGACCGGCCGACCTCGACCGCGTCGCCCTCGGTGAGCGCGCCGACGACCTCGATGCGGATGTCCTTGCTGGCGCCTTCGGCGTCGCCGATCAGCTGGCGGGCGAGGTCGTCGCAGACGGTCCGTACGGCCTCCGCGAAGGCCTCGTACGCCGGCACCTGGCCGGAGGCCCCGGAGGCGAGCAGCAGCACCGTGTCGTTGGTGGACATGCAGCCGTCGGAGTCGACCCGGTCGAAGGTGGTGCGGGTGGCGGAGCGCAGCGCCATGTCGAGGGTGGCACTGTCCACGTCGGCGTCGGTGGTGAGGACGACGAGCATGGTGGCGAGGCCCGGGGCGAGCATGCCCGCACCCTTGGCCATGCCGCCGACCGTCCAGCCGTCCTGGGTCACGGCAGCCGTCTTGTGCACGGTGTCCGTGGTCTTGATGGCGATGGCGGCGTCCTCGCCGCCGTCGGCGGAGAGGGCCGCGACGGCGGTGTCGATGCCGGGCAGCAGCTTGTCCATGGGGAGCAGGACGCCGATCAGGCCGGTGGAGGCGACGGCGACCTCGCCGGCGTTGTGCTCGCCTCCCAGCGCCTCGGCGGCCTTCTCGGCGGTGGCGTGGGTGTCCTGGAAGCCCCTGGGGCCGGTGCAGGCGTTGGCGCCGCCGGAGTTGAGGACGACCGCGCTGATGACGGAGCCGCGCAGGACCTGCTCGGACCAGAGCACGGGCGCGGCCTTGACGCGGTTGGAGGTGAAGACGCCCGCCGCGGCCTGCCGAGGACCGTTGTTGACCACGAGGGCCAGGTCCGGGTTGCCGTTCGCCTTGATCCCGGCCGCGATGCCGGCGGCCGTGAATCCCTGTGCTGCCGTAACGGTCACGGCGCGACTCCGATCGTGGAAAGCCCGAGCTCTTCTGCGAACCCGAGGGCGATGTTCATGCTCTGCACCGCGCCACCGGCGGTGCCCTTGGCGAGGTTGTCGATGGCGCTGATCGCGATGATCCGCTGCGCGGACCCGTCGTACGCGACCTGGATCTGGACGGCGTTGGAACCGTGGACCGACGAGGTCGCCGGCCACTGACCCTCGGGCAGCAGGTGCACGAAGGGCTCGTCCGCGTACGCCTTCTCGTACGCGGCGCGCACCGCGTCGGCGGTGGTGCCGGGGAGGGCTTTGGCGGAGCAGGTGGCCAGGATGCCGCGCGACATCGGCACGAGGGTCGGCGTGAAGGAGACGGAGACCTTCCGCCCGGCGATCGGGCTGAGGTTCTGCACCATCTCGGGGGTGTGCCGGTGGCCGCCGCCCACCCCGTACGGGCTGACGGAGCCCATGACCTCGGAGCCGAGCAGGTGCGGCTTGAGCGCCTTGCCGGCGCCGGAGGTGCCGGTGGCGGCGACGATCACGGCCTCCGGCTCGGCCAGCTGCGCGGCGTACGCCGGGAAGAGGGCGAGGGTGACGGCGGTGGGGAAGCACCCGGGAACCGCGATGCGCTTGCACCCCTCCAGCGCGGCGCGGGCACCGGGCAGCTCGGGGAGCCCGTACGGCCAGGTTCCGGCGTGCGGGGCGCCGTAGAACGCGTCCCAGTCGGCGGAGTCCTTGAGCCGGTGGTCGGCGCCCATGTCGACGACGAGGACGTCCGGGCCGAGCTCCGCGGCGACGGCGGCGGACTGCCCGTGGGGCAGCGCCAGGAAGACCACATCGTGGCCGGCGAGGACCTCGGGCGTGGTCGCCTCCAGGGTCCGGCCGGCGAGCGGCACCAGCTGCGGCTGCAGGCTGCCGAAGAGCTGTCCGGCGTTGGAGTTGCCGGTCAGGGCGCCGATCTCCACCTCGGGGTGGGAGAGCAGCAGGCGCAGGACTTCCCCGCCCGCGTACCCGCTCGCTCCGGCCACCGCTACACGTACCACCATCGGACCCTCCTCCTCGATGGCATGACTATACGTACCGTCGCAGTTTTATGCAAAGCCCTGCGGTGATCACTCTGCGGGCCCCGCCGGAGCACGGGAAGATGACGTTGGGGGTTCCCGGACACCGATTTGGGAGGCACCACGATGAAGCAGCGCGTTCGGATGGCCGTCCTGGCCCCGCTGACGGTCTCCCCCCTGCCCCTCGGGCCGGCCGCCTCGGCCCACGCCGCGGCCGCGCCCCCGCGCGTACCCGCCGCCACGTGCGCGGTCAGCGATGAGCTCAGCTACGGGGGCGGCAGCCAACTGAAGGTCACGGGTTCCGGGTTCTACGCCGGAAAGACGGTCACGGTCAAGGGCGACAACGGCTACAGGACCGGTTTCGAGGGCGTCAAGGCCAACTGCAGCGCCAAGCAGCCGAACACCCTGGGCGAGGTCGACCCCAATTGGCAGAAGGGCTACGACAACGGCGCCGCGCTCGCCGCCAAGACCTTCTGCGGGGGCGGCACGCAATGAAGGCCACCCCCGGGGACGCCGAAGCCGTCGTCGCGGAGGCCAACGGCGCCGCGGCGCGGGGCCCGGCGTTCGACGACACCCGCGACCTGGAGGACGAACGCCGCGGATTCCTCGGCACGGTCGCGGAATCCGGGATCCGGGACGCGGACGGCCGCGTGGTGTGGGACCTGGACGCCTACGGGTTCCTGGACGGGGACTGCCCGCCCACCGCCCACCCGAGCCTGTGGCGCCAGAGCAGACTTGCCGGCGGCCACGGACTGTTCGAGGTGGTCCCGGGGATCTACCAGGTGCGCGGCTTCGACCTGTCCAACATGACCGTGGTCGAAGGCGAGCGCGGCATCCTGGTCATCGACCCGCTGATCTCCACGGAGACCGCCGCCGCCGCGCTCGCGCTGTACCGCCGCCACCGCGGCGGGCGACCCGTCACCGGCGTCCTCTACACCCACAGCCATGCCGACCACTTCGGCGGCGTCAAGGGCGTCATCAGCGTCGAGGAGGTCGCGGCCGGGGTTCCGGTGCTCGCCCCGGAGGGGTTCCTGGAGCACGCCGTCAGCGAGAACGTCTACGCCGGCACCGCCATGAGCCGCCGCGCCACGTACATGTACGGCGCCGCCCTGCCCAAGGGCCCCCGCGGGCAGATCGGCTCGGGGCTGGGCCCCACGACGTCCACGGGAACGGTCACCCTCATCCCGCCGACGCTCACCATCGCCCGCACGGGGCAGAGCGAGACCGTCGACGGGATCCGCATGGTGTTCCAGATGACCCCGGGCACCGAGGCCCCGGCCGAACTCAACATCCACTTCCCCGACCACGCGGCCCTGTGCACCGCCGAGAACGCCACCCACACCCTGCACAACCTGCTCACGCTGCGCGGCGCCCAGGTCCGCGACCCGCACGACTGGGCCCGGTACCTGACCGAGACCGTCCAGCTCTTCGGCGCCGCCACCGACGTCGTGTTCGCCTCGCACCACTGGCCGGTCTGGGGCCGCGGGGACGCCCTCGCCTTCCTCTCCGAGCAGCGCGACCTGTACGCCTACCTCCACGACCAGACGCTGCGCATGATCAACCAGGGGCTCACCGGGCCGGAGATCGCCGAGGAGATGCGGCTGCCGCCCGCGCTGGAGCGGGCCTGGCACACCCACGGCTACTACGGCTCCGTCAGCCACAACGCCAAGGCCGTCTACCAGCGGTACATGGGCTGGTTCGACGGCAACCCGGCCCGCCTGTGGGCCCACCCGCCCACCGAGGCCGCCGCCCGCTACGTCGACTTCATGGGCGGCGCCGACGAGGTGCTGCGCCGTGCCCGCCAGTCCTACGCGCAGGGCGATTTCCGCTGGGTCGCGGAGGTCGTCGGCCACGTTCTGTTCGCCGACCCCGACAACGCCGAGGCCCGCGCCCTGCAGGCGGACACCCTGGAGCAGCTCGGCTACGGCAGCGAGAACGGCACCTGGCGCAACTTCTTCCTCACCGGCGCCCACGAACTGCGCCACGGCCCGGTCGGCACCTCCGCCTCCAGCGCCTCCGAGGACCTGATCAGCACCCTGACGCTCGACCAGCTCTTCGACTCCCTGGCGATCCGCGTCGACGGCCCGGGCAGCTGGGACGCGGACGTCACCGTCCGCTGGCGGTTCACCGACGGCCGCGATCCCAGCACCCTGCGTCTGAAGAACGGCGTGCTCACCCACGTCCGGGGGCTCGGCCCGGCCGCCGGCGAGCCGGACGTGGAGATCACCCTGGACGAGCCGGCCCTGCGCGCCCTCCTGCTCGGCCGGACCGCGCTCGCGGACCTGGTCGACCGGGGCCGGGCCGAGGTCTCGGGCGATCCGGCCCGGCTCGCCGAGCTGACCGCCCACCTCACCGAGCCCGACCCCGACTTCGCGATCGTCACGCCCTGACGGAAACCCCCGCGCCGGGCCGCAATCCCTACGCCGGGCCGTCCAGCACGTGGCGGACCCAGACGTTCGGCT
The DNA here is from genome assembly GCF_042752335.1 of Streptomyces sp. NPDC059355. Taxonomy (NCBI): domain Bacteria; kingdom Bacillati; phylum Actinomycetota; class Actinomycetes; order Kitasatosporales; family Streptomycetaceae; genus Streptomyces; species Streptomyces sp. NPDC059355. The sequence continues at coordinate 233,934 of NZ_JBHYXN010000003.1, read as the reverse complement.
CCACGTACGCCGCGTAGCCCTGTTCGGCCTCGCAGCGGACCGGGGCCAGCGCCCCGGGCACCCGCACCGGACCCGTCGTGTCGAAGGGCAGCCCGGTCCACTCCCGCCACTCGGCGAGCGAGCCGGTGATCGTCATCGACAGCGGTGCCACCGAGTCGATCACCGCCCCCGCGCGGACGTGGACCCGCAGCCACGGGTCGTACGGGAGACCGTCCTCGCGCGTGCGGTACGCGTACTCCTCGATCAAGGTGTCCGGCTCGGCCGGCTTCCCGCTGGGCCGGACGGGGGCCACCACCTCGGCGAAGCCCCGGGCGCGCGCGTTCTCCCGCATCACGGCCAGCATCCGGCCGGACAGGCCCTCGCCGAGCCGGTCGGTGGCGACGGTGATCTCGATGGCGCTCACCGTGTCGGGGGCCACCCCGCGCCGCAGGTCGGAGAAGGCCCACAGGAGGACCTGGTCCCAGCCCCGCGCGGGCAGCACCCCGTCCCGGCCGGGCGCGTGCTGGGCGAAGGGCACGCTGAACCCGCGGGCGATCACCGCATCGCCGTCGGTGGCGACCAGGACGTAGTCGGCCAGCTCCTTGACCATCCTCGGATAGAGGAGCCAGGCGACCGAGTCGTGCTGGGCGAACTCCGGCCAGGTGTCCTTCATGTCCCAGAGCCGCTCGGCGAGTTCCGGTCGCTGCGCAAGGGTGGTGATCTTGATTCCGTCCATGGCCGCAGGGTAGGGCGGTGGAGCGGCGCGCTCCAGCGATTTAGGCCGGGGCCCGGAGCGAGCGCAGCCGCCGTACGGCCTCGCCCAGCTCAGCCGCGCCCGAGACCCCGGCGAAGCTGAGCCGTACGTACGGACCGGGCGGTTCCGCGCAGAAGTACGGGCGGCCGGCGGCGACCGCGACCCCGGCGCGCAGGGCCGCGGCCGCGAACGCCGCGTCGTCGTCGCCCTCGGCCATCCGTGCCCACAACTGGTAGCCGCCCGAGGGCAGATGGGGCAGGGTCAGCCCGGGCAGCTCCCGGCGCAGCGCGCCCGCGAGCAGATCCCGCCGGTGGCGCAGCTCGGCGGCGACGGACCTCAGGTGGCGGGGCCAGGCGGGCGCACCGACCAGCTCCAGGGCGGCTTCCTGGAGCGGCCGGGACACGAAGAAGGAGTCCACGATCTGGATGGCCCGCAGCCGGTCCAGCACCGGGCCCCGGGCGGCGAGCGCGCCGACCCGCAGGCTGGGCGAGGTGGCCTTGGTCAGGGACCGGACGTGGACGACCACCCCGTCGTGGTCCTCGGCGGCCAGCGTCGGGGGGAGCGGACCGGCGTCGTCGTGGCCCAGCGCCCGGGCGTAGTCGTCCTCCACCACGAAGGCCCCGGCGGCCCGCGCGATCCGCAGCACCTCGGCCCGCCGCCCGGGAGCCAGCACGGCACCGGTCGGGTTCTGGAACAGCGGCTGGCATACGAAGACCCGCGCGCCGGTCGCTTCGAAGGCGGCGGCCAGCAGTTCCGGCCGGACCCCCTCGGCATCCACCGGGACGGGCACCGGCCGGCATCCGGAGGCCCGGGCGATGGCCAGCAGCCCGGGGTAGGTCGGGGACTCCACGAGGATCGGCGCCCCGGGCGGGGCCAGCGCCCGCAGGGCGGTGGTGAGCGCGCTCTGCCCGCCCGCGGTGACGAGCACATCGGCGGCTCCGACGGCCCCGGCCGCCCCGCCGATCTCCCGGGCGAACCAGTCGCGCAGCTCGGGCAGCCCCTCCATGGGCGGCCGCTCCCAGGCCCCGGGACGCCGGCCGGCCCGGGCCAGCGCCGCGGCCATGGCCCGCTCGGGCTGGATGGAGGGGTGCAGGTAGCCGCTGTTGAGCCCGATCACCCCGGAGGGCGGCGCGGCCAGACAGGCCAGCACCCCGGAGGCGTCCACCGAACGCGGGACCACCTCGCCGGCGCCCTCCGCGCTCAGGGCGACCTCCTGCCAGGAGGTGTCCCCGGGCACGGGCTCCGCGGTACGCGGCAGGGCCCGGAACACCCCGGCGCCGGGCCGGGTGACGACCAGCCCCTCGGAGGCCAGCTGCGCGAGGGCGCGGGAGACGGTGACGGGGCTGACCCGGTAGCGCTCGACCAGGGCCCGGCTCGACGGGAGCTTTCCACCCACCGAGTAGCGGTCGAGCTCCGACCGCAGGGATTCTGCCAGCTCCGCCACACTGCTACGCTCGTACATGACAGCACAGAATAGCGCTACTCCCCAGACGGCGATAGCGGTGGAGCGCCCCGCGCACCGGCCAGGGCCCGACGGGAGCGGCGGTCTCGGCGGACGCGGTCGTCTTGCGGGGCGCGTCCGCGGAGGCACCGCCCTCGCCTCACTCGGCGTCATCGCCTTCTCGCTGACCTTCCCCGCCACCGCCTGGGGCCTGGAGAGCTTCGGCCCCTGGTCCTTCGTCGCCGTGCGCAGCCTCCTCGCCGCACTCATCGCGGGGGCCTTCCTGCTGGCCGGGCGGGTGCCGCTGCCCGCCCGGGCGCACTGGGCGGGCCTCGCCGTGGTCGCCGCCGGCGTCGTCGTCGGCTTCCCGCTGCTCACCACCCTGGCGCTGACCACCTCCACCACCTCGCACGCCGCCGTCGTCGTCGGCCTGCTCCCGCTCACCACGGCCGCCGTGTCCGCTCTGCGCACCGGCGCCCGCCCCTCGCGCCGGTTCTGGGGCGCGGCCGTCGCCGGAGCCGCCGTCGTGCTCGGCTTCACCCTGGCCCAGAGCGGCGGCGCCCTCTCGGCCGGCGACGGCTACCTCTTCGGGGCCCTGCTGGTGTGCGCGGCCGGGTACACCGAGGGCGGACGCCTGGCCCGGGTCCTGCCCGGCTGGCAGGTCATCGGCTGGGCGCTGGTGCTGTGCCTGCCGCTCAGCCTGGCCGGCTCCGCGCTGGGGCTCGCGTACGAGCCTGTGCACCTGACGGGCCACGGACTGGCCGGCCTCCTCTGGGCGGCGGCCGGCTCCACCTTCCTCGGCCTGTACGTCTGGTACCGCGGGATGGCGGAGATCGGCGCCCCGCGGGCCAGCCAGCTGCAGCTCGCCCAGCCGCTGCTGACCCTGGTCTGGTCGGTGGCGCTGCTGGGCGAGCACCTCTCCCCCGCCGCCCCGGCCGCCGCCTGTGCGGTCCTGGTCTGCATCGCCGTGACCCAGCGGGCCTAATGTGTACGAATCGCCGTAAACTGCTGTCACCGGATTCAGACCGCCTCCGAGGAGGTCAGCAATGCGCGCGACCGAGGGCGACCAGCTGGTGCAGCACGGCAGGATCGTGGGGCAGCACGACAAGGTCGGTGAAATCACTCAGGTACTCGGCGAGAACGGCACCCCTCCCTACCGGGTCCGTTTCGCCGACGGTCACGAGGCAGTCATGTCTCCGGGCCCCGACTGCGTCGTGAAGCACCCGACGGAGCCCATGCCCTGACTGCCCACTCGACGCGGCCGGCACGGCCATGCGTCACCTCGGCGGCACGGCCGTCGGATAATGGTCGGCAACGACCCTGGCCATCGCACCATTGGGGTCCGCGACCACCTGCTTCGCCGAGAAGTAGACGTGGCCGCGGACCTCGGGGTAATCGCGGGCGAACGTCAGGTGCTTCGACAGCTCCTTCGGATCGCGCCACGCCGCGGTGGCGCTGTTGCGGTCGCAGCGGTACAGGGCCTCGCCCACGTACAGCGCCACATCGGTGCCGGCGACGGTCTTCGCCCACCAGGGGACGATCTTGGCGTAGTCGGCGGTCGGGTGGCCGATCTGCCAGTAGACCTGCGGCACGATGTAGTCGATCCAGCCCTCCCGCACCCACTTGCGGGTGTCCGCGTACAGGTCGTCGTACGTTTCGACGCCCGCCTGCGTCGGCGAACCGAGCGGATCCCGCTCGCTGTTGCGCCAGACCGCGAAGGGGCTGATGCCGAAGCGCGCCGCCGGGCGGATCGCCCGCACCCGCTCGGACATCTCATGGACGAGCGCGTCGGTGTTGCCGCGCCGCCAGTCAGCGCGGGAGGCGAAGCCGGCGCCGTGGCGCGCGTACGCGTCGTCGTCGTCGAACGCCTCCCCCTCGACGGGGTACGGGTAGAAGTAGTCGTCCCAGTGCACCCCGTCCACCTCATACCGGGAGACGGCGTCGAGCATGGCCTCCTGCACGAAGGCGCGCACCTCGGGCAGCCCGGGGTTGTAGTACAGCTTCTTGTTGTAGGCGACCGTCCAGCCGGGGTTGCGCCGGGCCGGATGGTCCGCGGCCAGGAGGCCGGGGTCGGTGTGGTTGGCGACCCGGTACGGGTTGAACCAGGCGTGCAGCTCCAGCCCCCGGGCATGGGCTTCGGCGACCGCCGTGCCGAGCGGGTCCCAGCCGGGGTCTTCACCCTGCTCCCCCGTCAGCCACTGCGACCAGGGCTCCCGGGCTCCGGGCCACATCGCGTCGGCGGCGGGCCGGACCTGGAGGACCACGGCGTTGAGGCGGCGGGCGACGGCGGTGTCGAGGAGGCGGATCAGCTCGTCGCGCTGCTCCCCGGCGTCCAGCCCGCTGTCGGAGGGCCAGTCGACGTTCTCCACAGAGGCGATCCACATCGCGCGGAACTCGGCGGCCGTCTTGCGGCGCGGGCGCCGCCCACGGGCCGCCCGCGCGGGGGCCGCCCCGCCCGTCGCCGCCAGCAGCCCGGCGGCCCCCGCCAGCAGCCCCCGACGCCCGATGTACCCCATGTGATGACCCCGTTCCGTTGCGTGACAGTGCCGTGCATCTGACAGCATGCCCGCCCCGGCCCGCCGGCAGGGTCAAGGTCGGGGGTAACGTCGTGGGGCGTGGCGGGCGCCGGAACGCAGTGACACTGCACAGCACGGGGGACCCGCCGACGGATGAGCAGCGAAAGGCACGAAGTGACTGACCTCCCTTCCGACATCACCCGAGTCGGCGTAGTGGGCTGTGGCCAGATGGGCGCGGGCATCGCCGAGGTGTGCGCCCGCAGCGGCCTCGAGGTGAAGGTCGCCGAGACCACCGGCGAGGCCCTGGAGATCGGGCGCACCCGGCTGCACAACTCCCTGACCAAGGCCGCCGAACGCGGCAAGATCAGCGAGGAGGAGCGGGACGCCACCCTGGCCCGCCTCACCTTCACCACCGATCTCGGCGAGTTCGCCGACCGTGACCTCGTCATCGAGGCCGTCGTCGAGAACGAGCAGGTCAAGACGGAGATCTTCCAGGTCCTCGACCAGGTGATCACCCGCCCGGACGCGATCCTCGCCTCCAACACCTCCTCGATCCCGCTGGTCAAGCTGGCCGTCACGACCTCGCGGCCCGACCAGGTGATCGGCATCCACTTCTTCAACCCGGCCCCGGTGCAGCAGCTCGTCGAGCTGATCCCGGCGCTGACCACGAGCGACGAGACCGTCAAGCGGGCCGAGGCCCTGGTGGCGAAGGTCCTGGGCAAGCACGCCATCCGCGCCCAGGACCGGTCGGGCTTCGTCGTCAACGCGCTCCTGGTCCCGTACCTGCTGTCGGCGATCCGGATGTTCGAGTCCGGCATCGCGAGCCGCGAGGACATCGACAACGGCATGGAGCTGGGCTGCGCCCACCCGATGGGCCCGCTCAAGCTCTCCGACCTGATCGGCCTGGACACGATCGCCTCGATCGCCGACTCGATGTACGCGGAGTACAAGGAGCCGCTGTACGCCGCTCCCCCGCTGCTGCAGCGGATGGTCGACGCGGGCCGCCTGGGCCGCAAGACCGGCTCGGGCTTCTACCCGTACGGCTGATCCCGTTCTGCCGCGACCCGCGGCCGGCGGGGTCAGCCGAGCCGCAGATGGTGCAGGAGCAGCAGCCCGGCCGCCATGTTGGCGGCCGGGATCTCGCCGCGCGCGATCATGTCCGGCACGAGTTTGAGCGCTACCCACTCGCGGCGTGAGGACTCGAAGTCGTCCTCGGGATGTCCGATGTACGTCGCCCCGTCCGCCCAGTAGAGATGGTGGCGGGCATCGGTCAGCCCGTTGGCCGGTTCGACGGTGATCAGGTGGTGGAGGGGCCCGGGCCGCCAGCCCGACTCCTCCTCCATCTCCCGGGCCGCGGCCGCCGCGATGTCCTCGCCGTCCTCGACCACGCCCGCGGGCAGTTCCCAGCCCCAGCTGTCGGTGATGAACCGGTGCCGCCACAGCAGCAGCACCTCGTTGGCCTCGTTGACGGCCGTGGCGACGGCGACGGGCCGCAGCCGGATCACGAAGTGGTCCAGGTGCCGGCCGTCGGGGAGTTCCACATCGGCGAGATTCACGTCGAACCAGCGGTTCTTGTACACGGTCTGCTCACTCAGGTTCGTCCACTGCACGGTTGTGCCACCTTCCGTTCGAGTAGGTGGCAACATGGCAGCAGTTCACGCGCTCACAGGGGAACGCGCAGCGCCCCGTCGATCAGCTGCGCGGTCTCCTCCGCGCCGGAACATCCGCTGGTCAGCAGCTGTTCACGGACCGCCCGCAACCGGTCCCGCAGTCGCAGCGACTCCATCCCCTTGGCCCGCTCGGCCATCTCGGCCGCGGCCGCCACCGCCCGGTCCGCCTCGCCCTGGCGCAGCTGGATCTCGCAGAGCATCGCCAGCCGGTGGACCCGCCCGCGGTCGTGTGCCGGAGTCCCGACCGCCGCCGTCGCCTGCTCGTGGGCGGCGTGCAGGTCACCGAGGCTGAGCAGCGCCTCGGCCACCTGTACGTTGACCAGCCCGGGCTGTACGTACCCCGTCTCGTCCGGCTCCGTGCCGGGCCGGATCCGTTCGGCGGCCGCCTCGGCATTGCGGATGCAGGCCAACGCGGCCGTGGTGTCGCCGAGTTGCGCGTACGCCTTGGCCTGCATGGCGTACAGGTCGGCGGCCAGGGCCGGGGTGGTGTGCCGGCCCGCGGCGCGCAGCGCGGCCTCGGCGAAGGCGACGGCCTGGCGGTACTCCCGCAGGTGCAGCGACTGGTTGACGATCAGCGCGATGACGTAGGCGCCGAGCCCCCGGTCCCCGCTGGCCTTCGCGAGCCGCAGCGCCTGGTGGAAGTACCGCTGGGCGAGCCCGTGGGCGTCCGAGTCGTACGCGCAGATCCCGGCCACCGCCACGAGGGAGCCGGTGGCCCGGTGCAGCTGGCGGCCGAGCCCGTCGGGGTAGCTCCCGCGCAGCATCGGCGCGGTCTCGCTGCCGAGGAAGCGGATGATGCGGGCCCGGGTGGCCACCCCGCCGGCGCGGCGGTACATCAGCTCGTAGTGTGCGCGGGCGGCCCGGAGGATCTCGATGTGCTGCGGGCCGATCCGGTTCGGCCCGTCCCGGGAGACGTCGGCGTCCTCGGGCGGGTTCTCCCACTCCCAGACCGGGATGACGGCGGGCGTCCCGGTGACGGCCTCGGCGGTGAGCAGCTGGACACGGCCCTGCTCGTCGGAGCGCCACAGGGCGGCGGCCCGGTCGACGAAGCCGCTGAGCGGGGAGCCGTGCGGGGAGACGGGCTGGCCCGGAACGCCGAGCCCGACGTCGTCCAGCGACACCGGGCGCCGGAGCCGGCCGCCGAGCACCTCGCAGATCAGGTCGGGCACCTGGCCGCGCGGCCGCTGGCCCTTCAACCACCGGGTGACGGCGGTGTGTTCGTAGCGCAGGGCGAGCCCGCGGGATCGGCCCGCCTGGTTGACGTGCGCCGCGAGTCCGGCGTGGGACATGCCCGCCTCGGCGAGGAGGGCGTCGAGAAGGGCGTTGGGCTGCATGGGCCCCTCCAAGGGCTCTTCGGTCTCAGGCTAGTGGGTGCGCGGTTCACACGGGGTGTGAACCGAGAACGCGCATAAATGCGATACGCACCCTGCCGCAACGAGCCCTGGGGGCGGTTCACTTAAGAGCCTCGCCAAAGAGGCAGCTCGGGTCGTCGGCTCCCCCTCGTACAGTGCGACGACCCGCAGCGCGCCGCCCGCCTTGCTGTCTGCCCGACACTCCATGGCAGGCGGGCGGCGCGCTCCGGCTCCGCCGGGGCCCGGTTGGTCGCCGGGCCCCGGCAGGGGCCGTGGAACGCGCGCCGGGCCCTCCCACCGGGCCCGGTGTGCGGTCCCCTCCGGTTCAGGCGTTGTGGTCGCTGCGCAGCACCAAGAGGGCGACGTCGTCGGTGAGCTGCCCGCCGGTGTGGCGAAGCAGTGCGGCGTGCACGCCCGCGACCAGCCGCGCGGGCGTGCCGTCGGCCTGCTCCGCGAGCACGCTGCGCAGCGGGAAGAACCGCCCGTCGTGGTCGCGTGCGTCTTCGGCGCCGTCGGTGTGCAGGAACAGGACGTCGCCGGGCCACAGCTGTCCGCAGTCCTGCGGCTGGACGTCCGGCTGTACGGGCACCACCCCGAGCGGCGGGAACGTCTCGCCCCCGTCGAGGGTCCGCACGTCCGAGCCCCGCCGAGCGCAGCCTCTCCCCGCCCCGCCCCTTCTCCGTTTCCCGGGCTCCGAGAGGGCGGTGCGGGGCGGGGCCCCGCAGGGTTCGAGCGGCTGCGGCTCGCGGAGGAGGTACGGCCACGGGTGGCCTCGGTTCAGGGCCAGGACGGAGCCGTCCTCCGCGATCTGGAGCAGCAGCACCGTCACGAACTCCTCCGCGGCGTCCTGCGCCAGGACGTGCCGGGACAGGGCCCGTTCCATGCGCACCAGCACCCCGCCGAGCGCGGGTTCGTCGTACGCCGCCTCCCGAAAGGCCCCGAGCACCGCGGCCGCCGCGCCCAGCGCCGGCAGCCCGTGCCCCCGTACGTCCCCGATCACCACCCGGACCCCGTACGCCGTCGGCACGGCCTCGTACAGGTCCCCGCCCACCGCCGCGCCCCGGCTCGCCGACAGTTGCGCCGCCGCCAGCGTCAGGCCCCCGATCCTCCCCGGCAGGGGCCGCAGCAGGGCCCGCTGCGCCGCGCCCGCGATCTCCCGCATCCGCCGCAGCTCCGCCGTCAGCTCGCGCCGGATGTGCAGGGCACACCCGGCGGCCAGTAACAGGAACGCCGCGCAGCTGGCCAGGCTGGCGCCCAGCCGCCCGGGGGTGGACAGCTCCCAGGACACCGCGGCGGCGCCCCATGCAAGGACGCACACCCGACGCACCTGGGGCATCTCCCCGCCCGTGATCATCGTTCCGGCCTCCCCTCGGCCGCAACGATTCTGTCGACAGCCGGAAGCCCGAGACACGGGTCACCTGCGTTCTCACCCGAATGAGTGAGCGGGGTCCCCTCACGCCCGCCCCATGCGCAAGGGGCGTGTCCGGACCACCGGACACGCCCCTCAGGCCTTGCTCCACGCAGCGGTTACGCCCCGCGCAGCACCGCGCCCGTACGCTCGCCCGCCAGCGCCACCGCCGCGTCGCGCGCGGCGGTGGACTCCTCGGCGGTCAGCGTGCGGTCGGCCGCGCGGAAGCGCAGCGCGTACGCCAGGGACTTCTTGCCCTCGCCCACCTGCTCACCGGTGAACACGTCGAACAGCCGCAGGGACTCCAGCAGTTCGCCGGCGCCCTTGCACAGCGCGGTCTCGACGTCGGCCGCCGGGACCGAGGCGTCGACGATCAGCGCGACGTCCTGGGTCGCCACCGGGAAGGTGGAGATCCGGGGCGCCTCCACGGCCTCGCCGCCGGCCGCCGCGAGGCGGTCCAGGTCGAGCTCCATGGCGCTGGTGCGGGCCGGCAGGCCCATCGCCTTGACGACGCGCGGGTGCAGCTCACCGGCGTGCCCGATGACCGTCTCCACCCCGTTCAGGGTGACGATCAGCTCGGCGCACCGGCCCGGGTGCCACGGCCCGTACCGGCCCTGGCGCACGACGAGGTCCACACCGGCCTCGGCGGCCAGCGAGCGCGCGGCCTGCACCGCGTCCGCCCAGTCGGCCGGGCGGCCCTTGCCCCACCAGCCGGCCTGCTCGCGCGCACCGGCCAGCACGACCGCGGCGTACCGCGGCTGGGCCGGCAGGGCGGCGTTCAGCGTGGCGATCTCCTCGGCCGTGGGACGCCGGTCGACGGGCAGCCGTACGGCGACACCCGGCCGCGGGCCGGCCCGGAAGACCGAGCCCGTCTCGAAGAGGGCGAGGTCGTGGCTGCCCCGGCTGTCGTTGCGGCGCAGCGCGCCCAGCAGGCCCGGCAGCAGCGTGGTGCGCAGCGCCGGCTCCTCGTCGGAGAGCGGGTTGACCAGCTTGACGACCTGGCGGGCCGCGTCGTGCGCGGGCAGCTGGAGCTGGTCGAAGACGCCCTCGCCGACGAACGGGTAGCTGAGCGCCTCGACGTAGCCGGCGCCGGCCAGCGCGCGGCCGACCCGGCGGTGCAGCTGCTGGCGTGCGGTCAGACCGCGGCCGGAGGGCAGCTTCGGGAGGGTCGACGGGAGGTTCCCGTAGCCCTCCAGCCGGATGACCTCTTCGGCGAGGTCGTTGGGCTCGGCGAGGTCGGGCCGCCACGAGGGGACGGTGACGACGAGCTCGTCCTGGCCGTAGACGTCGCAGCCGACCTCCTGGAGGCGGCGGACGACGGTCTCGCGGCCGTAGTCCATGCCCGCGACCCGGTCCGGGTGGTCCGCGCGCATCGCGACGGTACGCGGGGCGCCCGGGGCGGTGAGCTCGGTGACCCCGGCCTCGGCGGTGCCGCCCGCGAGCAGCACGAGCAGGTCGACGGTCCGCTGCGCGGCCGCGGAGGGCGCCTGCGGGTCGACGCCGCGCTCGAAGCGCTTGGAGGCCTCGGAGGCGAGCTTGTGGCGGCGGGCGGAGCGCGAGATCGTCAGGGCGTCGAAGTGGGCCGCCTCGATCACGACGTCCGTGGTGCCCGAGACGATGCCGGTCTCGGGGTCGGTCACGGAGTCGGCGATCTCGGTGTTGGCGCCGCCCATGACACCGGCGAGGCCGATCGGCCCGCTGTTGTCGGTGATCACCAGGTCCTCGGCGTCGAGCGTGCGCTTGACCCCGTCGAGGGTGGTGAACTTCTCGCCCTGCTCGGCGCGGCGCACGCCGATGGCGCCGTCCAGGCGGGAGCGGTCGTACGCGTGCAGCGGCTGGCCCAGTTCGAGCATCACGTAATTGGTGACGTCGACGGCGAGCGAGATCGGGCGCATGCCGGCCTTCTGCAGGCGCCGCGTGAGCCAGATCGGGGACTTCGCCTCGGGGTCGAGGCCGGTCACCGTACGGGCGGTGAAGCGGTCGCAGCCGGCCGGGTCGTCGATCTTGACCAGGTAGCCGTAGGAGTTCGGCGCGGGCACGTCGAGCAGCGCCGGGTCGCGCAGCGGCAGGCCGTACGCGGTGGCGGTCTCACGGGCCACGCCGCGCATGGACAGGCAGTAGCCGCGGTCCGGGGTGACGGCGATGTCGAGGACCTCGTCGACGAGCTGGAGCAGCTCGATCGCGTCGGTCCCGACCTCGTGCTCCGGCGGGAGCACGATGATGCCGTGCGTGCCGTCGTCGCCCATGCCCAGCTCGTCGCCGGAGCAGATCATGCCGTGCGAGGTGCGGCCGTACGTCTTGCGCGAGGCGATCGCGAAGTCACCGGGCAGCACCGCGCCGGGCAGGACCACGACGACCTTGTCGCCGACGGAGAAGTTCCGGGCGCCGCAGACGATCTCCTGCGGCTCACCGGTGCCGTTGGCCCGGCCGACGTCGACCGTGCAGAAACGGATCGGCTTGCGGAAGCCCTCGAGCTCCTCGATGGTCAGCACCTGGCCGACGACCAGGGGGCCCTTGAGGCCGGCGCCGAGCTGCTCGACCCTCTCGACCTCGAGGCCGGCATCTACGAGCTTGGCCTGTACGTCACGACCGGTTTCGCCCGCGGGCAGGTCGACGTACTCCCGCAGCCAAGAAAGCGGGACCCGCATCAGATCTCCATCCCGAACGGCCGGGTGAACCGGACGTCACCCTCGACCATGTCTCGCATGTCTTCGACGTTGTGGCGGAACATCAGCATCCGCTCGATGCCGAACCCGAAGGCGAACCCGCTGTACTTCTCGGGGTCCACACCGCAGGCGATGAGCACCTTGGGGTTGACCATTCCGCAGCCGCCGAGCTCGATCCAGCCCTCGCTGGAGCAGGTGCGGCACGGACGGTCGGGGTTGCCCACCGACTCGCCGCGGCACACGTAGCACTGCATGTCCATCTCGGCGGACGGCTCGGTGAACGGGAAGAAGTTCGGGCGCAGCCGGGTGGTCATGTCCTTGCCGAAGAGCGCCTGGACCATGTGGTCCAGGGTGCCCTTGAGGTCGGCCATGGTCAGGCCCTCGTCCACGGCGAGCAGCTCGACCTGGTGGAAGACCGGGGTGTGCGTCGCATCGAGCTCGTCGGTGCGGAACACCCGGCCCGGGCACACCACGTACACGGGAGGCTCCCGGTCGAGCAGCGAGCGCGCCTGCACCGGGGAGGTGTGGGTGCGCAGCACGACGCCGGACTCGTCGCCCTCGGTCCCCTTGGGGCCCTGGACGAAGAACGTGTCCTGCATCTGGCGCGCCGGGTGGTCGGGCGTGAAGTTGAGGGCGTCGAAGTTGAACCACTCCGCCTCGACCTCGGGGCCCTCGGCCACCTCGTAGCCCATGGCCGTGAAGATGTCCGCGATGCGGTCCATCAGCGTGGTCAGGGGGTGCCGGGCACCGGCGGGGACGCGGTCGTGGGGCAGCGTGACGTCCACCGCCTCCTCGACCAGCACCCGCTCGTCGCGCTCCGCTTCGAGCTCGACCGTGCGGGCCCCGAAGGCCTTGTTGACGGCGCCGCGGGCCTGGCCCACGCGCTTGCCCGCCTCGGCCTTGGCCTGCGGCGGCAGGGCGCCGATCTCGCGGTTGGCGAGCGCCAGGGGCGAGCGGTCGCCCATGTGCGCGGTCTTCGCCTCACGCAGCGCGTCGAGGTCGCCGGCGGTCGCGAAGGCGGCGAGCGCCTCGTCCCGCATGCGCTCGATCTCTTCCGGTTTCAGTGCCTCGACCTCGACAGGGTCGTACGACTTGTTCGGTGCCGACATCTCTTCCCGTACTTCCGATGGCTGGCTGGTGGGTCCCCCGCGCGACACGCTCGACGCGCTCGGCACAAGGACGCAAAGGTGCCAAAGGACGAGTCTAAAGGTCGCTGGGGGTGAAGGAGCCCGTGGGCCGCCTGGCGAGACGCTCCGCAGGGTTACTGCGTGAGGTAGGCAGGCGCTCCCACGGGCAGGATAAATCGGAACTCGGCGCCGCCGCCGGGGCCGCGGCCGACCGTGATGGTGCCGCCGTGGGCCTCGACGATGCCCTTGACGATGTACAGGCCCAGACCGGTGCCGCCGCGCTTGCTGCCCCGCCAGAAGCGGGTGAAGACGCGGCCCATGGACTCCTCGGGGATACCGGGGCCCTCATCGGTCACGGTGACGGCGGTTCCCTTCTCGGTCTTGCCCGCTGCGTTCGTCAGGCTGGTCGGCGATACGTCGATGGTGACCGTTCCCTCGCCGTGCCGCACCGCATTTTCGAGGAGGTTGCCGAGGATCTGGTCGATCTTGTCCGGGTCTGCCCACAGATCGGGGAGCTCGCAGCCGACCCGTACGAGGAACCGGTCGGGCGCCTGGCCGTTCGCGGTGAGCGCCTGGACGTGGCGGCCCACGGCGGTGGCGATGTCCACCGGCTGGCGGCGCACCTCCAGGCGGCCGGAGTCGATGCGGGAGATGTCGAGGAGCTCGGTGATGAGGCGGGTGACGCGGTTGGCGTCGGCGTCGACGGTCTCCAGCATCAGCCGCTTCTGGTCGTCGGTGAACCGCTCCCACTTGGCCAGCAGGGTCGCGGTGAACCCCTTGACGGAGGTCAGCGGCGAGCGCAGCTCGTGCGCGACCGTGGCGATCAGCTCGGCGTGGCTGCGCTCGGTGCGCCGGCGCGCCTCGGTGCCGCGCAGGGTGACGACGAGGTGGCGCAGCGGGCCGGTGGGATGGGTGCGTACGTAGCGGGCGGAGACGAGCACCTCGCGACCGCCGGGCAGCAGGAGGTTGCGCTCGGGCTGGCCGCGCCGGGTGGCGAGGCCCCCGTACGGATCGGTCAGCGCCCACCAGCGGCGGCCGTCGAGGTCCTCCAGCGGCAGCGCCCGGTCGATCCGTACGCCGAGCGCCCCGCCGGGGGCCAGCGCGGTGATCCGGGCGGCGGCGGAGTTGAAGCAGATCACCCGGCCGGCGTGGTCGGCGACGACGAGCCCGTCGGGGAGGTCGTCGGGGTCGATCCCGAGCGCGGTGAACCCGGGGACCTCGCCGGGCCCGGACGGGTCGCGGGTCTCGCGCGGTTCACGGGCCTCGGGTGCGGCCGGAGCGGCGCGGCCCGCGCCGCCCTGCGGGGGCACGGCCGCCAGGGACGGCGTCCCGGACGCCGCCACGGCCCCTGGCGAGCTGTTCGTACCGACGGTCATCTCCCCGTACCCCACATCTCCGAGTAGCGCAGTGGGCCCCCCGGGCCGCCACATTACTAGCTGGGGGTCACGGAGCGGCACCCTCCGGGAGCCCGCTGTGCACGCGCGGACGCGTAGAGGCACACGGCGGCGGCCGTGGCGAGGTTCAGGCTCTCGGCCTTGCCGTGGATCGGGACGCGTACGACGGCGTCGGCGAGCGCCCTGGTCTCCTCGGGCAGGCCCCACGCCTCGTTGCCGAAGACCCAGGCCGAGGGACCGCCCATGGTGCCCGCGTCGAGCTCGGCGTCCAGGTCGTCCTCGCCGGCCCCGTCGGCGGCGAGGATCCGCACGCCGGCCGCCCGCAGCCCTTCGACGGCCTGCTCGACGGGGACGCCGACCGCCACCGGCAGGTGGAAGAGCGAGCCCACGGAGGCGCGTACGGACTTCGGGTTGTAGAGGTCCACGGAGGCGTCGGTCAGGACGACGGCGTCCGCCCCGGCGGCGTCGGCGCAGCGCAGCACCGTGCCGGCGTTCCCGGGGTCGCGGACGTGCGCGAGGACGGCGACCAGCTTGGGCTCGGCCCTGAGGATGTCCTCGAACGGCGAGTCGAGGAAGTGGCAGACGCCGACGAGCCCCTGCGGGGTGACGGTCTGCGAGACCTCGGCGAGCACCTCGTCGGAGGCGTAGTGGACGCGCGCGCCGGCGGCCAGCGCGGCCTCGACGATCCCTTCGTAGCGCTCGGCGGCCTCCACGGTCGCGAACAGCTCGATCAGGGTCGACGCGCCGCCGGCGCCCCGGTGCTCGACGGCCTCGCGGACGGCCTGCGGGCCCTCGGCGATGAACCGGCGCTCCTTGGTGCGGAAGTTGCGCCGCGCCAGTCGCCTGGCGGCGGCCACCCGCGGGGATCGGGGGGAGATCAGCTCGGCGGGGGCGGGGGTACCCATGGCGGTCGGCTCGCTTCCGTACGTACTGCGGGTCGAAACAGGTGGATCGGCTACAACGCACCGGACCCGCAGGCACGGGGCCTGCGGGTCCGGGCTGAAGCCTGTGAAGGGCTTGCTGCGCGCGAAGCGTGCTGCTTGCTGCCTGCTGCTTAGGCGGCGGCAGCGGCCTTCGGGGCGTTCACGTCGGCCGGGAGCGCCTTCTGCGCAACCTCGACGAGCGCGGCGAAGGCGTTGGCGTCGTTGACGGCCAGCTCCGCGAGGATCTTGCGGTCCACCTCGATGTTGGCGGCCTTCAGACCCTGGATGAGGCGGTTGTACGTCATGCCGTTCTGGCGGGCAGCGGCGTTGATGCGCTGGATCCACAGCTGACGGAAGTCGCCCTTGCGCTTCTTGCGGTCGTTGAAGTTGTAGACCAGCGAGTGGGTGACCTGCTCCTTGGCCTTGCGGTACAGGCGCGAACGCTGACCGCGGTAGCCGGAGGCCGCCTCGAGGATCGCCCGGCGCTTCTTGTGGGCGTTTACTGCCCGCTTGACGCGTGCCACTTTTTAACTCCTTGTAGCGGGGCCGCGGGTGTCTTCACACGGCCCGAATTCGATGGGGTCCCGGTCTTGACGCTCATCCGCTCCCTGCGCGGGAGCGGAGAACATCACTTGCCGAGAAGCTTCTTGATCTTCGCGGCGTCGCCGGGGGCCATCTCCGCGGTGCCGGTCAGGCGGCGGGTGACACGGGACGACTTGTGCTCGAGCAGGTGGCGCTTGCCGGCGCGCTCGCGGAGCACCTTGCCGGAGCCGGTGACCTTGAAGCGCTTCTTGGTACCGCTGTGCGTCTTGTTCTTCGGCATGGCGCCGTTATCTCCTCGTCGGTGGCGCCCCCGCCGGTCCGGTGGGGGACCGGCGCCAGGGAGCGTCATGTTGTGTCGGTGATCCGAGACAGGCTGCCTCGGAATCAGGCCTCGGCCGGTGCCTCGGGAGAGGCGGCCTCGGTGACCTCGGCCTCGGCGTCGGCCGCGGCTTCGGTCTCGGCAGAGACGACCTCGGTGCCTTCCTCGACGGGGGCGTCCTCGGAAGGAGCCTCGTCGGTGGCGACACCCTGGCGCTCGGCCTTGCGGGCGGCCTGCGCCTCGCGGGCTTCGGCCATCGCCTCGGTCTTCTTCTTGTGCGGACCGAGGACCATGATCATGTTGCGGCCGTCCTGCTTCGGGTTCGACTCGATGAACCCGAGGTCCTCGACGTCCGAAGCGAGACGCTGCAGCAGTCGGTAGCCGAGTTCCGGCCGGGACTGCTCGCGACCACGGAACATGATCGTGATCTTGACCTTGTCGCCCTGCTTGAGGAACCGAACGACGTGACCCTTCTTGGTGTCATAGTCGTGCGGGTCGATCTTCGGCCGGAGCTTCATTTCCTTGATGACCGTGTGCGCCTGGTTCTTGCGCGCCTCACGGGCCTTCATGGCCGACTCGTACTTGAACTTGCCGTAGTCCATGAGCTTGCAGACCGGCGGGCGTGCGGACGCCGCGACCTCGACCAGGTCGAGGTCGTACTCCTGCGCCAGCTCAAGGGCCTTGGCAAGCGGCACGATGCCGACCTGCTCACCGCTGGGACCGACGAGTCGTACCTCGGGAACGCGAATCCGGTCGTTGATGCGGGGCTCGGTGCTGATGGATCCTCCTCGGTAGCACCACACGGCTGCCTGGCAGACAGCCGCTGACGTCTGATGTCGTCAGACCAACCGCGGCGGAACATGAAAAATGCCCCGCCGAGGCACAGGCAGGGGCTCCAATACAACCGGAGCACCGCCGCATGCGATCGCGGGGCGCAGACTCGGGCAGCTTTCCATCGTCCGTACGGAACGATGGATGCCACCTGACCGGTGACCCGCCGCCCCGGAGGGTGGTCGGGTGGGAGAGCGGAGCCTCCACTTGTGGGCCGGGGACATACGTCTCCGGCCGGTCGTCAGCCCAATATAGCATTCCGCGGCAGGTCCGCTCACCCGGCGGTGTCGGCGCGGTCCCGACCCGGGCCCGGTCGCCGTCGTGCCGACCCGGGGCCCGGTCGGCGGCGTGCACGGCCCGGCTTATCGTGTGAGGCATGACTGACGCGACCCCCACCCCCGCCACCGAGGCCGGCAGCACGCCGGACGCCCCCGACTACGACGCCATAACCCGCGACATCGCGGACGTGCCCGCCGTCGAGGTGATCACCACGGTGGCCGTGCACCTGCTGAGCGCCGCTGCGGTCAACCTGGGCCTGGACAAGCCGGACTCCGAGCACAAGGACCTCGACGAGGCCCGCAAGCTGATCACGGCCCTCGCCGGCCTGGTCACGGCGAGCGCCACCGAGATCAGCTCCTTCCACGCGGCCCCGCTGCGCGACGGCCTGAAGTCGCTGCAGCTCGCCTTCCGTGAGGCCTCGATCGTGCCGGACGAGCCGGGCCAGGGTCCGGGCGAGAAGTTCACGGGCCCGGTCTTCGGCTGAGCCGCCCGTACACGTACGGCGAAGGGCCGGGGCACTGCCCCGGCCCTTCGTCGTTTCCAGCATTTCCGGGGGTTCCGGCGTTTCCGGCGCTCAGCGGGTGAAGAGCGGCTCACCGGACGGGGCCGGGGCCTCCTCCGGGAGCAGGGCCAGGTCCAGCCCGTGCACGAGGCGGGCCCGCAGGGTCTCGTCGGCGGCCAGCGCCTCGGCCACGCGGCGGGCCGCGGTGTGGGCCTGCGCCCCCGGGGCCCCCGGGGCCAGCACGATCGCGAGCGTGCCGTCGGCGTCCGCCCCGCCCGGCCCGAGGTGGGCGCGGAGCACGGCCGGCTCCGCGGCCACGGCGGCCCGTACGGCTTCGCGCACCGCGGGATCGGCCAGCGGGCCGGCGTCGGTGCGGCCCTCGGCCAGCGCGAGCAGCGCGGGGCCGGTGAGCTGGTAGGTGACGGGGCCGGCCAGGTCCAGGACCACGGTGTCGGCCTTCTCGTGCGCGGCGGCGGCCAGGGCCTGGTGCAGCGGTACGGCGACCGGTCGGGCGGCCGGGTCCCAGAGGGCCAGCGAGGCGATCGAGGTGAACGCCGGCAGTGCCCGCCGGTCCCCCGCGCGCAGGGTCGGGACGGCCATGTCGCTGGTCTTCTCGCGCCTGAGGCCCGTCTCCGGGTCGGTCTCGACCTCGCCGAGCACGGCGACCACCGGGACCAGCAGGCGGGCGCCCTTGAGGGCCGCCAGCACGTCCGGCTCCTTCGCCCGGTCCGCGGACCAGGCGGCCAGGGCCGCGCTCAGCCGGGGGTCGGCGGAGCCGTCGTCGTCGGAGAAGCCGGGGTCGGGAATGTTTTTGTTCGCCACAGTTACCCGACCCTATCCCGGTCCGGGTCCGGGTCCCGTCGGGCGCCTCGCGGGCGGCGGGCCAGTACGAGGGCCAGTACGAGCAGCGCGAGCCCGGCGGCCGCGGCCGCCGGGGCCCCGAGCCGGGTACCGCGCCCGGCGGCCCGGACCGGCTCGGGGCCGGGGCCGAAGTACGGCTGCCCGGCCGCGACGGGTACGGGGACCGGCGGCTCGGCGCGCAGCGCGTCGGCGGCCTGGAGGGCGGCGACGGGGTCCACGAGTCCGTGGCCGCGGGAGTCGTCGCGGCCGCCGGGCGGGGTGTCAGAGGCGGTCTGCTCCAGCAGTCTCTTGATCTGGGCCGGGGAGAGGTCCGGGTGGGCGGCCTTGACGAGCGCCACGGCGCCGGAGACGAAGGCGGAGGCCGCGCTGGTGCCCCAGCCCTCGTAGTAGGCGCGGTCGGGGGCGGCGATGACGACGTCGACCCCGGGGGCGCTGACGGTGGCGTACCAGTTGCTGGTGGAGAAGTCGGCCTTGCGGCCGCCGCGGTCGACGGCGGTGACGGCGATGACCCCGGGGTAGGCGGCCGGGTAGGAGGCGTGGTCGCCCTGCCGGCCGCCGTTGCCCGCCGACGCCACGACGACCACGCCCTTGGCGAGGGCGTACTGGACGGCCTCGTCCTCGGCGGCCTCGTGGTGGGCGGAGTCGCTGTCGTCGCCGAGGGAGAGGTTGATCACGTTCGCGCCGTGGTCGGCGGCCCAGCGGATGCCCTCGGCGAGCGCGCCGCCCTTGCTCTCGCGGGCCTCGGCCCGGCCGGGGTCGCCCTCTTCGAGGATCACGCGGACGGGGAGGATCCTGGCCTGGGGGGCGATGCCGAGGACGCCCTGGCGGCGGTTGCCGCCGTGGCCGTGCCCGGCGATGATCCCGGCCATGGCGGTCCCGTGCCGGGCCCAGGCCCGATCGCCGCGCCCGGCGCCCATCCCGATCAGATCGGTCCCGTCGAGGACCTGCCCGGCCAGGTCGGGGTGGGAGCCGTCGACCCCGGTGTCGAGAACGGCGACGGTGACCCCGGCGCCCCGGGTGGTCCCCCAGGCCTCCTCGGCCCGCAACGCGGTGAGCCCCCACTGCCGATCGCGGATGTTGTCGGCGCCGGCCGGCCCTGCGCCGACCCCGACGAGCACCGCCCCGAGCACGAGGGCGACGGCGGCCCGGGAGGGGGTCATCGCGGGTCTCCGGCGGGGGCGGTCGGTGCGGCGAGGGTGCGGAGCGTGCGCTGCATCCGGTCGGCGACGGCCTTGGCCTCGTGGCCGAGGCCGGCCTGGGCCACGGCTCCGGTGGCGTCCTTGCGCATCATGTCCTCGGCGGGGCGGGGGGCGTCGAGCGTGCGGCCGTCGGTGAACGCTGAGACGGCGTAGACGACGACGGGGGCCTGCGGAACCACCGACGCGGTCCAGGCGGCGCGCTGGCTGTCGGCGAAGCCGTAGCCGGGCGGGGCCGGGAGGCGTCCGCGCAGCGCCTCCATCCCCACCGCGTCGGCGGGGGTGAAGACCATGCCGACGGTGACGAGGGAACTGCGGGTGGCGTCGCTGTAGGTGGCGCGCAGGACCCGGGTGCAGCCGGTGGCGGCGAGGGCCGCCTGCCAGTCGGCGGCGAGCGCGGGTCCGCAGTCGGAGTCGGGTGCGAGCGCGACCCGCGTCCAGGTGCGGTCCGCTCCGCCGGGTCCTGCCTCGCCGCCGTCGAGGACGGGCGGGAACAGGCTGTCCACGGGCGTCTCACGCCACAGCGATC
The DNA here is from genome assembly GCF_042752335.1 of Streptomyces sp. NPDC059355. Taxonomy (NCBI): domain Bacteria; kingdom Bacillati; phylum Actinomycetota; class Actinomycetes; order Kitasatosporales; family Streptomycetaceae; genus Streptomyces; species Streptomyces sp. NPDC059355. Next base: position 213,644 of record NZ_JBHYXN010000003.1, on the reverse strand, counting down.
CGGCTTTGCGGTAGGCGGCGCCGGCGGCCAAGGGCCGGTGGGCGTCGCGCTGTTCGGCCCATCCGCTGACCCCTGCTCCCCCGAGGAGGCCGACCCCGAGCACGGCGCACACCACGACGGCGGCGCCGCGCCCGGCCCCGCGCCGCCCCGGTCCGGATCGGGCCACGGGCTCGGCCAGGACCGCGGTCTGCGGTGTAGACGCACTCATCCGGCGGCTCCGCCCCCCGTTCCGTCCGGCTGCCACCCGTACTCTACGCGCCCTCACCGCCCCGCCCCGGGCCGCTGCGGCCCCGCCGTCGATCGGGGCGTGATGTCCGGGCGCGGTCACGGGCCGCCCAGCGGCCGCACGCCCCTACCCACCGGTAGAACCATCTGGCAGGCTGCCGCCATGAATCTTCCCGCCAGTGGAGACCGGGCCCGTTACGACCGGGCCACCGCGCACCTCGACGCGCCCCTGGCCATCGTCGATCTCGCCGCGTTCGACGCCAACGCCGACGATCTCGTCCGCCGCGCGGCCGGCAAGCCGATCCGCGTCGCCAGCAAGTCCGTCCGCTGCCGTGCACTCCTCGAACGGGTCCTCGCCCGGCCCGGGTTCGCCGGGATCATGTCGTACACCCTCGCCGAGAGCATCTGGCTGGCCCGCTCCGGGTTCGAGGACGTACTCCTCGCCTACCCCTCCGCCGACCGCACCGGCTTCGCCGAGCTCGCGGGCGACCCCAAGCTGGCCGCGGCCGTCACCGTCATGGTCGACGACCCCGCCCAGCTGGAACTGATCGACGGGGCACGCGAAGGCGGGACGCAGGAGATCCGCGTCTGCCTGGAGCTCGACACCGCCCTCCACATCCTCGGCGGCAGGATCCGCGTCGGCGCCCGCCGTTCGCCGCTGCGCGAGCCCGCCCAGCTCGCGGACCTCGCCCGTACCGTCTCCGCCCGCCCCGGCTTCCGCGTCGTCGGGATCATGGGGTACGAGGGCCACGTCGCCGGCGTCGGGGACGCCCTCGCCGGGCGTCCCTTCCGCTCCCGCGCCATCCGGCTCATGCAGGCCACCGCCCGCAAGGAGCTCGCGGCCCGTCGCGCCGAGGCCGTACGGGCCGTCCGCGCGGTCGTCCCGGACCTGGAGTTCGTCAACGGCGGCGGCACCGGCAGCGTCCAGCAGACCGCCGCCGAGGACGCGGTCACGGAGATCGCCGCCGGCTCGGGGCTCTACGTACCGCGGCTGTTCGACAACTACACGTCCTTCCGCGGCCGCCCGGCCGCCCTCTTCGCCCAGCCGGTGGTCCGCAGGCCCGGCGTCGGCGTGGTCACCGTCCTGGGCGGCGGATACCCCGCCTCGGGCGCGGCCGGCGCGGACCGGCTCCCGGTCCCGTACCTCCCGCAGGGTCTGCGCTACGACCCCCAGGAGGGGGCCGGCGAGGTGCAGACGCCGCTGCTCGGCAGCCCGGCCGACGATCTGCTGATCGGCGACCGGGTCTGGTTCCGTCACGCCAAGGCGGGCGAACTGTGCGAGCGCTTCGACGAGTTGCACCTCGTCGAGGGCGACCGGGTGACGGCCACCGCCCCGACCTACCGGGGCGAGGGCCGTACCTTCCTCTAGTAGACGGTGTCCGTCTGGTCGGGGATGACGCTCGTGTCGCCCCGGCGGACGGGGCCCGGGGTGCCGTCGCGGTCGACGTAGCCCGTGGTCGAGCACGGGTACGGGGTGCTCTTCTGCTTCTTCGGCTCGATGAACATCGGGTTCACGATCCACTTGCCGTCGCTGTCGTCGTAGGCGCGGCACATCAGCTCGTTCTTGTTGCGGTTCACCACCAGCCGCAGCGCGGTCGCGTCCCGCAGGAACGAGATGTCGGTGTCGGAGTCGCCCGCGGCGAACACCTGGCGGCGGGCGGCCGGCTGGACCTTCTCGGCGGCCGCGCCGCGCACGCCGAAGACCTCCTTGTTGATCCAGCAGCGCTTGCCGTCGATGTACGTGATCATCGTGTCGGCGCCGTCCTTCACCGACCCGCAGCCCTGCAGGTGCGCGGTGAGCTTCCCGCCGGACGCGGTCGTGTTGCGTATGCCGATGACGTGGTCCGCGGCGACGCCGACGCCCCGGGCCCAGACCTCGACGACCGGCTGCGGCGAGGCCGAGCTGATCCAGACGTCGAAGCCGGCCTTCTGCAGGCCGCCGATGAGGTCCTTCTGCTGGTCGTAGTAGCGGACCCAGCCGGTGACGTCGGCGGTGCCGACCCGCTGCTTGGCGCCGACGGGCGCGGCCAGGTTCTCGGCCCGCGCGGCCGCCGCGAAGCCGCGGACCTCGCGGGCGGTCCAGCCCTGCATCAGCTGGGGCAGCCAGGCGTACGCGGGCTCGATGGTGCGGTGGTCCCAGCCGGCGAAGGCGGCGGCGCCCGAGCGGGTCGCGGCGGTGCCGTAGACGGCGGCGAGTTCGTCTGCGCAGCCCGTGCCCGCGGGGGTGCCGGTGGGCAGCGGGGCGCCGGGACGGGCGAGGGCGCCGCAGGCGTCGGCGAGGGCCCGGGCGGCGGCCGGGGTGAGGTAGCGGCTGGTGGTGGTCCAGTCCCCGGCGGCGGGCTGGCGGATCTTGCCGCTGCGCAGCAGCCAGTACATCTGGGCGTCGCCGACGTCGTTCTTGACGACGGTGTTGTCCCAGTCGAAGACCGCGACGGGCTTGGTGCGGTTCGGCCGGTACGGGTTGCACTTGCCGTACTCGTCGATCAGCTGCTGGAGCCGGGCCTGGTTGTCCCCGTACCAGCCGGCCGCGAGCCGTGGGGTGGTGCAGTGGGCCGCCTGGGCGGCGGGCGCGCTGGCGACGAGGGTGCCGGCGGCGATCGCTGCGGCGGCGCCGACGGCCTGGAGCCGTCGGACGGTGCTACGTGGGGTCACTGAGGTGAACACTCCCTAACGTTCCTACGAAGATCATCTCGGACGGTAGAACACGACAGCCGGGCGTCGTGCGACGCCCGGCTGTCGTGGGGAAGGCATGCGGGTGAACGGTCGGGGGCCGCGGCGCCCGCCGGCGGAGGCCTACAGGGGGGTGACGTACGCGCCCGAGATGCCTCCGTCGACCAGGAAGTCGGTGGCGTTGATGAACGAGGAGTCGTCGCTGGCCAGGAAGGCGACGGCGGCCGCGATCTCGGTGGGCTCCGCGAACCGGCCCAGCGGGATGTGCACGAGGCGGCGGGCCGCCCGCTCCGGGTCCTTGGCGAACAGCTCCTGCAGCAGCGGGGTGTTGACCGGCCCCGGGCACAGCGCGTTCACGCGGATGCCCTCGCGGGCGAACTGCACGCCGAGCTCACGGGACATGGCGAGCACGCCGCCCTTGGAGGCGGTGTACGAGATCTGCGAGGTGGCGGCGCCCATGATGGCCACGAAGGAGGCGGTGTTGATGATGGAGCCGCGGCCCTGGCGCTGCATGTACGGCAGGGCGGCCTTGCAGCACAGGTAGACGGAGGTGAGGTTGACGTCCTGGACCCGCTTCCAGGCCTCCAGGCCGGTGGTGAGGATCGAGTCGTCGTCCGGGGGCGAGATGCCCGCGTTGTTGAAGGCGATGTCGACGGAGCCGTAGGTGTCGAAGGCGGTCTTGAAGAGGGCCTCGACCTCCTCCGGGCTGGTGACGTCGACCTTCACGAACAGGCCGCCGACCTCCTCGGCGGCGGCCTTGCCGGCCGTCCCGTCGATGTCGGCGCAGACCACGTTGGCGCCCTCGGAGGCCAGGCGGCGAGCGGTGGCGAGGCCGATGCCGCTGCCGGCTCCGGTGATGACGGCGGTGCGGCCGACCAGGCGGCGGCAGACGATCTCGGTGTCAGAAGTGGTCATGATGGGCTCAGGCCTCCGTGCTGATGAAGACGTTCTTGGTCTCGGTGAATGCGGTGAGGGCGTCGGGTCCGAGCTCGCGGCCGAGTCCGGACTGCTTGTAGCCGCCGAAGGGGGTCCAGTAGCGGACGCTGCTGTGGGAGTTGACGGACAGGTTGCCCGCGGCGACGGCGCGCGAGACGCGCAGCGCGCGGCCGATGTCGCGGGTCCAGAGGGAGCCGGAGAGCCCGTACTCCGTCGCGTTGGCCAGGCGTACGGCGTCCTCCTCGTCCTCGAAGGGCAGGACGACGGCGACGGGGCCGAACACTTCCGCGGTCGCCACGGGCGCGGTGGGGGCGACGTCCGTGACGAGGGTCGGCGGGTACCAGAAGCCGGGGCCGTCGGGGGCGGTGCCGCGGATCGCGGTGAGGTCGTCGGTGACGTACGACCGTACGCGGTCCAGCTGCGCGCGGGAGATCAGCGGCCCCATCTGGGTCTTCTCGTCGGCGGGGTCGCCGACCACGACGCCCTCGATGCCGGGGGCGAGCAGCTCCAGGAACCGGCCGTACGCGGAGCGCTGGACGAGGATCCGTGTACGGGCGCAGCAGTCCTGGCCGGTGTTGTCGAGGAAGGCCATCGGCGCCGCCGCGGCGGCCGCCTCCAGATCCGCGTCGGCGAAGACGATGTTGGGGCTCTTGCCGCCGAGTTCGAGGGTGACCCGCTTCACCCGGTCGGCGCACTTGGCCATGATCTGCTTGCCGACCGGGGTGGATCCGGTGAAGACGATCTTCGCGACGCCCGGGTGCTCGACGAGCGCGTCCCCGGCCACGGTGCCGAGGCCGGGGAGCACCTGGAAGAGGTGCTCGGGGATCCCGGCTTCGAGGGCGAGTTCGGCGAGGCGCAGTGCGGTGAGCGGGGTGGTCTCGGCGGGCTTGAGGAGGACGGCGTTGCCGGCCGCCAGGGCCGGGGCGAGGCCCCAGGCGGCGATCGGCATGGGGAAGTTCCACGGGGCGATCACGCCGATGACGCCGAGGGGTTCGAGGAAGGTGACGTCGATGCCGCCGGCGACGGGGATCTGCCGGCCGGAGAGCCGCTCCACTCCCCCGGCGGCGAATTCGAGCAGGTCGCGGACGTTGCCGGCTTCCCAGCGGGCGTTGCCGATGGTGTGTCCGGCCTCGCGGACCTCCAGCTGGGCCAGCTCCTCGATGTGCCCGTCGACGACCGCGGCGAAGCGGCGCAGCAGCCGGGCCCGGTCGGCGGGGGCCGCGGCCGCCCAGCCGCGCTGGGCGGCGGCGGCCCGGGCGACGGCGGCGTCGACATCGTCCCGTGTGGCGGCCGGGACGATGGCGACGACTTCCTCGGTGGCCGGATTCAACACGCTCAGATTGAAGGGGGCCGGCGCATCGGACACGTGGTGCCTCTCAGGAGTTCGGTGAGGGTGGCTACGGGGGGGTGGCTACAGGCGTTCGAAGGAGCGGCGCAGCTCCCAGTCGGTGACGGCGGAGTCGTACGCGTCCAGTTCCACGCGGGCCATGTTGCGGTAGTGGGCGACCACTTCGGGCCCGAAGGCGGCCTTGGCGATCTCGCTGTTCTCCCAGAGCTCCGCGGCCTCGCGCAGGGTGGTGGGGACGTGCGCGAAGTCGGCCGTGTAGGCGTTGCCCGCGCAGGCCTCGGGCAGTTCGAGGCGGTTCTCGACGCCGTAGAGCCCGGCCGCGACCAGGCCGGCGACGGCGAGGTACGGGTTCACGTCCCCGCCCGGGAGGCGGTTCTCGAAGCGCATGGAGCGACCGTGGCCGACGACTCGGAGCGCACAGGTCCGGTTGTCCACGCCCCAGGCGACGGCGGTCGGCGCGAAGGATCCCGGCCGGAAACGCTTGTACGAGTTGATGTTCGGGGCGTAGAGAAGGGAGAAGTCGCGCAGCGCGGCCAGCTGGCCGGCCAGGAAGTGTCGCATCACCGGTGACATTCCGCCCGGACCGTCGCCGGCCATCGCGTTGTGCCCGTCGGCGTCGCCCAGCGAGAGGTGGATATGGCAGGAGTTGCCCTCGCGCTCGTCGAACTTGGCCATGAAGGTGAGCGAGACGCCTTCCTGGGAGGCGATCTCCTTGGCGCCCGTCTTGTAGACGGCGTGCTGGTCGCAGGTGGTCAGCGCCTCGTCGTAGCGGAAGGCGATCTCGTGCTGGCCGAGGTTGCACTCGCCCTTCGCGGACTCGACGACCAGGCCCGCGGCCTGCATCTCGTTGCGGATCCGGCGCAGCAGGGGCTCGATGCGGCCGGTCCCGAGGACCGAGTAGTCGATGTTGTACTGGTTGGCGGGGGTCAGCCCGCGGTAGTTGGAGTTCCAGGCCTGCTCGTAGGTGTCCTGGAAGACCATGAATTCCAGCTCGGTGCCGACCATGGCCGTGTACCCGTGCCCGGCGAGGCGCTCGAGCTGGCGGCGCAGGATCTGCCGGGGCGCGGCGACCACGGGCGAGCCGTCGTTCCAGGCGAGGTCGGCCAGGAGGAAGGCGCTGCCGGGGTTCCAGGGGATCCGGCGCAGGGTCGCGAGGTCGGGGTGCATGGCGAAGTCGCCGTAGCCCCGGTCCCAGGAGGACATCTCGTATCCGTCGACGGTGTTCATGTCCGTGTCGACGGCGAGGAGGTAGTTGCAGCCCTCGGTGCCGTGGGCGAGGACCTCGTCGAGGAAGAACTGTGCGGCGAACCGCTTGCCCTGGAGCCGCCCCTGCATGTCGGGGAAGGCCAGGACCACGGTGTCGATCTCGCCGCTCGCCACGAGAGCGCGGAGCTCCTCGGGCGCGAGCGGCGGCTTGCGGTCTACCACTGGAATCTCTCCTTCGGTGAGCCGAGAAGCCCTAAGGTATTGAATAGAACCATTGCTTGGGAAGGGGAGGAGCCGAGATGACCGACACGGCGAGCGAAGGCGGCGCGATCGCGCGGCTGAATCCGGTACTGCGGCAGGTGCGGGCGGGCAACGGTTTCGAAGAGGCCCTGGAGCAGATCCTCCAGGTGGTCCGACTGGGCCTGGTGCCGGGCGGCGAACGGCTGCCGCCCGAGCGGGAGCTGGCGGAGCGGATGGGGATCAGCCGGGTCACCCTGCGCGAGGTGCTGAAGGTTCTCCAGGACCAGGGCCTGGTGGAGGCCCGTCGCGGACGGTACGGCGGAACGTTCGTGCTCCCCCGCCCCGACACCCCGGCCGGCGGCACCGAGGACGAGCTGCGCCGGCGCGTGGTGGGCGTGGACATCGAGGACGCTCTGCGGTTCCGCGAGGTCCTGGAGGTGGGCGCGGCCGGACTGTGCGCCTCCCAGGGGCTGACCGAGGAGGGCTCCGAGCGGCTGCTCGGCGCACTGACCGCCACCCATGACGCGCCGCTGACCGACTACCGCCGCCAGGACACGCTCTTCCACCTCACCCTGTGCGAGCTCGCCGGATCGGCCAGCCTCACGGCCCAGTACGCCGCCGTCCGGGCCACCGTGAACGACCTGCTGGACTGCATCCCGCTGCTGGTGCGCAACCTGGAGCACTCCCAGCAGCAGCACAGCGCGCTCGTGGAGGCGGTGCTGGAGCGCCACGCCGACGCGGCGCGCGAGGTGATGCGCGAACACTGCTGCGGAACGGCCGCCCTGCTGCGCGGATTTCTGACCTAGGGGGTGTCTTGCCGATCGGGCCGGAGCCCGGCCCGATCGGCAAGACACCCCCTGGAACCGGCGCGGAAACGGACGCGGCGGGAGCGGCCCGAGAGGTTTTCGTAACCCCTGTTTAACGCAGGGGTCTTGCGCACTCCACTCCGCTACGGCAAAGGTACGCCCCACAACCATTGCCCTAGGCAGGAGCGCACATGGCCGACGACACCGAGGCACGGCTCGCAGCCGTACCCGAACCCACCACGTCCCCCGAGGGCGCGGACAGCTACCTGGAACGCCGTACGCTGCGCCGCGGCAGCGCCGGCTGGCTGCTGCTGACCGGCCTCGGCGTCGCGTACGTCGTCTCCGGCGACTTCTCCGGCTGGAACGTCGGCCTCGCCCAGGGCGGCTTCGGCGGGCTCGCCATCGCCACCGTCCTCATGGGCGCGATGTACGCCTGCCTCGTCTTCTCCCTCGCCGAACTCTCCGCGATCCTGCCCACGGCGGGCGGCGGCTACGGCTTCGCCCGCCGGGCGCTCGGCACCTGGGGCGGGTTCCTCACCGGCACCGCGATCCTCATCGAGTACATCCTGGCCCCGGCCGCGATCTCCATCTTCATCGGCGACTACGTCGAATCCCTGAACCTCTTCGGCCTCACCTCCGGCTGGCCGGTCTACCTCGCCTGCTTCGCGATCTTCATCGGCATCCACCTGTGGGGCGTCGGCGAGGCCCTGCGCTTCTCCCTCGTCGTCACCGCGATCGCCGTGCTCGCGCTGATCGTCTTCGCGCTGGGCGCCTTCACCGAGTTCGACCCCTCGAACCTCGACGACATCGCCGTGGACACCACCGCCGCCGGATCGAGCTCCTGGCTGCCGCTGGGCGTGCTCGGGATCTGGGCCGCCTTCCCCTTCGGGATGTGGTTCTTCCTCGGTGTCGAGGGCGTACCGCTGGCCGCCGAGGAGGCCAAGGACCCGGTGCGCTCCATGCCCCGGGCCCTGTCGATCTCCATGGGCATCCTGGTCCTGCTGGCCCTGCTCACCTTCCTGGCCTCGACCGGGGCGCGCGGCGCCGACGCCATCAAGGACGCCGGGAATCCGCTGGTCGTCGCCCTCGACGGCAACCCCGGCCTCTCCTGGCTGAAGACCTTCGTCAACTACGCCGGTCTCGCGGGCCTCGTGGCCTCCTTCTTCTCCCTCATCTACGCCGGTTCCCGCCAGCTCTTCGCCCTCTCCCGGGCCGGTTACCTGCCGCGCTTCCTCTCCCTCACCTCGAAGCGCAAGGCCCCGTACCTCGGCCTGCTCATCCCCGGCGCGATCGGCTTCGCGCTCGCCGCGGCCACCGGGAACGGCCCGCGCATGCTCAACATCGCGGTGTTCGGAGCGACCATCTCGTACGCGCTGATGGCCCTGTCCCACATCGTGCTCCGCAGGCGGGAGCCGGGCCTGGAGCGCCCGTACCGCACGCCCGGAGGCATCGCCACCTCCTCGGTGGCCTTCGTCCTCGCCCTCTCGGCCCTCGTCGCCACCTTCCTGGTGGACAAGGACGCGGCGTTCATCGCCCTCGGTGTGTACGCGGTCGCCCTCGCCTACTTCGCGTTCTACAGTCGGCACCACCTCGTGGCCTCCGCGCCGGAGGAGGAGTTCGCGGCGCTGGCCGAGGCCGAGGCCGAACTCACCCGCGACTGACCGCCGTTACTCGACCCCTTGGAGGCAGGAACCGTGCCCAGGCCGCTCATCGGCATCACGACCTACGTGGAGGAATCCACCCGCTACGCGGTGTGGGACGTCCCGACGTCCCTCGTGCCCACCGGGTACTACGAACTCGTCCAGGCGGCGGGCGGCGCGGCCGTGCTGCTCCCGCCGGACGAACCCGGTTCGGCGGCGGAGGTGCTGAGCCGGCTGGACGGCCTGGTCGTCGCGGGCGGCCCCGATGTGGACCCGGTCCGCTACGGGGCCGACCGGGACCCCCGTACGGGCGCTCCCGCGACCAAGCGGGACGAGTGGGAACTCGCACTGATCGAGGCGGCCTTGGCGGCGGGCCTGCCGGTACTGGGCATCTGCCGGGGCATGCAGGCGCTGAACGTGGCCCTGGGCGGCACGCTGATCCAGCACATCGACGGCCATGTGGCGGCCCCGGGCGTCATGTCCTGGCACCCGGTCCGCCCGGTCGAGGGCACCCGGTACGCGGCGCTGGTCCCGGAGGAGGCGGAGGTTCCGACCTACCACCACCAGGCCGTCGAGCGGCTGGGCGAGGGCCTGATCGCCTCGGCGCACGCGGTCGACGGAACGGTGGAGGCCATCGAACTCCCCGACCCGGGGCACTGGGTCCTCGGCGTCCAGTGGCACCCGGAACGCGACAAGGACACCCGCGTGATGTCCGCGCTGGTCGAAGCGGCCACCCTCACGGCGGCGTCCTTGGCCTGACGGACCCGCCGGCCGGCCCCCGGCACAAGCACGTGCGCGGGCGCGGGCGCGGTCCCGCAGGGGCACGGCAGGCACGGCATGCCCCTGCACGGCCGCAACAGGCGACCGGTCAAGGACCGGAGGTCACGAGCGGGCCCGGGTCAGCGACAGCAGGTCGCGGGCCGGGCCCGCCGGCCTGTTCCCCACCGGCCACACCGCCCGCAGGGCCCGCCCCAGGGCGGCCCCCGTCACCGGTACCTCGACGAGGCGCCGCGCCGCCAGCTCCTCGCCCAGCGCCAGCTCCGACAGCACGCACGGCCCCGCCCCGCTCAGCGCAGCCGCCTTCACCGCGGTCGTCGACGCCAGCTCCAGCAGCGGAGCCGCCAGCCCCCCGCTCTGCGCCAGCGCGGCGTCCAGCACCTGCCGGGTCCCCGATCCCCACTCCCGCAGGATCAGCGGGGTCGCCGCCAGCTCCGCCGCCGCCACCCCCCGCGTGCGGCGCGCCCACGCGTGCCCCGGGGCCACCGCCACCACCAGCCGGTCCTGCGCGATCACCACCGAGTCCAGCCCCTCCGGCACCGACAGCCCCTCCACGAACCCCAGGTCCGCCTCATGGGCCAGCACCCGCTCCGCGACCACGGCCGAGTTCCCCGCGTGCAGCGACACCGCCGTCCCCGGCCGCTGCCCGCGCAACGCGATCAGCCACCCCGGCAGCAGGTACTCCGCGATGGTCATGCTGGCGGCCACCCGCAGCCGCGAGTCCCGCCGCCCGCGCAGCGCCTGCGCCCCGGCGTCGAAGGCCTCCGCCGCATCCACCACGCGCCGCGCCCAGTCGGTGACGAGCGCCCCCTCGGCCGTCAGGGTCGACCCCCGCGGCGAGCGGTCCACCAGCGCCACCCCCAGCCGCGTCTCCATCGCCCGGATCCGGCTGCTCGCGGCGGGCTGCGTGATGCCCATGCGCTTGGCCGCGCCGCTCAGACTGCCGATGCGGGCGACCGCGAGCAGCAGCTCCAGCGCCCCCAGGTCCGGTACCCGGTGTGCCAGCGGAACCCACTCCTCGTTACCCATAAAGTCAGTTTATGGCCTTATAGAGAGACGGCCTCTGCCGTCCGCCCGGCTCCGCCACGAGGCTGGATCCATGGCCACCACCCTCGCGCGACCCCGCGCCCACACCTCCCGGAACCCCGAGGCCCACAAGGCCTTCGCGGCGCTCCGCCACCTCGGCCCCAACTGGTACGCGTCCGTCATGGGCACGGCGATCGTCGCCAACGCCGGCGCGACCCTCCCGTACCAGGTGCCCGGCCAGCGCGTGGCCTGCCAGATCGTCTGGGCCCTGTCCGCGGCGGCCCTCGCCCTGCTGCTCACCGCCCGCGCCGGCCACTGGCTCCACCACCGCGACCAGGCCCGCGCCCACCTCCTCGACCCCGCGGTGGCCCCCTTCTACGGGTGTCTCGCGATGGCCCTGCTGGCCGTCGGCGGTGGCACCCTGATCGTCGGCAAGGACCTCATCGGCGTGCCCGCAGCCGTCGCCGTCGACGCCGTGCTCTTCACCGCCGGAACCGCGATCGGCCTGCTCATGGCCGTGGTGGTGCCGTACCTGATGGTGGTCCGGCACAAGGTCGAGGCCGCCCAGGCCACCCCCGTGTGGCTGCTGCCCCTGGTCGCCCCCATGGTCTCCGCCGCCCTGGGCCCCCTGCTGATACCCCACCTGCCCGCCGGCCAGCCCCGCGAGGCGCTGCTGCTGGCCTGCTACGCCATGTTCGGCATCAGCCTGCTGGCCACCCTGCTGATGCTGCCCCTGGTCTTCGGCCGGCTGATCGTGGGCGGCCCCCTGCCCCTGCTGCTGACCCCCACCCTGTTCCTGGTCCTGGGCCCCCTCGGCCAGTCCACCACCGCCGTCAACCAGCTCGCCGACGTGGCCCCCGAGGCGATCGGCGCCCCCTACGCCGGAGCGCTCGGCGCCTTCGCGGTGGTCTACGGAGTGCCCGTGATGGGCTTCGCCCTGCTGTGGCTGGCTCTGGCGGCCGCGATGCTGGTGCGGGCCGCCCGTAACGGCATGGGCTTCGCGATGACCTGGTGGGCGCTGACGTTCCCCGTCGGCACCTGCGTCACCGGCGCCGCGGGCCTGGCCCGCCACACCGGCCTGACCGCCTTCGCCTGGCTCGCGACCGCCCTGTTCCTCGGCCTGCTGACCGCCTGGGTGCTTGCCGCGGCCCACACGCTGCGCGGCCTGTTCACCGGCGCGCTGCTGCCCCGCTGACGGACCGCCGTCAGCGGGCGGCCCGCAGCGCCGCCGCCAGTACGGCCGGGGCCTCGGCCAGCGAGGGCCCGTACCAGGTGAGATGGCGGCCGCTGACGAGGGCGGAGGGACGGCCCGGGAAGGCTTCCGGGCCGTCCTCGCGCGTGAAGCGGTACGGCTCGTCGGGGAGCACCACCAGATCGCAGTCGGCGGCGGCCAGCTCCTCCACCGGCACCCTCGGATACCGCTCGGCGTTCCCGGCGTAGATGTTGTCCACACCCAGCCGGGCGAGCAGATCGCCCGCGAACGTGTCGCGGCCGAGCACCATCCAGGGGCGCCGCCACACCGGCACGAAGGCCCGCCGCGGGCCGGCCGTCTCCACCCGCGCCCAGGCCGCCTCGGCCTCGTCCAGCCACCGCGGCCGCGCCAGCCCCAGGGCCCCCACCAGCACCCGGGACAGCTCGGTCAGCGCCTGCGGCAGCTCCCGCACCTCGGTGACCAGCACCTCCACCCCGGCCGCGCGCAGCGCCGCCAGGTCCGGGGCGCGGTTCTCCTCCTCGTTGGCGATCACCAGGTCCGGGCGCAGCGCCGTGATCCGCTCCACGTCGGGGTTCTTCGTACCCCCGACGCGCACCGCGCCCCGCCCGTCGAGGTCCGCGGGGTGCGTGCACCAGTCGGTGACCCCGACGAGCAGCCCGGGGGCGCTGACCGCCACCGCCTCGGTCAGCGAGGGGACGAGCGAGACGACCCGCGTCCGGCCGCGGCTCACCGCCCGGGCGAGGGCGGCTCGGAGGTGGCGTGGATGTGGTCGCCGACCGCCACGACCAGGAGCCGGGTGTCCTCGGAGACGGCTCGCCAGCGGTGCCGTACGCCGCCGGACAGGAACAGCGCGTCCCCGCTCTCCAGCCGGTACGCCCGCCCCTCGGCCTCCACCTGGCAGGCGCCCGAGACCACGTACATCAGCTCGTCGTTGCGGTGCTGGTACTCGCGGCCGGCGTCCTGGTCCCCGGTGAACTCCAGCGCGTGCAGCTGGTGGTGTCCGCGTACGAGGGGGCGCACCCCCGGGACCGGCGTGAGTCCGGAGTCGTCCCCGGCCCGCACGAGGTCGACCGTGCGCGCGGTGTCGGAGGCGGCCAGCAGCTCGACGGCCGTGGTCTCCAGCGCGTCCGCGACCCGTTCGAGGGACCGCATGCTGGGCCGGGCCCGCTCGTTCTCTATCTGGCTGAGGAAGGGCACCGACAGGCCGCTGCGCGCCGATACGGCGGCGAGGGTGAGGTGCAGTGCCCGGCGCCGCTTGCGCACGGCCACACCCACCCGGAGCGGTTCCTTGGCGTCCTTGTCCCGTTCCTTGTCGTCCGAGCCGTCCCTGTCGTCCATGGCGGGGCTGCCCTCCCCTTGTCTGGTGCGTCGGCGTCCGTCTCACATCGGTGTGCTGTAAGCACCTTACGCAGCAACCGCCCCCGGTTTCGCGTGCAAGAGCCGACAAGGGTACGCCCCGGGTGAAACTCCCGTGCCATGTTCGAGCGCACTGACGGCCACTTTCCGTGCCCCCGGGCGTAACCGTCGGCTGCGGGCGCACCCGGGGGTTGCGGCATCATCGTCACCGTGACGACGACTCGACGCCTGATGCTGCTGGACACCGCCTCCCTCTACTACCGCGCGTACTTCGGCGTGCCGGACTCCGTGAAGGCCCCGGACGGCACCCCGGTCAACGCGGTGCGCGGGCTGCTCGACTTCATCGGGCGCCTCGTCCAGGACCACCGCCCCGACGATCTGGTGGCCTGCATGGACGCCGACTGGCGGCCGCACTGGCGGGTGGAGCTGATCCCCTCGTACAAGGCGCACCGCGTCGCCGAGGAGACCGAGAGCGGTCCGGACGTGGAGGAGACTCCCGACACCCTGTCCCCGCAGGTGCCGATCATCGAGGCAGCGCTGGACGCGTTCGGGATCGCCCGGGTGGGCGTCGCCGGGTACGAGGCCGACGACGTGATCGGCACGCTGACGGGGCGCGCCACGGGTCCGGTGGACATCGTCACCGGCGACCGCGACCTGTACCAGCTGGTGGACGACGCCCGGCAGCGGCGCGTGCTGTACCCGTTGAAGGGGGTCGGCACGCTCCAGGTGACGGACGAGGCGTGGCTGCGCGAGAAGTACGGGGTGGACGGCGCGGGGTACGCGGACCTGGCGCTGCTGCGCGGGGACCCGAGCGACGGGCTGCCGGGGGTCCCGGGGATCGGCGAGAAGACGGCGGCGAAGCTGCTGGACGCGTACGGCTCGCTGGCCGGGATCATCGCGGCGATCGACGACCCGAAGTCGAAGCTGACGCCCACGCAGCGCAAGCGGCTGGACGAATCCCGGCCGTATCTGGCGGTGGCCCCGAAGGTGGTCCAGGTGGCCTCCGACGTCCCTCTTCCGGAGTTCGACCCGGCTCTGCCCGCGGTGCCCGCGCAGCCGGAACTCGTCGACGCGCTGGCGCGCCGGTGGGGTCTTGGCGGAGCCGTGTTGCGTCTCGGCAGCGCGCTGCGCCCTTGAGGTGCTAACTTAGGTAATCCTAAGTTTCAGGGGAGCAAGGGGAGACGCCGTGGCAGAAGGACGCGCCCGCAAGATCGGCACCGCAGTCGTCGTGCGCACAGAGCGGCTGACGCCGCACATGGTGCGCGTGGTGCTGGGCGGCGCCGGACTGGTCCGGTTCAGTGCGGGCGAGTTCGCGGACCATTACATCAAGCTGTTGTTCGCCCCCGAAGGCGTCACCTACCCCTCGCCGTGGGACCTGGACCGGATCCGCGCCGAGTACGCGCGGGACGCCTGGCCGCGCCAGCGGGCATACACGGTCCGCTCGTGGGACCCGGTGCACCTGGAGCTGACGCTCGACTTCGTCGTCCACGGCGACGAGGGGCTGGCCGGTCCCTGGGCGGCCCGCGTCCAGCCGGGTGAACTCGTCCGCTTCCTCGGCCCGGGCGGCGCGTACGCGCCGGACCCGACGGCCGACTGGCACCTGCTGGTGGGTGACGAGAGCGCCCTGCCGGCCATCGCGGCCGCGATGGAGCGGATGCCGGCGGGCGCGCGGGTACACGCGTTCGTGGAGGTCGAGGGCCCGGACGACGAGCAGAAGATCGCCACCCCCGACGGCATCGTCCCGGTCTGGCTGCACCGCGGCTCCGGCCCGGTCGGCCGGACGCTCGTCGAGGCGGTCAGGACCCTGGAGTTCCCCTCCCGCGACGTCCACGCCTTCGTCCACGGCGAAGCCGGCTTCGTGAAGGACCTCCGCAGCCACCTGCGCCTGGAGCGCGGCGTCCCCAAGGAGCGCCTGTCGATCTCCGGCTACTGGCGCCAGGGCGAGACGGACGAGGGCTGGCGGGCGATCAAGCGCGACTGGAACGCCACGGTCATGGCCGAGCAGGAGTCCGCCGCCTGACCGCACCGGGCCGCCCCCGCCTCGCGGGGCGAGGTCACCCGTTCGGCGTGACAATGTCTCCATGCGCACGCTCCGCATGCTCGTTGCGGCCGGAGCCGCCGTCGTCTTCGCTGCGACGGCCGCGACCGGCGCCGCCGCCGCGCCCAGCCCGCCGCCCGCGCCGAAGCCCCGGATCACGGACGCGGAAGTGGACGCCGCGCTGGGGCGCCTGACCGGGTACGTCACCGACGCCCTGCGCAGCACCGGGGTTCCCGGAGCCGCCGTCGCCGTCGTCCACGACGACAAGGTCGTCTACCTCAAGGGCTTCGGCGTCCGGCGCACCGACGCGCCCGGTGCCATCGGCCCCGGCACCGTCTTCCAGATCGCTTCCCTCTCGAAGCCGATCTCCTCCACGGTGGTGGCCGGCACCCTCAAGAACCCCGCCGACTGGGACCGCCGCACCGAACTCCCCGGCTTCGCGCTGAAGGACCCCTGGGTCACCGGCCACGTCACCACCGCCGACCTGTTCTCGCACCGCAGCGGCCTCCCCGACCACGCGGGGGACCTCCTCGAAGACCTCGGCTACGACCAGGCGTACATCCTCGACCACCTCCGCCTGGAACCCCTCTCCCCGTTCCGCGCGAGCTACGCCTACACCAACTTCGGCTTCACCGCGGCCGCCGAGGCCGTCGCCCGGCAGCACGGCACCAGCTGGCAGAAGCTCGCCGACGACACCCTCTTCAAGCCCGCCGGCATGACCCGCACCAGCACCGAGTTCTCGGCCTTCGTCAATGCCCCCGACCACGCCGCCACCCACGTCAAGAACCCGGACGGCACCTGGTCGCCCCGCTACGTACGCGACCCCGACGCCCAGGCCCCCGCCGGCGGCGTGAGCTCCACCGCCACCGACATGGCCCGCTGGCTGCGCCTCCAGCTGGCCGGCGGCACCCTCGACGGGAAGCGGATCGTCCCCGCCGACACCCTCGCCACCACCCACCTGCCGCAGATCCTGTCCCAGGCCCCGACCCCGCCCCTGGACCACACCGGCTTCTACGGGCTCGGCTGGAACGTCTCGTACGACGACGCGGGCCGGCTCCGCCTCAGCCACTCCGGCGCCTTCGACCTCGGTGCCAACACCAACGTCACCATGCTGCCCCTGGAGAAGCTCGGCATCATCGTCCTCACCAACGGCGCCCCGGTCGGCGTCGCCGACGCCATAGCCGAGGACTTCTTCGACACCGCCGAGCACGGCAGACCGACCACCGAGTGGCTCCCCCTCTTCGCCCAGCTGTACGCCCAGGCCCTCGACCCCGGCCGCTCCACCACCGACTACGCGCACCCGCCCGCGGGGGCGAAGCCGGCCCGCGCCGACAGTGCGTACACCGGGACCTACGTCAGCCCGTACTACGGGAAACTGACCGTGACGGCGAACGCCGGCGGCGGCCTGACCCTCTCCCTCGGCCCGAAGCCGATGCGCTTCCCGCTCACCCACTACGACGGGGACACCTTCAGCTACGTGACCGCCGGCGAGAACGCCGTCGGCCGCACCGGGGTGGTCTTCAAGGACGGCACGGTCCGCATCGAGTACCTGGACGCCACCCACCTGGGCACCTTCACCAAGCCGTAGCGGCATAGCCTGGACCCGATGAGACGCAGAGCCCAGGCACCCCCCTCGCCCCTCCCCCAGGTCGCCGGCATCGACCCGGTCCGGCTGCGGCTGCCCGCCGACCCCGACGGGCGCTGGCCCGACCTCGGCGGCTACCTCGCCGAGCGGTACGCCGGCACCCGCGGCGCGCAGTCCATCGCGCACCTGCTGCGCGCCGGGCGGGTGTTCGGCCCCGGCGGGCGGGCCCTGGGCCCGCAGGACCCGTACGAGCCGGGCGCCTACCTCTGGTTCCACCGGGACATGGAGCCGGAGCCCGTGGTGCCGTTCCCGATCCGCGTCGTCCACCGGGACGCGCACCTGCTGGTCGTGGACAAGCCGCACTTCCTGGCGACCACCCCACGCGGCAGCCACGTCACGCAGACCGCCCTGGCCCGGCTGCGCGCCGAGCTCGACCTGCCCGAGCTCAGCCCGGCGCACCGGCTGGACCGGCTGACGGCCGGACTGGTGATGTTCAGCATCCGCCCCGAGGACCGCGGCGCGTACCAGCTGCTGTTCCAGGAGCGGCGGGTCCTCAAGCGGTACGAGGCGCTCGCGCGCCACGACCCGGCCGTCGCGCTCCCCCGCACGGTCCGCAGCCACATCGAGAAGACCCGCGGGGTGATGGCGGCGGCCGAGATCCCCGGCGCGGAGCCGAACGCCGAGAGCCTGGTCGAACTCATCGACACCAAGGGGGAGCTGGGCCGCTACCGGCTGACCCCGCACACCGGGCGCACCCACCAGCTGCGGGTGCACATGAACGGCCTCGGCCTGCCGATCCTCGGCGACCCGGTGTACCCGGAGGTCACCGACCCGGCTCCGGACGACTACCGCAGACCGATCCAACTCCTGGCCCGTACGGTGTCGTTCACCGACCCGGTCACCGGCACCCCGCACCGCTTCGAGAGCGGCCTGAGCCTCACGGCCTGGCAGGACCTCGCCGGATGGCGAGGTCCCGACAGCCCCGAGGACCTCTAGGTCGTGTCGTCAAAGTCCCGTCTGGCCGGCGGGGCCTGGCACGCACGCTCGGGCGGCCGACGCCACTTTGACGACACTCCCCAGGTCGTGGCCGCCTAGCCGACCGAGCTGTAGGCCACCACGCCGCGCAGCAGCGCGTCCACGGCCTTGCGGGCATTGCGGGCCACCGTGCTCCCGCTGTCACCGGACGCAGAGGGGGCCGCGGCCGCGATCTGCCCCAGCACGTCGATGACCTGCTTGCACCAGCGCACGAAGTCGCCGGCGGGCATCTCCGCCTCCCGCAGCACCTCGTCCAGGCTCTTATCGGAGGCCCACTGGTACGCGGCCCACGCGAAGCCCAGGTCCGGCTCGCGCTGGCCCACGCCCTCCGCCTGGTTGATGCGGTGCTCCTCCTCCAGCGCGTCGAGCCGGCCCCAGATGCGAACCATCTCGCCCAGCGCCGCCTTCGCGGCACCACCGGGCACCTTCGGCGCCACCGCATCGTCGGACTGCCGCGCCTCGAACACCAACGCCGAGACGCAGGCGGCCAGTTCCGCCGGGGACAGCCCCTCCCAGACGCCCTCGCGCAGGCACTCCGACGCCAGCAGGTCGAGCTCCCCGTACAGCCGGGCGAGCCGCTTGCCGTGCACGGTCACCTCGTTCTCGCGCAGGTAGTCCAGCTCGGTGAGCAGCGCGTGGATCCGGTCGAAGGTGCGGGCGATCGTGTTCGTACGGCCCTCGATGCGCCGCTCCAGCTGCTGGGTGTCCCGCCTGAGGCGGTGGTAGCGCTCCGCCCAGCGGGCGTGGTCCTCGCGCTCGTCGCACCCGTGGCAGGGGTGCGCCCGCAGCTCGGCGCGCAGCCGCGCGATCTCGCGGTCGTCGGCGGCCGCGGCCCGGCCGCGCCCGCGCCGCTCCGGCGCGATGTGTCCGGCCTTGGCCCGCAGTTGGGACGCCAGATCCCGACGGGACTGCGGCGAGCGCGCGTTGAAGGTCTTGGGGATCCGCATCCGCTCGATCGCCTCGACCGGGACCGGGAAGTCGATCGCGGCGAGCCGCTTGACCTGCCGCTCCGCGGTCAGCACCAGCGGCCGCGGCCCCTCGGCGTACTCGAACCCCCGGTGCCCGTTGACCCGGCCGGCCGGCACGCCCGGGTCCAGGACCAGCGCGAGCCCGGCGAACTTGCCGGTCGGCACGTGGATGATGTCGCCCGGCTTGAGCTTCTCCAGCGAACCGGCCGCCTGCACCCGGCGCTGGGCCGCGCCCTGCTTGGCCAGGTCCGTCTCGCGGTCCTTGAGGTCGCGGCGCAGCTGCGCGTACTCCTCGAAGTTCCCGAGGTGGCAGGTCATGCCCTCCCGGTAGCCCTCCAGGCCCTCCTCGTTGCGCTGCACCTGCCGGGAGATCCCGACGACCGAGCGGTCGGCCTGGAACTGCGCGAACGAGGTCTCCAGCAGCTCGCGCGAGCGGTGCCGCCCGAACTGGCTGACCAGGTTCACGGCCATGTTGTACGAGGGCTTGAAGCTGGAGCGCAGCGGATACGTACGGGTGCCCGCGAGCCCGGCGAGCCCCGCCGGGTCCATGCCCCGCTGCCACAGCACCACGGCGTGGCCCTCGACGTCGATGCCGCGCCGTCCGGCCCGGCCGGTGAGCTGCGTGTACTCGCCGGGGGTGATGTCGGCGTGCTGCTCGCCGTTCCACTTGACCAGCTTCTCCAGGATCACCGTGCGCGCGGGCATGTTGATGCCCAGCGCCAGGGTCTCGGTGGCGAAGACGGCCTTGACGAGACCGCGGACGAACAGCTCCTCCACGACCTCCTTGAAGGTGGGCAGCATGCCGGCGTGGTGCGCGGCGATGCCCCGCTCCAGGCCTTCGAGCCACTCGTAGTATCCGAGGACGTGCAGGTCCTCGGTGGGGATGGAGGCGGTCCGCTCCTCGACGATCTCGCGGACCCTCAGACGGGCCGTGTCGTCATTGAGCCGCAGGCCCGCGAACAGGCACTGCTGGACGGCGGCCTCGCAGCCGGCCCGGCTGAAGATGAAGTTGATGGCGGGCAGCAGCCCGTCGCCGTCGAGGCGGGCGATGACCTCGGGCCGGCTCGGGGTCCAGATCCGGCCGCGGGAGCGCCGCTCGCGCTCGCGGTCGGCCTCGCGGACCATCTTGCCGCGCCGCCGGTCCTTCGGACTGTACGTACGGGTGTTCTCCTCGCGCGCCATGCGCAGCAGGTCGGGGTTGACCTCCCGGCGCGCGGAGCCGCGGCCTCCGTGGTCGGACTCCTCCTCGAAGAGGTCGTAGATCTTGCGGCCGGCCATGACGTGCTGCCACAGCGGGACGGGCCGCTCCTCGGAGACGATCACCTCGGTGTCGCCTCGCACGGTGTCCAGCCAGTCGCCGAACTCCTCGGCGTTGGACACGGTGGCCGAAAGGGACACCAGCGTGACCGACTCGGGGAGGTGGATGATCACTTCCTCCCAGACGGCTCCGCGGAACCGGTCGGAGAGGTAGTGCACCTCGTCCATCACGACGTAGCCGAGGCCGCGCAGCGACTGCGAGCCCGCGTACAGCATGTTGCGGAGCACCTCCGTGGTCATCACGACCACGGGCGCCTCGGAGTTGACGCTGTTGTCACCGGTCAGCAGGCCCACCTTGTCGGCGCCGTAGCGCTTGACGAGGTCGGCGTACTTCTGGTTCGACAGCGCCTTGATGGGCGTCGTGTAGAAGCACTTGCGGCCCTGGCCGAGGGCGAGGTGCACGGCGAACTCGCCGACGATCGTCTTGCCCGAGCCGGTCGGGGCGGCGACGAGGACGCCCTTGCCTGCCTCCAGTGCCTTGCAGGCGTCGACCTGGTACGCGTCCAGGTCGAATTCGTACATCTCGCGGAAGGGGGCCAGGGCGGAGGCCTCTTCGGCGGCGCGGATCCGGGCAGCGGCGTACCGCTCCGCCGGTGAGAGTTCTTCGGTCATCTTGTCTTCGAGCCTACCCGCCGCCCCTGACAACAGTCGCGATCATTTATACGGACTGCGCGGGCCGCCGCGGCGACGGCGCTACGACAGCAGCCGCAGGGCCCCGGGCACGCAGTCGGCGGTCACCGGCAGCGGTCCGAGCGGCTCGCCGTCGGCGTACGCGGTGATCCCGGCGGCCTCCAGGGTGATCTTCGCGGCCCGGTGGACGGTCACCTTCGGGTGGCTGAGGTGCGTCCCCTTGTAGACCTGCGGAAAGACCTTCAGCAAGGTGGTCCGGCTGCAGTCCCCGACCACCGTCACGTCGA
Organism: Streptomyces sp. NPDC059355; assembly: GCF_042752335.1. Classification (NCBI taxonomy): domain Bacteria; kingdom Bacillati; phylum Actinomycetota; class Actinomycetes; order Kitasatosporales; family Streptomycetaceae; genus Streptomyces; species Streptomyces sp. NPDC059355. The sequence continues at coordinate 192,341 of NZ_JBHYXN010000003.1, read as the reverse complement.
AGAGCCCGTCGTCCGGGACGGCGTCCGCGCAGATGCGCATGCCGCCGCCGTACGAGGACCCGTTGCCGACGGCGACCAGCGCGGCCTCGGTCTCGATCACCGGACCGTCGTCGAGGGTGATCCGGTACGGGAACGGCCGGAAGGAGGCCAGCTCCGCGAGGATCGCCAGGTCGTACTTGAACCGTCCCGCCGGGAGCCGCATCCGGTTGCCCCGGTCGTTGACCCGCGAATCGAAGCCGGAGCACAGCACGGTCCCGTACCAGGTCTCCCCCTGGTCCGGGATCCCCGCCACCCGCCCGAGGTCGATCTCGCGGATCCGGCCCTCCTTGAGCGCTTCGGCGGCGAGCCGCCCCGCCTGCGCGGGCTCCCCCACGGGCAGCCCCATGGCCCGCGCGAAGTCGTTCCCGGTCCCCACGGCGACCACCCCGAGCGGTACCAGCGTCCCGGCCAGGGCCTGCAGGGCCAGCGAGACCACGCCGTCGCCGCCGACGGCGATCACCGCGCCCGTGCCCTCCCGGACGGCGGTGCGCAGCCGCGACAGCGCGTCCGCGGCATCGGCGCCGAGCACCGTCCGTACGGAGAACCCGGCGGCCCGGAGCGCGGAAGCGGCCGGCTGCGCGGCGTGCGCGCCCCGGCCGCGTCCCGCGGTGGGATTGACGAGGAGGGTGATCTCAGCACTCACCCGGGGAATGTACCTGTCAGGTCGCGTCGTCGTAACCGTTGATCTGCCGGCGGCCGCCGTCGGCCTGCTCGGGCAGCGCGGTCGGGGCCTGGACGGGCTCCATCTCACCGATGGGCGCGGGCGTCAGGTCCAGCTCGGAGGCCTCGTCGTCGTCGAGGAGTGCGTCGGGGTTGCCGCGGCCCCGCCTGCGGTCGTTGACCAGGCAGATCCCGAGGGCGATGAAGTAGAGGGCGACGATCGGAGCGGCCAGCGAGATCATGGTCAGCGGGTCACCGGTGGGCGTGGCGAACGCGGCGAAGATCGTGATGCCCAGCACCATGGCCCGCCACCAGCTCGCCAGCCGCTTCGCGGTGAGGATCCCGGTGAAGTTGAGGAGGATCAGCAGCAGCGGCAGCTCGAAGGCGAGGCCGAAGACGATGACCATGCGCGTAACCAGGTCGAGGTAGTCGTCGACCGGGAGCAGGTTGCGCGCGTTGTCCGGGGTGAACTCGAGGAGGATCGTCGCGGTCTGCGGCAGCAGCTTGTAGGCGAGCACCCCACCGGCGGCGAACAGCGGAGCGCCGACGGCCACGAAGCCGACCGCGTAGCGCTTCTCGTGGTTGTGCAGGCCCGGGGCGACGAAGGCCCAGAGCTGGTAGAGCCAGACCGGCGCCGAAAGCACCACACCGGCGGTGAGCGAGACCTTGAGGGCGATGGAGAACGGGGCGATGAGGCCGTTCACCGTCATGTCGGCGCAGGGCCGGCCGTTGCGCTGTGAGACCACCCCGTTGGTGCAGCCGACGGAGTCCAGCATCGGCTTCAGCATGAAGTCGATGAGGTCCTTGTAGTAGAAGGCAGCCACGATGGTGATCACCAGGATCGCCAGGACCGACTTCAACAGGCGGTTTCTCAGCTCACGCAGGTGCTCGACAAGAGGCATCCGCCCTTCGGCGTCCTTGGCCTGCTTGTCCTGCTTCTCCTGCTTGCGGGCAGACTTGAGCAACCCACGTCCCTTGTCTCGTTGCAGATGACCGGCGTGATCAGGGCCGCGGGCGGACAGCCCGGCGGCCGGGCGATCAGCCCTGGGTGGTGTGGTTCGGCTCGTTGACCGGACGCGAGCTGGTCACGTCGCCGGGAGCGGCCTTGATGGTGCGCGGGGCGGCGGCCTGCTGCGGGGCCTGGTCGGCGACGGTCGCGGCGGTGGCGTTGTCCTCCGCGGCGCCCTCCGCCTTCATGGCCTTGGCCTCGCTCTTGAGGATGCGGGCCGACTTGCCGAGGGAGCGCGCCATGTCGGGGAGCTTCTTGGCACCGAACAGCAGGAAGATCACGGCGATGATCAGGAGGATCTCAAGAGGCTTCAGATTGCCGATCATGTCTGACTTCCTTCTCACCGAAACGGCTGGTTGTGGTGTCGGCGGCCCCGGACCGTGATCCGTGACCCCTCAGGCAAGGATCGTAACCCCCGGGGGTTAACGCCCGGCAATCCCCCGGGGTATCCCGCCTTGCGTGCGGCTGGGACCGACGGTACGGGTCCTGACCCGCACTTTCCAGAGATCTGCGGGACGCGATCCTGTGGTTTGTACCGTTTTCACGGCCGGACGGCGCCGCCCGAGCGTGCCAGGTCGCTCGCCGCGCGCTCCAGGTCTCCCGAGGCGTCCGCGATCCGCCGGCTGGCCAGCTCGACCTGGCCGGACAGCCGCCGCACCTCCACGAAGACGCGCACCGCGAGGACGGCGAGGACGGCGAGCCCGAGGAAACCCAGGGCGATTGCGAGCATCGGCCACAGCATGCTCCGAGCCTAGGCCACCGGCCGCCTCAGACGCTGCGCAGGGTGCTCACGCCGCCGCCGGTCAGCAGTTCCACGATGCGCTCACCGGCCGGTTTGCGTACGGAGGCCCCGCACTCGGGACAGGTGAACGAGTAGAACGTGGTGCGCCGGCTTCCGCCGATCACCAGCCGCAGGGACCCCGCGTCCAGCTCGAAGCGGGCCCGGCAGTCGGAACAGGCCGCTTTGAAGGAGACCGGCGGCCCCGCGGCCGCCTGCACACCCCGTGGCCCGGACATTGGCGACATCGCTCGGCGCTCCCCTCATGCCGTCCGCTCGCTGACGGCGCGGCTCCCGTACGGCCGGGCCCGTACCGCACGGCCCCGCCGCTTCCCCTTGCCCAGCCCTGCTCGTACCGCTTCTTCAGCCCTGGTCCCCGTAGCCGGCGAGCGCCTCCCGCGCCGCCTGCCGCGCGCTGTCGGCCAGCTCCGCGGGAGCCACGATCCGGCCCTCGCGGCCCAGCCGCAGCGCGAGCCGGCGCAGCGAGGCCGGATCCGGGCTGCGCAGCGTGATCCGCAGGCCGCCGCCGGAGAGCTCCTCGGCGCTGTCGTGCGGGTAGTACTCGGCGACCCAGCGGCCGCCCGGTCCGACCTCGACCACGACCTCCGGGTCCTCGGCGGCCGGCTGGACGAGCCCCTCGGACAGATCGCGCGGCTCGATGGCGGGCGGATCGGCCCGCTCGTCCAGCAGCCGGATCTCGGCGACCCGGTCGAGGCGGAAGGTGCGCCGGGCCTCGGAGAGGTGGCACCAGCCCTCCATGTAGGTGTGGCCCACCGCGAAGAGCCGGATCGGGTCGACCTTGCGCTCGGTCAGCTCGTCGCGGGCGGGCGAGTAGTAGCGCAGCCACAGCCGCCGGCGCTCCGCGATTGCCCGGTCGACGTCGGCGAAGACCCCGCCCTCCGCCTCGAAGGTCACCGACAGCCGGGAGCTGGCCCCGGCCGCCTCGCCCGCGGCGGCCTCCAGCTTCGCGGTGGCCCGCAGCAGCGCGTCCCGGTCGCTCTCGCGCAGCCCCGGCAGCGTGGCCACGGCGCGGGCGGCGACCAGCAGCGCGGTCGCCTCGTCGGCGGCCAGGCGCAGCGGCTCGGCGGTGGACTCCCCCGAGGCGTCGGGGTTGCGCCACCAGATGCGCTCCCCGTCGGTGTCGATGTCGAGCAGGTCCCCGCCGCGGAAGCTGGTCCCGCACATGGGCAGCACGTCGAGGTCCGAGATCAGCTCGTCCTCGGTGATCCCGAAGGCACGGGCGACGTCCGCGACGTGCGCCCCGGGGCGCTCGCGCAGGTAGGTCACCAGGGACAGCATCCGGCGGGTCTGGTCGATGGCGTTGGCAGCCATGCTGGTACGTCTCCCCCTCAGGGCACGTCTTGTGAACGGTGCGGTGGTGCGATCGGTGCGGCGGATCGGGCGGCGGCCGCGCCGGGCCCGGCAGATCGGATCTGCCGGTCCGGTCCGCCGGGCGGCCTCAGCCCGCGGCCACGGCGCGCAGCCGGTCCACGACGTCCGCCCGCAGGTCGGCGGGGCCCACGACCACCACGTCCGGCCCGAACTCGACCAGCCAGGCGTCGAGCCCGTGCCCGTACGGGATCTCCAGCTCGTCCCAGCCGTCCCCGCCCTCGCGCACCGCGGTGGCCTTGGCCCGCAGCGGGTACCCGGCCCCGGCCCGCAGCCGGATCAGCGCGGAGCGGTCCGCGCTCTCCCCGGCCCAGCTCGCCACGGTCTCCCGTACGGTCACCACGTCCGGGACCTCGGCGGTGTACCTGGCCGCACGGGACTTGACCTTGCCGGTGATCCGGGAGAGCCGGAACACCCGCTCCGCCCCGCGGTCGCGGTCGTAGCCGGCCAGGTACCAGTGGCCGCGCCAGCACTCCAGCGCCCACGGCTCCACCTGCCGGGTCTCGGGCCGCGCGGCGGTGGACTTGCGGTAGTCGAAGGCGACCGGCCGGCGGTCACGGCAGGCGAGCATCAGCGGTTCGAAGGCCGCCTCGTGGACCGGGATGCGCGGTTCGATGGCGCTGTGCTGGCCCTCGTACGGGTCCCCCGCCTCCGGCATCCCGCCGGCGCGCAGCTTCTGCAGGGCGCCGCTGGCGGCTCCGGCGAGGCGGGCCTGCTGCCAGACCTTGGCCGCGAGCCCGAGGGCGGCGGCCTCCTCGGCGTCGAGGGAGACGGGCGGCAGCCGGTTGCTGTCGCGGCGGGCGAGGTAGCCGGTCTCGCCCTCCAGGTTCTCCACCGTCTCGATGACCAGGCCGAGTTCGCGCAGATCGTCCTTGTCCCGCTCGAACATGCGGTTGAACGACTCGTCGTTGCCGGCTTCCATGTACGCCTCGATGGAACCGCGCAGCTCGCGCTTGCTGAGCGGCCGGCGGGTCCCCAGCAGACACAGCGCCAGATTCATCAGCCGCTCGGCCTTGGCAATCGCCATCGACGCCCTTCCGCCCTTCTCCGCTTACACGTTGGCACTCGTCCGGCAGGTGCGACACGCGCGAGCACGCACGGCGCACACCTCCGTGACCGTTGACCGTACCGCCCCGGCGGGCCCCGGCAAAAGCGAGGGCCCCCGCCTGACGGCGGGGGCCCCTTCACCGATCGCGGGTCGTCGAATCAGACGCCCATCAGGTCGCAGACGAAGATCAGCGTCTCGCCCGGCTTGATGGCGCCGCCGGCGCCGCGGTCGCCGTACGCGAGGTGGGCCGGGATGACCAGCTTGCGCCGGCCGCCGACCTTCATGCCCTCGATGCCCTTGTCCCAGCCCGGGATGACCTGGCCGATGCCCAGGATGAACTGCAGCGGGGCGCCGCGGCCCCAGGAGGCGTCGAACTCCTCGCCGGTGGAATAGGCCACGCCCACGTAGTGGACGGAGACCTTGTTGCCGGCCGTGGCCTCGGCGCCTTCGCCCACCCAGACGTCCTCGATGACGAGGTCGGCCGGAACCGGGAAGTCGGGGAAGTCGATCTCGGGCTTCTCGAGCTGGTTGCTCACGGAACTGCTCCTCAAAACTGAATCAGGTCAACTCGGACAGTCTTACATCACGGCGAGGATGTCGAGGCTGAAGACCAGCGTCGAGTTGGCCGGGATGGTGCCCGTCTCCTTGTCGCCGAAGCCCTGGTCCGGCGGGATGACCAGCAGGATGCGGCTGCCGACCTTCTTGCCGGTCAGGCCTTCCTTGAGACCCTTGACCGACAGCTGGTCCATCGGCCAGGTGACCGTCTGGTCCGTGGCGTACGTGCTTTCGAAGGTCTTGTCGTCCTTCCACGTCTTGCCGTTGAACTTGACCACGACGCTGTCGGTGTCCTTGACGGCCGGGCCGTCACCCTCCAGCACGTAGTTCGACACCAGCTTCGCCGGCGGCGTCACGTCCTTCGGGACGGTCACGGAGACTTCCTTGCCGTCCGTGTTCGTACCGATCTTCGGCAGGTCCTTGTCGTCCTGCGCGACCTCCTTGCCCTTGGCCGAGGCCGGGACCGAGGTGCCCTTGACGATGTCCACGACGAAGACCAGCGTGGCGTTCGGCTTGATCTTGTCGCCGGATCCCTTGTCGCCGTAACCGAGGTCCGGCGGGATCACGAGCTCCAGGCGGCTGCCGACCTTCTTGCCCTCAAGACCCTGGTCCCAGCCCTTGATGACCATTCCGGCACCGATGGTCACCTCGAACGGCTTGCCCTTGCCGAAGCTCTGGTCGAACGGCTCCTTGCCGTCCCAGACCTGGCCGTAGTAGTTGACCTGAGCGACATCGCCCTTCTTCAGCACCGGGCCGTTGCCCTCGCTGACGGTCACCACCTTCAGCTCCTTCGGCGGGTCGCCCTTGCCCTTGGCCAGGGTCGGGGTCTCACCGAACTTGGCGCCCTTGGTGATCGCGGGCGCCCCGTTCTTCATCTCGGCGGAGTCGGAGCCGCTGTCGCCACAGGCTGCTGTCGACAGCAGCAGAAGGGGTACGACAAGCAGGCCGGCAAGTCGGCGCACGTGTTCCTCAGATCTCAGACGGCGGTGCGGTCGTCGCCACTCTAAGGCGTGCGCAGGGCCCCGTACGAGATCCGTACGGGGCCCTGCACGAGATCAGCGCGATCTCACATCCCGGCGATCAGCTTCTCCACCCGGTCGTCCACCGACCGGAACGGGTCCTTGCAGAGCACGGTCCGCTGCGCCTGGTCGTTCAGCTTGAGGTGCACCCAGTCGACCGTGAAGTCCCGCCGCTGCTCCTGCGCCCGGCGGATGAAGTCGCCGCGCAGCCGCGCCCGTGTGGTCTGCGGGGGCACCGACTTGCCCTCGAAGATCTTGAGGTCGTTGCAGATCCGCGCCGCCTGCCCCTTGCGCTCCAGCAGGTAGTACAGCCCGCGCCGGCGGTGGATGTCGTGGTACGCGAGGTCTATCTGGGCCACGCGCGGGTTCGACATGGTCATGCCGTGCTTGGCCCGGTACCGCTCGATCAGCTGGTACTTCATGACCCAGTCGATCTCGGTCCCGATCCGGTCCAGGTCCTCCGCGTCGATCGCGTCGAGGGTGCGGCCCCACAGCTCCAGCACCTGGTCCACCGTGCCGGTACGGATACCCCGGCGCTCGGCGAAGTCCACGGCCTTGTCGTAGTACTCGCGCTGGATCTCCAGCGCCGAGGCCTCCCGGCCGCTCGCCAGGCGCACCTTGCGCTGGCCCGTGATGTCGTGGCTGACCTCGCGGATCGCCCGGATCGGGTTCTCCAGGGTCAGGTCCCGCATCACCGTGCCCGCCTCGATCATGCGCAGCACCAGGTCGGTGGCCCCGACCTTGAGCAGCATGGTCGTCTCGGACATGTTCGAGTCCCCGACGATCACGTGCAGACGGCGGTAGCGCTCGGCGTCCGCGTGCGGCTCGTCGCGGGTGTTGATGATCGGCCGCGACCGGGTCGTCGCGGAGCTGACGCCCTCCCAGATGTGCTCGGCCCGCTGGCTCACGCAGTAGACCGCGCTCCGGGGGGTCTGCAGCACCTTGCCCGCGCCGCAGATCAGCTGGCGCGTGACGAGGAACGGAATGAGGATGTCCGCCAGGCGGGAGAATTCCCCGTGCCGGGCCACCAGATAGTTCTCGTGGCAGCCGTACGAGTTGCCCGCCGAGTCGGTGTTGTTCTTGAAGAGATAGACGTCGCCCGCGATTCCCTCCTCGTGCAGGCGGCGTTCGGCGTCGACGAGCAGACCTTCGAGAATGCGCTCGCCTGCCTTGTCGTGCGTGACGAGTTCCGTCACGTTGTCGCATTCGGGAGTTGCGTATTCCGGATGCGAACCCACGTCGAGGTACAGGCGGGCGCCGTTCCGCAGGAAGACATTGCTGCTGCGGCCCCATGACACAACACGGCGGAAGAGGTAGCGCGCCACTTCGTCAGGAGACAGTCGGCGCTGTCCCCTGAACGTGCACGTGACGCCGTACTCGTTCTCCAGCCCGAAAATGCGGCGGTCCATGACTGAACATTACGCCTTCCGCACTGTTCTGAAACCGGGTTCGTGAACGCCGTTTCGATCAGTTGCCGACGAGCCGCTCCGCCGGACCGCCCGCCGGACCGCCCGCGGACCCCTCCACCGCGCCCCCGCCGACGCCTTCCCCGGCCATGGCCGGGGAGCCCGCCACCGTACGGGTCCGGCCCGGAGCGGCCATGACGCGCTGAGTGAGCGTCAGCACCAGCAGCGCCGACGCACCCGCGACACACGCCACGCCGAACCCGCTCGCCGAACCACCCAGTTCCACCGCCGGCCCCGCCGCGGCCGTACCGATCGCCGCGCCCACACCGAAGAACGTCACCAGCCACGAGAAGGCCTCCGTCACCGTCCCCACCGGAGCGTGACGGTCCACGACGATGAACGCGCACGCCAGCGCCGGCGCCAGGAACACGCCCGCCAGCGCCGCCAGCGCCGTCATCGCCACCGGCCCCGGAACCAGCACCAGCGGCAGGTAGCACACCGCCAACAGCGCCACGATCACCCGCAGCCGCCGCTCCGGCGCACCCGCCCACTGCCGCGCCCCGTAGAGCACCCCGCCGCCCAGCGCGCCCAGACCCAGCGCCGCCATCAGCCAGCCGTACACCGACTGGCCCCCGTGGTCGTCGGCGTACGCCACACCCGCCACCGTGATCGAACCCAGCGCCATGCCCACGAAGAAGAACGCACCCAGCAGCGCCCGCAGCCCCGTCGAGCGCAGCGCGCCCAGCCAGTGCGCCTCGCGCGGCTCCGAACGCCACCTCCGCGAAGGCTCGCTGAGCACCACGGACAGCGCCCCCAGGACACCGAGGGCATGGATCACCAGCAGCGCCCCGGCCGGATTCCACAGCGAGACGCACAGCGTCACCAGCAGCGGTCCGACCGTGTACATGATCTCCTGCGCCACCGCGTCCATCGCGTACGCGGCGTGCACCCGCTCCTCCTTGCCCCCGAGCACCGAGGGCCACAGCGCCCGCAGCCCGCCCTCCAGCGGCGGCACGAAGAATCCGCCGACGACCACGGCCCCGTACGCGGCCGCAGCCGACCCGGTGCCCGCGAACGCGAGCCACGCCATGCCCAGCGCCGAGAGCACCGCGGCCGGCAGCTGCACCCGCGGCTGCCCGAAGAGGTCCACGGCCCGCCCGAGAAGCGGCTGGCCCACCGCGTTCGCCACCCCGTAGACCGCGGCGAGCGCGCCCGCGAGGCTGTAGCTGCCGCCCTCCGCGCGCGTGAACAGCACGATCGCGATGGCCGCGGTGGCGTTCGGCAGCCGGCCGACGAGCGTGCCCGCCAGCAGCCTCGCGGCGTGCCGGGTCCTGAGCAGCTCCGCGTATCCCGCGGCCATGTCCGCCCCCTTCTGCCCGGAGTCCAGCCGGGAGTCAATCTAGTAATACGTATAACGTCGGAGGTCATACGTACCATGGCCACACCACGGGGGTCCAACCCGACCATCACCCCCACCCCCGCCGACCTCGTACAACAGGAGCACGGTGTGACGAGACCCACCAGCCGGGACGTGGCCACCGCCGCCGGGGTCTCGCAGGCCACCGTCTCCCTCGTCCTCGGCGACAAGTGGCGCGGCCGCGTCTCCGAACGCACCGCCGGCCTGGTCCGCGAAGCCGCCACCACCCTCGGCTACCGGCCCAACCTCGCCGCCCGCAGCCTCCGGCTCGGCTCCACCCGCACCGCCCTCCTCGTCGTCCCCGCCCTCACCAACGAGTTCTTCGCCCGCGTCTACACCGGCGCCGCCCGCATCGCCGCCGAACACGGCTTCGGCGTCGTCCTCTACCCCTCCCCCGACGGCACCGGCCCCGCCCGCGACCCCTTCGCCTCCGCCCGTGCCGCCCTCGACGGGGTCATCGCCTCCTCCATGGCCGCCCATGCCCTCGACGCCATCGGCGACGCCGAGCTCCCCCTCGTCATGCTCGACAGCGACCCCACCGCCACGCGCGCCGCCGCCCACGTCAACCTCGCCATGGCCGACGGCATGCGCCAGATCACCGAGCACCTCCTCGCCCTCGGCCACCGCCGCGTCCTCCACCTCGCCTCCGCCGTCGACTCCTGGACCTTCGACGTCCGCGCCGAAGCCCTGGCCGCCCTGCTGGGCCCCCACGCCGAGCTGCGCACCGTACGGGCCCCGCTCACCGTCGCCGACGCCCATACGGCCATGGAGGCGGTCCTCGCGGCCCCCGGGGGCCGGCCCACCGCCGTCGTCTGCGACGACGACATCCTGGCCGCCGGCGCCTGCAAGGCCGCCCGCCGCCTCGGCCTGCGCGTCCCCGAGGACCTCTCCGTCACCGGCTTCGACGACCTCGCCCTCGCCACCGCCGTCGAACCCGAGCTCACCACCGTCCACCTGCCCGCCGAACGCGTCGGCGAACAGGGCATGACCGCCCTCCTCGCCGTCCTGGACGGCACCCCCTGGACCGCCCCCGACCTCCCGGTCGACCTGATCGTCCGCGCCTCCACGGGCCCGGCCCCCGCCTGAAACGCGAAAGCGCCCCCGGCCGGTGGGCCGGGGGCGCCGTTCGCGCGTGGATCCCTACTCGGAATCGTCCTCGGGAGCCTCGTCGTTCGACACGGCGTCGGCCTGCACGGCCGCCGTGACGTCCGCCTCCAGCAGCCGCGACAGCTGCCTGCCCCGGATCCGCTTGAACTTCCGCTGCTGGGCCCGCGTCCGGTCCAGCACCGCGACCTCCAGCCGCTCGGCCGGGATCGTCTTGTCCGCGCCGTTCGCCTGGCTCGACAGGGCCTGCACCGCCAGCTTCAGCGCCTCGGACAGGGTCATCCCGTCCTGGTGGCGCTGGTCCAGGTACGTGCTGATCTGCTCGGCATTGCCGCCGACCGCGACCGAGCCGTGCTCGTCCACGATCGAACCGTCGTGCGGCAGCCGGTAGATCTGGTCGCCCGCGGCCGTCGCGCCGACCTCGGCCACGACCAGCTCCACCTCGTACGGCTTCTCGCCGGCGCTGGAGAAGATCGTGCCCAGCGTCTGCGCGTAGACGTTGGCCAGCCCACGGGCCGTCACATCGTCGCGGTCGTAGGTGTATCCGCGCAGATCGGCGTAGCGAACGCCGCCGATCCGCAGGTTCTCGTACTCGTTGTACTTGCCGGCGGCCGCGAAGCCGATCCGGTCGTAGATCTCGCTGAACTTGTGCAGCGCGCGGGACGGGTTCTCGCCGACGAACACGATGCCGTCGGCGTACTGCAGCACGACAAGGCTGCGACCGCGGGCGATGCCCTTCCGGGCGTATTCCGCCCGGTCGGCCATGGCCTGCTGGGGTGAGACGTAGAACGGAGTCGACACCGGTTATCCGTCCCTTTCTTCTGGGCGACGAGGAGGACTGGTCAGAGCAGGGCCGCGCGCGGCCCGTCGGGCTGCTCGAGCCGCCGGTCGGTGACGCTGCGGGCGAGTTCCTGCGACTGATCGTCCGTCAGCCTGCGGAATCCCTCGTCGGTGATGACGGTGACGATGGGGTAGATGTGGCGGTACAGGTCCGGCCCACCGGTCGCCGAGTCGTCGTCGGCGGCGTCGTACAGCGCCTGCACGACCAGCGTGGTGGCCTGCTCCTCCGTCAGATCGGGGCGGTAGAGCTTCTTCATGGAGCCCCGGGCGAAGATGGAGCCCGATCCGGTGGCCGCGTAGCCGTGCTCCTCGGAGCGGCCGCCGGTCACGTCGTAGGAGAAGATCCGGCCCTTCTCCTTGGCCTCGTCGTACCCGGCGAACAGCGGGACGACCGCCAGCCCCTGCATCGCCATGCCCAGATTGCTCCGGATCATGGTGGAGAGCCGGTTGGCCTTGCCCTCCAGGGAGAGGGTCGCCCCCTCCACCTTCTCGAAGTGCTCCAGCTCCAGCTGGAACAGCTTCACCATCTCCACGGCCAGGCCGGCCGTACCGGCGATGCCCACCGCGGAGTACTCGTCGGCGGGGAACACCTTCTCGATGTCCCGCTGCGCGATCATGTTCCCCATGGTCGCCCGCCGGTCACCGGCGAGCACGACCCCGCCGGGGAACGTGGTGGCGACGATGGTCGTCCCGTGAGGCGCCTCGACAATGCCGTCGGGCAGCTTCCGGTTCCCCGGCAGCATCTCGGGCGAGTGCGCCCCGAGGAAGTCCATGAAGGACGAGGACCCCGGCGTCAGGAAGGCTGCCGGCAGCCGCCCCGTGCTACGAGTGTTGGCTTCCACGCGTTCCCTCCAAATGAGCGGCGGCCCGACGCATGCGGTCGGGGTTGTCTTTCAACACGCCAAGACCTGAATTGCAGTTGAAGCAAAGTACGCCACGGACCCTACCCGCCCCACGGCGATGATCAACCTACGGGAGCGAACGCCCGACGCGGCTCCTGCTCACCGCATCGGGCGCGCGACGGCGCTCTGCTCCAACCTGGCCATTTCGCCCACCATTACCTTCGAATCGAAGGCAGAGGGGTCTTACTGACCACCCTTTTGAACGAAGGATCGCACGAAGTCCTCGGCATTCTCCTCGAGTACATCGTCAATCTCGTCAAGAACTGAGTCGACGTCGTCGGAGAGCTTTTCCTGGCGCTCCTTGAGGTCGGTCGATTCCTCGACCGCCGCCTCCTCGACCTCCTCGGTCGAGCGAGTCGCCTTCTGCTGTCCGCCGCCGGTGTCCTTGGTCGCCATGTCTACCTCACCCCGCTCGGTTCGCGCGCTCATGTCGAGAGACCCCGGGATCGGGATCTCTCAAGATCAGACCCTACGTCGGACCCTACAAGGAGGGTCCGGCATTCGTCCCCGCACTTTCATAACGTGCGGCTGCTTTCATGATTCCCGGAACGGTGACTTTTCAGCCCTCAGTTCCCGCTGAGTACCCGCACCAGGTCCTCCGCCGTGCGGCAGCGGTCCAGGAGCTCCTTCACGTGCTTGCGCGTACCCCGCAGGGGTTCCAGCGTCGGGACGCGCTGCAGCGAGTCACGGCCCGGGAGGTCGAAGATCACCGAGTCCCAGGAGGCCGCGGCCACGTCGTCCGCGTACTGCTCCAGGCACCGGCCCCGGAAGTACGCCCGGGTGTCCTCCGGCGGCTTGCCCTCCGCCCGCTCTACCGCCGACTCCTCCACCAGCCGCTTCATCTTGCCGCGGGCCACCAGGCGGTTGTAGAGGCCCTTCTCGGGCCGTACGTCCGCGTACTGCAGGTCCACCAGGTGGAGCCGGGCGGCGTCCCAGCCGAGCCCGTCCCGCCTCCGGTAGCCCTCCAGGATCTCGCGCTTCGCGATCCAGTCCAGCTCGCCCGACAGGCTCATCGGGTCGCTCTCCAGCCGGCCCAGCACGTCCTCCCAGCGGACCAGCACATCCTTGGTCTGCTCGTCCGCGTCGGAGCCGAAACGCTCGTCCACGTACTTCCTGGCCAGCTCGAAGTACTCCATCTGGAGTTGCACGGCGGTCAGCGTGCGGCCGCTGCGCAGCGTGATCAGGTGTTGCAGGTCGGGGTCGTGGGAGACCTGGTGCAGGGTCCGTACGGGCTGGTCCACGGCCAGGTCGACGTTGATGAAGGAGTCCTCGATCATCGAGAGGACGAGGGCGGTGGTGCCGAGCTTGAGGTACGTCGAGATCTCGGAGAGGTTGGCGTCGCCGATGATCACGTGCAGCCGGCGGTACTTCTCGGCGTCCGAGTGCGGCTCGTCGCGCGTGTTGATGATGGGCCGCTTGAGTGTCGTCTCCAGACCGACCTCGACCTCGAAGTAGTCCGCGCGCTGGCTGATCTGGAAGCCGTGCTCGCGGCCGTCCTGGCCGATCCCGACCCGTCCCGCGCCGGTCACGACCTGGCGGGAGACGAAGAAGGGGGTCAGGTGGCGCACGATCTCCGAGAAGGGGGTCTCCCGCTTCATCAGGTAGTTCTCGTGCGTGCCGTAGGAGGCGCCCTTGTTGTCGGTGTTGTTCTTGTAGAGGTGGATGGGCTGGGCACCGGGCAGCTGGGCGGCCCGGACGGCGGCCTCGGCCATGATCCGCTCGCCGGCCTTGTCCCAGAGGACGGCGTCGAGCGGATTGGTGATCTCCGGGGAGCTGTACTCGGGGTGCGCGTGGTCGACGTAGAGCCGTGCGCCGTTGGTCAGGATGACGTTGGCGAGGCCGATGTCCTCGTCGGTGAGCTGGCTGTTGTCGGCGGCCTCGCGGGCGAGGTCGAAGCCGCGGGCGTCCCGCAGCGGGTTCTCCTCCTCGAAGTCCCAGCGGGCGCGGCGCGCCCGGTGCATCGCCGCCGCGTAGGCGTTGACGATCTGGGACGAGGTGAGCATGGCATTGGCGTTCGGGTGCCCCGGGACGGAGATCCCGTACTCCGTCTCGATTCCCATTACTCGCCGTACGGTCATGCGGCCCTCCTTGCCCGGCGACGCTCCCGTTCGGGAGCGGCGCTCAAGTACCGCTGGTGCTCCGGTGCGTGTGCGGTGCCCGTCCCCGCACTGCGCGACCGGCGGTACGGAAGAGCCTAGAACCACTCCGCGCTGGTGGGGAGATCATTTCAGTCATTGACTTCACCCCGTCACCGGCTGAAAAGAGCAGTTGGTAAAGCAGTCGGCTGCGGGTGCCCGGGTAGGGCATCCGCAGCCGCCCTGTTCGATCAGAGGTACTGACCGGTGTTCGCCACCGTGTCGATGGAGCGTCCGGTGTCCGCGCCCTGCTTTCCGGTGACGAGCGTGCGGATGAATACGATCCGCTCGCCCTTCTTGCCGGAGATCCGGGCCCAGTCGTCCGGGTTGGTGGTGTTCGGAAGGTCCTCGTTCTCCTTGAACTCGTCCACGCAAGCCTGGAGGAGGTGGGAGACCCGGAGGCCCTTCTGGTTGTGTTCGAGGAAGGCCTTGATGGCCATCTTCTTGGCCCGGTCCACGATGTTCTGGATCATGGCGCCGGAGTTGAAGTCCTTGAAGTACAGGACCTCCTTGTCGCCGTTGGCGTACGTGACCTCGAGGAAGCGGTTTTCCTCGGTTTCGGCGTACATCTGCTCGACGACGGTCTGGATCATGCTGTGGACGGCGACCTCGGGCGAGCCGGAGTGCTCGGTGAGGTCGTCGGTGTGGAGCGGCAGCGAGGCCTTGAGGTACTTGGCGAAGATGTCCTTCGCCGCTTCGGCGTCGGGGCGCTCGATCTTGATCTTCACGTCGAGCCGGCCGGGGCGCAGGATGGCCGGGTCGATCATGTCCTCGCGGTTGGAGGCGCCGATCACGATGACGTTCTCCAGGCCCTCCACACCGTCGATCTCGGCGAGCAGCTGGGGGACGATGGTGTTCTCCACGTCCGAGCTGACTCCGGATCCGCGGGTGCGGAAGAGGGATTCCATCTCGTCGAAGAAGACGATGACGGGGGTGCCCTCGCTGGCCTTCTCACGAGCACGCTGGAAGACGAGGCGGATGTGCCGCTCGGTCTCGCCGACGTACTTGTTGAGGAGTTCGGGGCCCTTGATGTTCAGGAAGTAGGACTTGCCCTGGGCCTGTCCGGTCACCTCGGCGACCTTCTTGGCAAGGGAGTTGGCCACTGCCTTGGCGATGAGCGTCTTGCCGCAGCCGGGAGGGCCGTAGAGCAGGATGCCCTTCGGGGGCCGCAGTTCGTGTTCCTTGAAGAGGTCGGGGTAGAGGTACGGGAGCTCGACCGCGTCGCGGATCAGCTCGATCTGGTCGCCCAGGCCGCCGATCTTGTCGTAGTCGATGTCCGGGACCTCTTCGAGGACCAGGTCCTCGACCTCGCTCTTGGGGACGACCTCGTAGACGTAGCCGGAGCGGGGCTCGAGCAGGAGGGCGTCGCCGGGGCGGATGGTGATGTCCAGGAGCGGCTCGGCGAGCCTCACCACCCTTTCCTCGTCGGTGTGCCCGACCACCAGGGCGCGCTCGCCGTCCTCGAGGATCTCCTTGAGGGTGACGATGTCCCCGGCCCGTTCGAACTCCATGGCCTCGACCACGTTGAGGGCCTCGTTGAGCATGACCTCCTGGCCGCGCCGGAGGTCTTCCGGTTCGACGCTGGGGCTGACGTTCACGCGGAGCTTTCGGCCGCCGGTGAAGATGTCGACGGTGCCGTCTTCGTTCGCCTGAAGGAAGACACCGAAGCCGGCCGGCGGCTGCGCGAGCCGGTCGACTTCCTCCTTGAGTGCGATGATCTGGTCGCGGGCCTCACGGAGCGTATTTGCCAGTCGCTCGTTTTGCGCGGAGACGCCGGCCAGGTTTGTCTGGAGCTCGACGATCCGCTCTTCGAGAATCCTCGTGTGTCGCGGAGAGTCGGCGAGCTTACGTCGCAGGACGGCGATTTCCTGCTCGAGATAGGCAACCTGACCGGCGGGGTCCTCAGACCCTCGCCCCGGCCGGATGCCGCGGTTGATGTCGTCGTCGTGGGCTGCCACGGTCCTCACCTCCTCCAAGGGGAGCTGGACGCTTCCTGACCCTACCTGGGCTGGTGGTGATTGAAACCCCTAGATCACAAAGACGGTAGAGGTGTGTCCGATCTTCACCCTTGCGTACTCCCTCACGCCAAGGAAATACCCACCCATCAACATCGGAAAGCGGCCGGTTGTAAGGTCGAACTGTTCAACACCCGTCAGGGCTCGCGCGACTTGCCGCGGCTTGTGGCGGAAACGGATCACTGAGCACAGGGAACGGCAGGAGATATGACCGTGCAGCAGGAGGCTCCCACGGGTGGTGCCGGGCAGGCCGGCGAGCCGCTCGAGGTCTGGATCGACCAGGACCTGTGCACCGGTGACGGCATCTGTGTGCAGTACGCGCCGGAGGTGTTCGAGCTGGACATCGACGGTCTGGCGTACGTGAAGAGCTCCGAGGACGAGCTTCTGGTGGACGCGGGAGCGACGACTCCGGTTCCCCTCACGCTCCTGCAGGACGTGGTGGACTCGGCGAAGGAATGCCCGGGCGACTGCATCCACGTAAGGCGCGTTTCGGACAGGGTCGAGGTCTACGGCCCCGACGCGGAGTGACGGTTCAAACACTTCTGGCGTCTGAGTTCGTCAGCTCCTGGCGGAATTTTCCGCCGCTCCAGCGCCACTTGGCGAGCTGTTTCACGTCGGGGCTGTAGCGGGGCACCTGGGGCGAGGAGTAACCGAGGAGGCTGGCGGTGACGACTCCGTCGCGCACGGTGAGCTCGGTGGCGGTCTGCCTCTTCCCGGCCTCCAGCAGGGTGGCCACGACCCTGGGCGTCGAGCCCGGCGCCTTGTCCTGGGCCAGTACGTAGATCGCGTGGGGCGGGGTGCCGGATCCGGCGTCGCAGCGCACGGCGACCACGGTCTCGGGGCGGCCGTCGCCGTCGAGGTCGCCCTGGGCGGTGGCCGTGACGGCCGTCGGGAGGCCCTTGCAGTCCAGCGGGTACGTGACCGCGGCCGGGTCGGGGGCGGTCGCCTGCGGGCCGCTCGCGGGGGCCGCCTCAGGGCCGGCGTGGCCGGTGGCGGAGGCGTCCGGCTGGACGAGTCCCGCGGCGGCTATGACGGCGGCCATGGCGGTGGCCGTGGCGAGCCAGTGCAGGGGCCTGGCGCTGCTGTGGCCCAGGAATTCCGGTGTCGGCGTCAGCTCGGCGGGGCGGTGCGGCACGCGGGGTGTCTCCTGTGCGAAGGGTGACGGGGAGCCAGCATCGTGCCACACCTCACACCGGGGCGGAACGGCCGGGTCCGTGTCGGCTGGGACCGGTATGGGGAGCCACTGGTGGGACAACGAAAAGGCGCTGTGGCGCAGTTCCCGGATCGTCCGGGGAACTGCGCCACAGCGCCTTGGTGTTGGCTGGGCCGGGCGGCCTCGCCGCCGGCTATGCGGAGCGGTCGCTGCCGGGTCCGTCGTAGTCCTCGCCGTAGGCGCCCTTGGCGGGGCGGCGGCGGCGCATGGGCGGCTCGACGCCGTCGGCGAGGCGGCGGGCGGTGACGAGGAAGCCGGTGTGGCCGATCATCCGGTGGTCCGGGCGGACGGCCAGGCCCTCGACGTGCCAGTTGCGGATCATCGATTCCCACGGCTGCGGCTCGGCGAAGCAGCCGATCTCGCGGATGGACTCGACGGTCTTGGAGAGCTGGGTGGTGGTGGCCACGTAGCAGCACAGGATGCCGCCGGGGACCAGCGCCTTGGAGACGGCCTCCAGGCACTCCCAGGGGGCGAGCATGTCGAGGATCACGCGGTCGACGTCCGTGTCGGACAGGTTGTCCTGGAGGTCGCCGACGGTCAGCTGCCAGGCCGGGTGGGGGCCGCCGAAGTAGCGTTCCACGTTGGCGGTGGCGATCTCGGCGAAGTCCGCGCGGCGCTCGTAGCTGTGGAGCATGCCCTGGTCGCCGATGGCGCGCAGCAGGAAGCTGCTCAGGGAGCCGGATCCCACCCCCGCCTCCACGACGCGGGCGCCGGGGAAGATGTCGGCGAAGGCCAGGATCTGGCCCGCGTCCTTGGGGTAGACCACGGCGGCGCCGCGGGGCATGGACAGGACATAGTCGGGGAGCAGGGGACGCAGCGCGAGATAGGCGACGTTGCCCGTGGTACGGACGACGCTTCCCTCGGGGGAGCCGATCAGCTCGTCGTGCGGGAAGGAACCCTTGTGGGTGTGGAAATTCTTCCCGGCTTCGAGCGTGAACGTGTAGTGGCGGCCCTTGGGGTCGGTGAGCTGAACCTGGTCCCCGACCTCGAAGGGCCCGCGTCGGCGGGCGGCACCGGTCGGTTCGGACATGTGACCAGTGTATTGGCTTCAGGACTGGGGCCGCGCCATGGCCTTCACGAAGGCCTTCTCGACGTCGAGGGTGGACAGGACGCCGTAGATCTCCCCGGAGGGTTCGAGGACGAGGTACTCGGTGGCGGGGGTGGCCCTGAGGTGGTCGAGGAGCTCCTCGCCGGAGAGTTCGGCCGAGACCTTCATGCCGTCGGTGAGCTCCTGGGCGAGGGTGCTCACGGCGACCCAGGGGCGGCGGTGTTCGGGGACGGAGGCGATGGCGCTCTCGCGGACGATGGACAGCGGATCGCCGTGGCCGTCCACGACGACGATGGCGCGGGCTCCGTGGGCGTTGGCCCGGCGCAGGGCCTCCGAGAGCGGGGTGGCGTTCTCGACGGGGACGGCGCGCCGGGTGAGGGTGCGGGCGCGCAGTCCGGGGAGGCGTTCGCGCAGGCGGGCCATGCGCAGGCTGTTGCCGGCGCCGGTCCAGATGATGGCGGCGAGGATCGCGGCGAGCAGGGCGTCCATGACGGTGTTCATGCCGGTCGACTCGACGGCACCCGCGCCCGTGCCCAGGATGCCGGTGTGGGTGATCATCGGGAGTCCGATGAGGACGGCGACGGCGAGGCCCCGGCCGACCCAGGCGGCGGCGACGGTGCCCGTCATGGGCTTGCCCGTGATGCCCCAGATGACGGCGCGCAGCATGCGGCCCCCGTCGAGGGGGAGGCCGGGGAGCAGGTTGAACGCGGCGACGAGCAGGTTGGAGATCATCAGGCCGGCGAGCAGGACGCCGGGGACGGTGGCCGGGTCGACGAGCTCCATGCCGAGGTAGAAGGCGCCGGCGAGGAGGATCGACAGGAGGGGGCCGACGAAGGCGAGGACGAATTCGCGGCCGGGGGTCTCGGACTCCTTCTCGATCTCGGAGACGCCGCCGAAGAACTGGAGCTGGATCCGGCGCACGGGCAGTTTGAAGCGCAGCGCGGCGACGGTGTGGGCGAGTTCGTGGACGAGGACCGAGGCGTAGAAGGCGACGGCGAAGAAGAGGGAGACGAGGTAGCGGGCCGGGCCGAGGTCGGGCAGGACGCGGTCGAGCTGGTCGCCGAAGACCCAGGTGATGAGAGCGGCGACGAGGAACCAGCTGGGCGAGACGTAGACGGGCACGCCGAAGGGGCGGCCCATGAGGATGCCGCCGCCCGGTCCGGAGCGCTTGTCTGCGCGCTCGCCGGTTTCGTCGGTGTCTGCCACGGCTGTCCTTCGTTCGGTGCTGTCCGGCGGGTTGCGGCCGGCGGTGCTTTCAGTGTGGTGCAGGTGCACGTTCGGTGCGGGGCGGGGTTCCGGTAGCGCGGTGTGATGCTCCGATCATGCAGTGCGAGGGTGCTCGTCGTCGATGGTATGCGCGCGCTGTCGGTGGCGGGTCGTAGGGTTTTGTCCATGACGACGAGCCCCGGTCCGGTTCCTGGCGCAGCCGATGCCGACGCAGCGCCGCGCGCTGTGGCGCCCTCTTCGCTCTCCCCTTCGCGGGCGAGCGATTTCATGCAGTGCCCGCTGCTGTACCGGTTCCGGGTGATCGACAAGCTGCCGGAGAAGCCGAGTGCGGCGGCGACGCGGGGCACGCTGGTGCACGCGGTGCTGGAGCGGCTCTTCGACCACCCGGCGGTGGAGCGGACGGCGCCGCGGGCGAAGGCGCTGATCCCGGGGCAGTGGGACCGGCTGCTGGAGTCGAAGCCGGAGCTGGTGGAGCTGTTCCCGGAGGCGGACGAGGGGGCGGGGCTGGCGCGCTGGCTGACGGAGGCCGAGGCGCTGGTGGAGCGGTGGTTCACGCTGGAGGACCCGACGCGGCTGGAGCCGGTGGAGCGGGAGTTCTTCGTGGAGACGGAGCTGGAGTCGGGGCTGCGGCTGCGCGGGATCATCGACCGGGTGGACGTGGCGCCGTCGGGCGAGGTGCGGATCGTCGACTACAAGACGGGCAAGGCGCCGCGGCCGGAGTACGCCGAGGGCGCCCTGTTCCAGATGAAGTTCTACGCGCTGGTGGTGTGGCGGCTGAAGCAGGTCGTGCCGCGGCGGCTGCAGCTGGTGTACCTGGGCAGTGGGGACGTGCTGACGTACGACCCGGTGATCGCCGATCTGGAGCGGGTGGAGCGCAAGCTGCTGGCGCTGTGGGACGCGATCAAGGAGGCGACGGAGACGGGTGACTGGCGCCCGCGGCCGACGAAGCTGTGCGGCTGGTGCGATCACCAGGCGGTGTGTCCGGAGTTCGGCGGGACTCCCCCGGTCTATCCGCTGGTGATCGCCCCGAGGCCCGGGGCCGGGACCGAGCCTGGGGCCGGGGCCGGGGCCGCGGAATCCTGAGGGGCCGGCCAGGGCAGAATGGGCGGCGTCCGTCGATGCCGCCGTACGAATACGAGGTACCCCACCGTGGCGATCCGCGTCCTACTGGTCGACGACCAGCCGCTGCTGCGCACCGGCTTCCGGATGATCCTGGAGGCCGAGCAGGACCTGGCGGTCGTCGGCGAGGCCGGGGACGGTCTGCAGGCTCTGGACCAGGTACGGGCGCTGCAGCCCGACGTGGTGCTGATGGACATCCGGATGCCCCGGATGGACGGGGTGGAGGCGACCCGGCAGATCACGGGTCCGGGCCGGGACGGCCCGGCGAAGGTGCTCGTGCTGACCACGTTCGACCTGGACGAGTACGTGGTGGAGGCGCTGCGGGCGGGGGCGAGCGGGTTCCTGCTGAAGGACGCGCCGGCCGTCGAGCTGGTGCAGGCGATCCGGGTGGTCGCGGGCGGTGAGGCGATGCTGGCGCCGAGCATCACGCGGCGGCTGCTGGACAAGTACGCGGGCCATCTGCCGTCGGGCGAGGAGAGCCTGCCGGACACGCTGGGCACGCTGACCGAGCGCGAGGTCGAGGTGCTGAAGCTGGTGGCGCGCGGCCTGTCGAACGCGGAGATCGCGGCGGACCTGTTCGTCAGCGAGACGACGGTGAAGACGCATGTGGGGCACGTGCTGACGAAGCTCGGCCTGCGCGACCGGGTCCAGGCGGCGGTGTACGCGTACGAGAGCGGTCTGGTGCGGCCGGGCGCCGGGGCGTAGCACCGCCCGAGACGGCCGAAGGGGCCGGCGGCCGCATCGTGCGGCTGCCGGCCCCTTCGCCGTACCGGGTCGGGTCAGCCCTTGCTGATCTCCCAGAAGCGGAAGACGGTGGAGGCGTCCAGCGACCACTGCAGGCCGGTCACGTTCTGGCGGGTGACGGCGTACTGCTTGCTCTGCCAGAGCGGGAGCAGCGGGATCTCGTCGGCGACGATGTCCTGCAGCCGGTTGTAGTCCGTGTTGGCTGCGGTGCGGTCGGACTTGGCGGCGGTCGACGGGATGATCGTCCCGCTGATCTCCTTGTTGTCGTAGTTGTTGTGCACGACGTTGTCCGGGCCGAAGAACGGCTGGGTGAAGCTGTCGGCGTCGGGGTAGTCGGGGACCCAGCCCTTGACGTACACGCCGTACTTGCCGTCCTGGATGTCCTTCTGGTACTGCGTGAACTCGACGGACTTGACGTCGGCCTCGAAGAGTCCGCTCTCGTTGAGCTGCTTGGCGATGAGCTGGAACTGCTGGTCCGTGGAGGCGCCGTTGCGGGTCGTCGTCGAGTACAGGGTGATCTTCACCTTGTCCTTGATGCCGGCGGCGCGCAGGACGGCCTCGGCCTTCTTCGGCTGCGGGCTGCCGCCGTAGCGGTCGAAGAAGGCGGTGTTGTGGGAGGCGATGCCTGCCGGGACGATCGAGTAGAGGGAGGTCGTGGTGCCGTCGTAGACCTCCTTGACGATCGCTTCGCGGTCCACGAGGTAGGCCATGGCCTTGCGGATCGGGAGCTTGCCGGCGATCGGGTCGTTCATGTTGAAGACGAGGTGCTCGACTTCGGCGCCGGTGCCCTGGACGACCTCGACCTTGTTGTCGCCGGTCTTGGTGGAGGACATGGCGGCGATGTCCTTGGCGGCGAGGCCGCGGAAGGCGAAGTCGACGTCGCCGCCTTCCAGGACCTTCTTCAGGGCGGCCTGGTCGCCGTTGAAGAACTTGAGCGTGACGCCGGTGTTCTTCGCCTTGGCCTTGCCGCTGTAGTTCTCGTTGACGGAGAACCCGGCGCTCTTGTCGTTGAAGGAGTCCAGCTTGTAGACGCCCGAGCCGACGGCCTTGTTGTCGGTGCGGAGCTTGTCAGCCGGGTACTCGCTGTGGTCGACGATGGAGCCCGCGCCCGAGGCGATCTTGCTGGGGAAGGTCGCGTCGGAGGTCTTGAGGCGGAAGACGACGGTCTTGTCGTCGGGGGTGTCGATGCCGGCGATCGACGAGAGCATCACGGCGGGGCCGTTGTCGTCGTTGATCTTCAGCGTGCGCTCGAAGGAGTACTTGACGTCCTTGGAGGTGAGCGCGTGGCCGTTGCTGAACTTCAGGCCGGCGCGCAGGGTGCACTTGTAGAGCTTGCTGTCGCCGCCCTCGAAGTTGCAGCTCTGCGCGGCGTCGGGCTCCGGCGTGGTGCCGCCGCCCTTGGGGAAGGCCAGCAGGGACTGGAAGACGTTGTTGAAGAGCAGCCAGGACCCGGCGTCGTAGCCGGAGGCGGGGTCGGTGGACCGTACCCGGTCGGATATGCCCATGACCACGCCCTTGCCGCCGCCGTCGGCGGTGGGGCTGCCGGTCGAACCGCAACCGCTGAGCAGTGCGGCGGCGGTGGCCGCGCCGAGCGGGGCCGCAAGCCACTGGTTACGTCTCATCACGCGAACGTCCTTCACAGTCAGTCGAACTGTTTCGTTGCGCCGGCCTGCGACACCCGCCGCCGGTACTGCCGGTACTGCCGGTACTGCCGGTACTGCCGGTCTCAGCCGCTGACGCCGCGGCCGAGTTCCCACAGCTGGAGGTCGGAGATGGCGTTGACCGACCACTCCACTCCGGTGATCCCGTCGCGTGCGGCGACGTACTGCTTGCCCTGCCACAGGGGCAGGACGGGCACGTCCTCGGCGACGATGTCCTGCATCTCCGTGATCGCGGGGACGGCGACGTTGCGGTCGACGGCGCGCCGGGATTCGGGGATGAGCTTGGTGCGCACCGCGGCGTTGGCGTACGGCGTGCCCAGGAAGTTGTCCTGCTCCAGGAACGGGGCGAGGAAGTTGTCGGCGTCCGGGTAGTCGGGGAACCAGCCGAGCCCGTAGGCGGCGTAGTCGCCCTTCTTCTGCGCGGGCCGGAAGTCGGACCAGTCGGAGCCCTGGACGGTGACGTCGAACAGCTGGGTGGAGTTCAGCTGGTTCTTCAGGGTCTCGAACTCGGTGGCCGTGCCGTCGCCGTAGTGGTCCTTGGCGTAGTTCAGCGTCAGCTTGACCGGGGTCTTGATCCCGGCGGCCTTCAGCAGGTCGGCGGCCTTCGCGGTGTTGGCCTCGCCGTACTTGTTGAAGAAGGAGTTGACGTGGCCGGGCACGGAGGAGGGGACCAGCGAGTACAGAGGCTGCGCGGACTTGCCGTAGACCTTGTCGATGATCGCGTTGCGGTCGACGGCGGCGGCGAGGGCCTGGCGTACGGCCTTGTCCTTGACGGCCGGGGCATCGGTGTTGAAGCCGATGTAGCGGATCTCCAGGCCGGGCATCGGGACCAGCTTGACGCCCTTGGGCGGCTTGGCGGCGAACTCGGTGATCTGGGCGGGCGACAGGGTGCGCGAGACCATGTGGACGGATCCGGCGGTGAGGGCCTTGCCCATGGCCGCGGAGTCGCCGAAGGTGCGCAGCTCGACCTTGTCGTTCTGCAGCTTCAAGTCGCCCTTGTAGTTGGGGTTCTTGGTGAAGACGGCCCGGACGACGTGGTTGTCCTTGACCTCGGCCTTCATCGTGTACGGGCCGGATCCGTCGACGGCGAAGCCCTCGCGGAGCTTCTTCGCGTCGTAGTTCTTCTCGCTGACGATGCCGGCGGCCGGGGTGGAGAGCTTGTACGGGAAGGTCGCGTCCGGGGTCTTCAGGTGGAAGACGACGGTGTCCGCGGACTTCACCTCGACGGTGTCGAGGGTGGAGAGCAGCGAGGAGGGGCCGTTCTCGTCCTTGATGGCGAGGACGCGGTCGATGGAGAACTTGACGTCCTTGGCCGTGAGGGGCTCGCCGCTCGCGAACTTGAGGCCGGAGCGCAGGGTGCAGCGGTAGCTCTCGTTGCCCGTGTCGGTGAAGCGGCAGTCGGAGGCCGCTTCGGGGACGGGCTGGCCGCCGCCGCGGGGGGTGTGCATCAGCGTCTGGACGGTCTGCCGCAGGATGTTCCAGGCACCGGCGTCGTAGGCGTAGGCCGGGTCGAACGGTGCGGGGGCGTAGTCGGCCGCCTCGAACCGGTCGGTGGTTCCGACGACGATCACTCCGGATCCCGCTCCGCCTCCGCTCGTGCTGCCGCAGGCGGCGAGCGTGGGGGTGAGCAGTCCGGCCGCGGCCGTCAGCACCAGGGTCTTGCGGTTCATGCTGGAAGTACTCCCTTGACCGGCACTTGCTCAAAGCGGCGTAAAGGGCACTTCGCGGCGGTCGCCCGTTCAGGGCGGAACGATCGGGCCGGTGTTGTGACGATCGGTCCACGCGGTTCCGGCACATGGGTGTGCGTCCGGGACGGCAGAGGTGCGGCGTAGTGCCCGCGTCGACATTAGTGGTCTGGGAGGGGATGGCTTGAACTGGCAGGACTTGGGGCGTAATCGCACGGTGATGGGTGCGGACTGCCTGTCTATGTCCCGGTCATCGCAGATTCGGTCAGGAGCTGATCAATCCGGACACAAGGGCAGGTTTCCAAGCCCCCGGACAGGTCCGTCGGGGGCTTGGCGGGTGACAAAGGTCACCTGTTAAAACTGCCACGGAAAGGATGGAATTTCAGCCTCCAGGCCATGGAACGGAAGATCCTTCCGTGGGACCTCGGTCACACCACGATTCCGTTCGGCACTGAGCGTATGCGATCAGTTCATCGGAGTGATGAGGGAGCGCAGGAACGGAAGGTCCACTTCCTCCAGCGAGCGGACGATGGTGCGGCCGGGCGCGGGCGCGATGGTGCCGACGGAGGGCACGGCCACGACCCGGCAGCCGGCGGCCTCGGCGGAGGCCACGCCCGTCGCGGTGTCCTCGATGACCGCGCAGCGCGAGGGGTGCGCGCCGAGGGTGCGGGCCGCGAGCAGGTACGGGTCGGGGTGCGGCTTCGTACGGGCCACCTCGTCGCCGGCCACGCTCAGCGCGAACCGCTCGGGGCCCAGGGTGCGCAGCACCCGGTCGATGACGCTGCGGTGCGAGGCGGAGACGAGGGCGGTGGGCACGTTGTGCAGGGCCAGCTCGGCCAGCAGCCGCTCGGCGCCGGGCATCAGCGGGACCTGATCGGCGATCCGTGCCTCGAATCGCTCGTTCAGCAGGACGCTCAGCTCCGAAAGGGTGATGGCGGCGCCGGTGGACTCGATGAGGAAGGCGGCGCTGCGCGTCATCGGCCCGCCGACGACGACATCGTGCCAGGACTCCTCCAGCCGGTGGCCGAGCTCGCCGAAGACGTCCACCTCGATCTCCCACCAGAAGCCCTCGGTGTCGACGAGGGTGCCGTCCATGTCCAGCAGCACCGCCTGCAGGGCATGCCCGTCGGCCGTACGGGCGACGGACGCGG
The DNA here is from genome assembly GCF_042752335.1 of Streptomyces sp. NPDC059355. Lineage (NCBI taxonomy): Bacteria > Bacillati > Actinomycetota > Actinomycetes > Kitasatosporales > Streptomycetaceae > Streptomyces > Streptomyces sp. NPDC059355. The sequence continues at coordinate 166,177 of NZ_JBHYXN010000003.1, read as the reverse complement.
GAACGGTGCTGGTCATCCGGCACACACCTCTCTCAGGGGACGAGAAGGCCGGCCGCCTCTTCCCCGCGGGCATGACCCGGGGAACAGGCGGCCGGCCTGTATGGGACCGACAAGTGTACGTCGGTCCGCGTCAGCGTGCGTTGAAATACTTCGCTTCGGGGTGGTGGATGACGATCGCGTCGGTGGACTGCTCCGGGTGGAGCTGGAACTCCTCGGAGAGGTGGACGCCGATCCGCTCCGGCCGGAGGAGGTCGGCGATCTTGGCGCGGTCCTCCAGGTCGGGGCAGGCCCCGTAGCCCAGCGAGAAGCGCGCGCCGCGGTACTTCAGGTCGAACATGTCCTCCACGGCGGCCGGGTCCTCGCCGCCGAAGCCGAGCTCGGCTCGGACGCGGGCGTGCCAGTACTCGGCCATGGCCTCGGCGAGCTGGACCGACAGGCCGTGCAGCTCCAGGTACTCGCGGTACGAGTCGGACTCGAACAGCTTGGCCGTGGCCTCGCCGATCCTGGACCCGACGGTGACCACCTGGAGGCCGACCACGTCGGTCTCGCCGGACTCCTCCGGGCGGAAGAAGTCGGCCAGGCACAGGCGCCGGCCGCGGCGCTGGCGCGGGAAGGTGAAGCGGGTCCGCTCGTTCCCGTCGTCGTCGAGGATGATCAGGTCCTCGCCCTTGGAGACGCAGGGGAAGTACCCGTAGACCACCGCGGCCTCGAGCAGGTTCTCGGTGTGCAGCTTGTCGAGGAGGCCGCGCAGCCGCGGCCGGCCCTCGCCCTCCACGAGCTCCTCGTACGTGGCCCCGCCGGCGCGGGCCTGCTTGAGGCCCCACTGGCCCTTGAACAGCGCGCCCTCGTCCAGCCAGGAGGCGTAGTCCTTCAGCGGGATGCCCTTGACCACGCGGGTGCCCCAGAACGGCGGGGTGGGGACCGGGTTGTCGACGGCGACGTCGGAGCGGCCGCCCTTCTCCTCGGGCTCCTCGACCTGGAGGGCGGGCGTGTCCCGCTTGGCGACGCGGCGCTGCTTGAGCTCGGGCAGGGAGGCGCCGGGCACGCCGCGCTTGACGGCGATCAGGGCGTCCATCAGGCGCAGGCCCTCGAACGCGTCGCGGGCGTAGCGGACCTCGCCCTCGTAGATCTCGTGGAGGTCCTGTTCGACATAGGCGCGGGTGAGGGCGGCGCCGCCGAGGATCACCGGGTAGTCGGCCGCCAGCTTGCGCTGGTTGAGCTCCTCCAGGTTCTCCTTCATGATCACGGTCGACTTCACGAGCAGGCCGGACATGCCGATGACGTCGGCCTTGTGCTCCTGCGCGGCTTCGAGGATCGCGGAGACCGGCTGCTTGATGCCGATGTTCACGACGTTGTAGCCGTTGTTGGTGAGGATGATGTCGACGAGGTTCTTGCCGATGTCGTGGACGTCGCCGCGGACGGTGGCGAGCACGATGGTGCCCTTGCCCTCGTCGTCGGTCTTCTCCATGTGCGGTTCGAGGAAGGCGACCGCGGTCTTCATGACCTCGGCGGACTGGAGCACGAAGGGCAGCTGCATCTGGCCGGAGCCGAAGAGCTCGCCGACGACCTTCATGCCCTCCAGGAGGGTGTCGTTGACGATGTCGAGGGCGGGGCGGGTCTGCAGGGCCTCGTCGAGGTCGGCCTCCAGGCCGTTCTTCTCGCCGTCGATGATGCGGCGCTGGAGCCGCTCGTCGAGCGGGAGCGCCATGAGCTCCTCGGCGCGGCCGGCCTTGAGGGACTTGGTGTTGACGCCCTCGAAGAGGGCCATCAGCTTCTGGAGCGGGTCGTAGTCCTCGGCGCGCCGGTCGTAGACCAGGTCGAGGGCGGTGGTGACCTGCTCCTCGTCGAAGCGCGCGATGGGCAGGATCTTGGAGGCGTGGACGATCGCCGAGTCCAGGCCGGCCTTGACGCACTCGTCGAGGAAGACCGAGTTCAGCAGGACGCGGGCGGCCGGGTTCAGGCCGAAGGAGATGTTGGACAGGCCGAGCGTGGTCTGGACGTCGGGGTGGCGGCGCTTGAGCTCGCGGATCGACTCGATCGTCGCGATGCCGTCCTTGCGGGATTCCTCCTGGCCGGTGCAGATGGTGAAGGTCAGCGTGTCGATGAGGATGTCCGACTCGTTGATGCCCCAGTTGCCGGTCAGGTCGCCGATCAGGCGCTCGGCGATGGCGACCTTGTGTTCGACGGTACGGGCCTGGCCCTCCTCGTCGATGGTCAGCGCGATCAGCGCGGCGCCGTGCTCGCGGGCCAGCCGGGTGACCTTCGCGAAGCGGGAGTCGGGGCCGTCGCCGTCCTCGTAGTTCACCGAGTTGATGACGGCGCGGCCGCCCAGCTTCTCCAGGCCCGCCTGGAGCACGGGGACCTCGGTGGAGTCCAGGACGATCGGCAGCGTCGAGGCCGTGGCGAAGCGGCCGGCGAGCTCCTTCATGTCGGCGACGCCGTCGCGGCCGACGTAGTCCACGCAGAGGTCGAGCATGTGCGCGCCCTCGCGGATCTGGTCGCGGGCCATCTCGACGCAGTCGTCCCAGCGGGCGTCGAGCATGGCCTCGCGGAACTTCTTCGAGCCGTTCGCGTTCGTCCGCTCGCCGATCGCCATGTACGCGGTGTCCTGGCGGAACGGGACGGTCTGGTAGAGCGAGGACGCGCCCGGCTCCGGGCGGGGCTCGCGGACGGCCGGGCTGAGCCCGCGGACCCGCTCGACGACCTGGCGCAGGTGCTCCGGCGTCGTGCCGCAGCAGCCGCCGACGAGGGAGAGCCCGTACTCGCGGACGAAGGTCTCCTGGGCGTCGGCGAGCTCGGGGGCGGACAGCGGGTAGTGCGCGCCGTTCTTGCCGAGGACGGGCAGGCCGGCGTTGGGCATGCAGGAGAGCGGGATGCGCGCGTTGCGGGCCAGGTAGCGCAGGTGCTCGCTCATCTCGGCGGGGCCGGTGGCGCAGTTCAGGCCGATCATGTCGATGCCGAGCGGCTCCAGCGCGGTGAGCGCGGCGCCGATCTCGGAGCCCAGCAGCATGGTGCCGGTGGTCTCGACGGTGACGGAGCAGATCAGCGGGACGGAGACGCCGAGTGCCTCCATGGCGCGGCGGGCGCCGATGACGGAGGACTTGGTCTGCAGGAGGTCCTGGGTGGTCTCGACGAGCAGGGCGTCGGCCCCGCCGGAGATCAGGCCCTCGGCGTTGACCTGGTAGGCGTCGCGGATCGTCGCGTAGTCGATGTGGCCCAGGGTGGGAAGCTTGGTGCCGGGGCCCATGGAGCCGAGGACCCAGCGCTGCTGTCCGGTCCGGGCGGTGTACTCGTCGGCGACCTCGCGGGCGATGCGGGCTCCGGACTCCGACAGCTCGAAGTTGCGTTCGGGGATGTCGTACTCGGCGAGCGCCGCGAAGTTCGCACCGAAGGTGTTGGTCTCGACGCAGTCCACACCCACCGCGAAGTACGCGTCGTGGACGGAGCGCACGATGTCGGGGCGGGTGGCGTTCAGCACCTCGTTGCAGCCTTCGAGCTGCTGGAAGTCCTCCATGGAGGGGTCCTGCGCCTGGAGCATCGTTCCCATGGCTCCGTCGGCGACGACCACGCGGGTCGCGAGCGCCTCCCGGAGGGCATCGGCCCGGGTCTGGGTGTCAGCGGGCGGGTTCGGCAACGAGGCCATGGTTGTGCTCCCTGGGATGCGACGGCTGTCGGCTTTGCACCCTCGCTGTGTCAAGGGTGCACGCGGTCAGGGTAACCGCGCAGCACCTGCCCCGGTGAGGCTGTCCCACGTGGCGGACTGCATTCTGTGCGCGGGGGTCTACCAGGGGTGTCCTGGTCGACGGAGGCTTGAACAGTTGCCCAACCATGCGGAAGGTCGGCATGGGCCGGTACTGTTCGGCATTGTCGAACTACGTCAGCAGGAGGCTGCGCGATGGCACGGAACATCCAGTCGCTCGAACGAGCCGCTGCGATGCTGCGACTCCTGGCGGGCGGCGAGCGCCGGCTGGGCCTCTCGGACGTGGCCAGTTCCCTGGGCCTGGCCAAGGGCACGGCCCACGGGATCCTGCGCACGCTGCAGGCCGAGGGCTTCGTGGAGCAGGACCCCGCCTCGGGCCGCTACCAGCTGGGCGCGGAGCTGCTGCGCCTGGGCAACAGCTATCTGGACGTCCACGAGCTGCGCGCCCGCGCGCTGGTCTGGACGGATGATCTGGCCCGGGCGAGCGGCGAGAGCGTGTACGTGGGCGTGCTCCACAAGAGCGGGGTGCTGATCATGCACCACGTGTTCCGCCCGGACGACAGCCGCCAGGTGCTGGAGGTGGGGGCGATGCAGCCGCTGCACTCGACGGCGCTGGGCAAGGTGCTCTCCGCGTACGACCCCGTCGCCCATACGGAGGTGATGGAGGCGGACCGCGAGGCGTTCACGCCCCGGACGGTCACCGACGGCGCGGGCTTCGAGGAGATCCTCGACCTGACCCGGGCGCGCGGCTGGGCCGCGGACGTCGAGGAGACGTGGGACGGCATCGCCTCGGTGGCGGCGCCGATCCACGACCGGCGCCGGATGCCGGTGGGCGCGGTGGCGGTCGCGGGGGCCGTGGAGCGGGTGTGCGGGGAGTCCGGGGAGCCCCGTGCGAGCCTCGTGGCGTCCGTACGGGACTGTGCGCGTGCTGTTTCACGCGATCTCGGCGCGGGCCGGTTCTAGACCCCTTCAGCGCGTTTTCGGCCACTCCCTGGCCGCTTTCTGCCCTCTTTTCGCCATATCCCGGCCACCTGATGGCTGGGTTTGGCTGATCGCACCTAGTGGTAACGATCCGACACTTTGGCCTGGCCAACCCTTGACGCGTTCTTCACCTGGGATGAAAACTGCCGTTCATCGGTCGGCATTGTCGAACACCTACCGGCAATACGCGTTAGGCTGTGGCAAGGCCAAGGACCGGTGAACCACTCACCGAGTGCGCGGACCACCGGACGGGACCCGGTGTCCGCCCACCCCTGCAAGACAAAGGAGTCGCGGGTGTCCACCTCCGACATCTTCATCGGCGAGACCATCGGTACCGCCCTGCTCACCCTGCTCGGCGGTGGCGTCTGCGCCGCCGTCACGCTCAAGAGCTCCAAGGCACGGAACGCAGGCTGGCTCTCGATCACGTTCGGCTGGGGCTTCGCCGTTCTGATCGCCGCCTACGTTGCCGCCCCGCTCTCCGGCGCGCACCTCAACCCGGCGGTCACCGTCGGCCTGGCCATCAAGAACGGCGACTGGAGCAACGTTCCGGTCTACTTCGCCGGCCAGCTCCTCGGCGCCATGCTCGGCGCGGTCCTCATGTGGGTCACCTACTACGGCCAGTTCCGCGTGCACCTCGCGGACCCGGAGCACATCCGTGACGCCACGCTCGGCCCCGAGGACCCGCACCCGCACGACCAGGCCGGTCCGGTGCTCGGTGTCTTCTCCACCGGCCCCGAGATCCGCAACGTCGTCCAGAACCTCACGACCGAGATCATCGGCACGGCCGTCCTGGTCCTGGCGATCCTGACCCAGGGCCTGCAGGACAACGGCAAGGGCCTCGGCGTCATCGGCGTCCTGATCACCTCCTTCGTCGTCGTCGGCATCGGCCTCTCGCTCGGCGGTCCGACCGGCTACGCCATCAACCCGGTCCGCGACCTCGGCCCGCGCATCGTCCACGCCCTGCTGCCGCTTCCCAACAAGGGCGGCTCCGACTGGGGATACTCCTGGATCCCGGTGGTCGGCCCGCTCGTCGGTGCCGCCCTCGCCGGTGGTCTGTACAACCTCGCGTTCGCCTGATCAGCCTCGGCACGTTTCGCAAGATCCGCACCGCCCCTGATTCCGCCTACCCAGACCTGCCAGGAGCAGCCACATGACCAGCAGCACCGGCCCCTTCATCGCCGCGATCGACCAGGGCACCACCTCCTCCCGCTGCATCGTCTTCGACCGCGACGGCCGCATCGTCGCCGTCGACCAGAAGGAGCACGAGCAGATCTTCCCGAAGCCGGGCTGGGTCGAGCACGACGCCACCGAGATCTGGACCAACGTCCAGGAGGTCGTCGCCGGCGCCATCGCCAAGGCCGAGATCACCGCCGCCGACGTCAAGGCCGTCGGCATCACCAACCAGCGCGAGACCACCGTCCTGTGGGACAAGAACACCGGCCTGCCGGTGCACAACGCGCTGGTCTGGCAGGACACCCGCACCGACGCCCTCTGCAAGGAGCTCGGCCGCAACGTCGGCCAGGACCGCTTCCGCCGCGAGACCGGCCTGCCGCTGGCGAGCTACTTCGCCGGCCCGAAGGCCCGCTGGCTGCTCGACAACGTCGAGGGCCTGCGCGAGCGCGCCGCAGCCGGTGACATCCTCTTCGGCACCATGGACTCCTGGGTCATCTGGAACCTCACCGGTGGCGCCGAGGGCGGTGTGCACGTCACCGACGTCACCAACGCCTCGCGCACCATGCTGATGAACCTGCACACCCTGGAGTGGGACCCGAAGATCGCGGAGTCGATGGAGGTCCCGACCGACATCCTCCCCGAGATCAAGTCCTCCGCCGAGGTCTACGGCCACGTCAAGGAAGGCGTCCTCGCCGGTGTCCCCGTCGCCTCGGCGCTCGGTGACCAGCAGGCCGCCCTCTTCGGCCAGACCTGCTTCGCCGAGGGCGAGGCCAAGTCCACGTACGGCACCGGCACGTTCATGCTGATGAACACCGGCGACAAGGTCATCAACTCCTACAGCGGCCTGCTGACCACGGTCGGCTACAAGATCGGCGACCAGAAGCCGGTCTACGCGCTGGAGGGCTCCATCGCCGTCACCGGCTCGCTCGTCCAGTGGATGCGCGACCAGATGGGCATGATCAAAACCGCGGCCGAGATCGAGACGCTCGCGCTCTCGGTCGAGGACAACGGCGGCGCCTACTTCGTGCCGGCCTTCTCCGGCCTGTTCGCCCCGTACTGGCGCTCCGACGCCCGCGGTGTGATCGCCGGCCTCACCCGGTACGTCACCAAGGCGCACATCGCCCGTGCCGTCCTGGAGGCCACCGCCTGGCAGACCCGCGAGATCACCGACGCCATGACCAAGGACTCGGGCGTCGAGCTCGCGGCCCTCAAGGTCGACGGCGGCATGACCTCCAACAACCTGCTGATGCAGACCCTCTCCGACTTCGTGGACGCCCCCGTGGTCCGTCCCATGGTCGCGGAGACCACCTGCCTCGGCGCCGCCTACGCCGCCGGCCTGGCCGTCGGCTTCTGGCCCGACACCGACGCCCTGCGCGCCAACTGGCGCCGCGCGGCGGAGTGGACCCCGCGGATGCCCGCCGAACAGCGGGACCGCGAGTACAAGAGCTGGCTCAAGGCCGTGGAGCGGTCCATGGGCTGGGTCGACGACGAAGACGCCAGCTGACCGCACCAGCTGAGTCAATCGACGAGGAGCTAAGAGAGATATGAGCAACCCGCAGAGCGTTCCCACGCTGGGTACGCACCCGACCGCCGGTTCCAACGCGAGCCGCGCCGAGACCCGTGAGCAGCTGGCCAAGGCCACGTACGACCTGCTGGTCATCGGCGGTGGAATCCTGGGCACCTCGGTGGCCTGGCACGCCGCGCAGTCGGGTCTGCGGGTCGCCATGGTGGACGCCGGCGACTTCGCCGGCGCCACCTCCTCGGCCTCCTCCAAGCTCGTCCACGGCGGTCTGCGCTACCTGCAGACCGGCGCGGTCAAGCTGGTCGCCGAGAACCACCACGAGCGCCGGGTGCTGGCCAAGGACGTGGCCCCGCACCTGGTCAACCCGCTCACCTTCTACCTGCCGGTCTACAAGGGCGGACCGGTCGGTGCGGCCAAGCTGGGCGCGGGCGTCTTCGCCTACTCCGCCCTCTCGGCCTTCGGCGACGGCATGGGCAAGGTCATATCCCCGGCCCGTGCCGCCGCCGACAACCCGGGTCTGAAGACGGACAACCTCAAGGCCGTCGCGGTCTACTACGACCACCAGATGAACGACTCCCGCGTCGCCGTCATGACGGTCCGCGCGGCCGTCGAGTCGGGCGCCGTCGTCCTCAACCACGCCGAGGTCACCGGCCTGCGCACGACGCGCGGCCGGGTCACCGGTGCCGAGCTCAAGGACCGCCTCGACGGCACCGAGTTCGGCGTCGACGCACGCGTCGTGCTCAACGCCACCGGCCCGTGGGTGGACCACCTGCGGCGCATGGAAGACAAGCACTCGATGCCGTCGATCCGCCTCTCCAAGGGCGCGCACATCGTCATGAAGCGCAAGTCGCCGTGGAAGGCCGCCATGGCCACCCCGATCGACAAGTACCGCATCACCTTCGCCCTCCCCTGGGAGGACCAGCTGCTGCTCGGCACCACCGACGAGGTGTACGAGGGCGACCCGGCGGACGTGCGCGCCACCGAGGCCGACATCCAGCAGATCCTGGACGAGGCGGCCTTCTCGGTGAAGGACGCCGACCTGGACCGCTCGCTGATGACGTACGCCTTCGCCGGCCTGCGGGTGCTGCCCGGCGGCCCCGGCGGCGTCGAGAAGGCCAAGCGCGAGACCGTCGTCTCCGAGGGCGCCGGCGGCATGCTGTCGGTGGCCGGCGGCAAGTGGACGACGTACCGGCACATCGGCCGCGTGGTCATGGACAAGCTGGCCAAGCTGCCCGGCAGCCCGCTCACCGACGACATGGAGCCGGTGAAGTCGCTCGTACGCCGCGTGCCGCTGCCCGGTGTCGCCAACCCGAACGCCGTCGCGCACCGCCTCCTGGTGGACCGCGAGCCCGGCACGCGGATGGACCCGCTCACCGCCCGCCACCTGGCCTCGCACTACGGCTCGCTGGCCTTCGACATCGCGCGCCTCGCGAACGAGGACCAGGCGCTGGCCGAGCGGATCCACCCGGACGGCCCGGAGATCTGGGCGCAGGTCGCCTACGCCCGTGACAACGAGTGGGCCGAGACGGTCGACGACGTGCTGCGCCGCCGCACCACGGTGACGGTCCGCGGCCTCGACGACGACTCCGTGCGCGCGCGGGTCCAGGAGATGCTGGGCCGCAAGGCATAGCTCGTACGCAGGTGGGGAAGAGGGGCGGTTCCGAGGGGAACCGCCCCTCTGTCGTGGGCTGTGGCCGGTGTCCCCTCAAGGCTTAGGCTGGCCCACGTACGCAAGGGAACTTCGGAAGGAGACCTGGGTGATCGAGCTTGAGGGCGTGCCCGAGCTGATCGACCCGGTCATGGTGGCCGCGTTCGAGGGCTGGAACGACGCGGGTGACGCGGCCTCCGGTGCGGTCGCGCACCTGGACCGGGAGTGGAAGGGCGAGGTCTTCGCGGCACTGGACGCCGAGGACTACTACGACTTCCAGGTCAACCGGCCGACGGTGTGGCTGGACAACGGGGTACGGAAGATCACATGGCCGACGACGAGGCTGTCGGTGGTGCGGATCGGCGGCGCGAAGCCGCGTGACCTCGTGCTCGTGCGGGGCATCGAACCGTCCATGCGGTGGCGGTCGTTCTGCAACGAGATCCTCGGCTTCGCGCACGAACTGGGCGTGGAGATGGTCGTGATCCTGGGCGCGCTGCTCGGGGACACCCCGCACACCCGGCCGGTGCCGGTCAGCGGGGTCACCTCGGACGCGGACCTGGCTCGGACGATGGACCTGGAGGAGACCAAGTACGAGGGACCGACGGGGATCGTGGGCATCCTGCAGGAGGCCTGCACCCACGCGGGCGTCCCCGCGGTCTCGCTGTGGGCGGCGGTGCCGCACTACGTCTCGCAGCCGCCGAACCCGAAGGCGACGCTGGCCCTGCTGAACCGGCTGGAGGACCTGATCGACATCCGGATCCCGCTGGGCGAACTCCCGGAGGACGCGCGGGCGTGGCAGCTCGGCGTGGACCAACTGGCCGCTGAGGACAGCGAGGTGGCGGAGTACGTCCAGACGCTGGAGGAGGCGCGGGACACGGCGGACCTGCCGGAGGCCTCGGGCGACGCCATCGCCCGGGAGTTCGAGCGGTACCTGCGCCGCCGTGACCCGGCGGCCCCCTCGGCCGAGCCGGGCGACGGCTCGTACCTGCGCGATACGAGCAGCGGCCTGACCCGCCCGCCCAAGCGCACGCCGGACCCCGAGCCGGGGGCCGACACCGAGCCCGGCGAGGATGACGCCCCCGAGGCGTAGCCGAAACCGCCGATGCCCCCCGACCGGACGGTCGGGGGGCATCGGCGGTTTCAACCGCGGTGCCTTACAGGGCCACGCCCAGGAGGGCGTCGACCGTGCGCGAGACCAGGCCCGGCGCGGACTCGTCGTCCCCGTCGGAGGCGTTCTGGGCGTCCGCCCAGCGGTCCACGGCCGCCAGGGCGGCCGGGGCGTCCAGGTCGTTCGCCAGGGCCTCGCGGACCTCCTCGACGAGGGCGTCGGCCGGGAGGCCGTCCGGGCGGGACACGGCCGCGCGCCAGCGCTCCAGGCGGGCCACCGCCTGCTCCAGGACCTCGTCCGTCCACTCCCAGTCGGCCCGGTAGTGGTGCGAGAGCAGCGCGAGGCGGATCGCCGCCGGATCCACCCCGGCGCGCCGCAGCGCGGAGACGAAGACCAGGTTGCCCTTCGACTTCGACATCTTCTCGCCGTGCAGCGCGACCATGCCCGCGTGCACGTAGGCCTTGGCCATCGGGAACTCGCCCGTCAGCACCTGCGCGTGCGAAGCGCCCATCTCGTGGTGCGGGAACACCAGGTCGGAGCCGCCGCCCTGGATGTCGAAGCCCATGCCCAGGTGGTCCAGGGCGATGGCGACGCACTCGATGTGCCAGCCGGGCCGGCCGCGGCCCAGCGAGCCGCCGTCCCAGCTCGGCTCGCCCGGACGGGCGGCCATCCACAGCATCGGGTCCAGCGGGTTCTTCTTGCCCGGGCGCTCCGGGTCGCCGCCGCGCTCCGCGGACAGCAGCCGCATCGCCTCGGCGTCGAGGTGGGAGACGGCGCCGAAGTTGGCGTCGGACTCCACCGAGAAGTAGACGTCGCCGTCCAGGTCGTACGCGGCGCCGGCCTCGCGCAGCCGCTCCACCAGCGGCACGATGCCCGGTATGGCCTCGACGGCGCCGATGTAGTGCTGCGGCGGCAGCATCCGCAGGGCGGTCATGTCCTCGCGGAAGAGGGCCGTCTCGCGCTCCGCGAGCTCGGTCCAGTCCTGGCCGTCGCGCAGTGCCCGCTCCAGCAGAGGATCGTCCACGTCCGTGACGTTCTGGACGTAGATGACCTGCCGCTTGGTGTCGAGCCACACGCGCTGTACGAGGTCGAACGCGTTGTAGGTCGCCGCGTGACCGATGTGGGTCGCGTCGTACGGAGTGATGCCGCAGACGTAGATACGGGCGACGGGACCGGGGGCGAGGGTGATCGTCCCCTGGGTCGCGGTGTCGTGGATCTGGAGGTCGCGGCCCTTGCCAGGAAGAGCGGGGACCTCAGAAGCGGGCCAGGCATGCATGTGTCGAGCCTAACCGGACGTGTGTTTCGAAAACGAACCGGACCTGCACTGTTGGCTTGATCGGCGGTCTTGTGGTCTGGCCGGATCTGTGCCAGAGCGGTGTCCGCCCCGACCGGCCTGCTCAGACGGGCGGCCAGGGGATCGCCGGCCACTGCCCGGACGGCTGGGGGTGCACTCCGGTGCGCAGCAGATCGGCCACCCGGTCCCGTACGGCGGCCAGCTCGACCGGGGTGATCAGTTCGGCCAGCCGGGTGGCGAGCGGCTCCCCGTCGGCCAGCCGGGCGGCCAGGGCGGTGAGCACCTCGCGCGCCTCGCCGGTCAGCGGTTCGCCCGCCCAGCCCCAGAGCAGGGTGCGCAGCTTGTCCTCGCGGTGGAAGGTCACGCCGTGGTCGATGCCGTAGAGCCGCCCGCCGGGTGCGGGCAGCAGGTGGCCGCCCTTGCGGTCGCCGTTGTTGATCACGGCGTCGAGGACGGCGAGCCGGCGCAGCCGCGGGTCGTCGGCGTGGACGAGCAGGGCGGTGCGGCCCTGTCCGACGTCGGCGAGGGCGACCGGCTTCCAGCCCTCCCCCGCCTCCTCGCCCTCGACGAGGGCCAGCAGGCCGCTGCCGTCGCCGCTCTCCCCGTCCGGGGACCTGTCCCCGGACGGGGGCCCGGCGTCCCCGGACGGGAGCCCGGCGTCCCCGGAAGCCCCGTCCCCGTTCCCGTCGCCCCCGGACTCGATCCACAGCTGGACCATGCCCTCGCCGTACGGTCCGTCGCGCAGCACGGTCGGCGGCACCAGGCCCCACCCCGTGGCCTCGGAGACCAGGTAGGCGGCGACCTCGCGCCGGGCCAGGTTCCCGTCCGGGAAGTCCCACAGCGGGCGCTCGCCCTTGACGGGCTTGTACACGCAGTCGGCGCTCACGCCCCCGTACGCCACCGTGCACAGCAGCACGGCGTTGGACGCCTCGCGGATCCGGCCGACGACCGTGAGCTCGCCCCGGGCGAGCAGCTCCTCAAGTTCCCCCGTGGCGCTCACGCCTGGCGCCGGTAGCCGTTCTGGCGCGGGCAGACGTGCCCCTCGGGGTCCAGCGGCAGGCTGCAGAGCGGGCACGGCGGCCGGCCCGCGTTGACCACGTCCAGGGCCCGCTTGGCGAAGGCCCGGGCCTGGGCGCCGGTGAGGCGGACCCGCAGCATCGGCGGGCCGTTCTCCTCGTCCTGGAGCAGTCGCTCCTCCGCTTCGGCGAGGTCCTCCTCCGAGTCGGCGTCGAGCTCCACCAGCGCCTGCGCCTCGACGATCATCCGCTGTTCCTCGCCGTCCCAGGCCAGGGCCATGGTGCCGACGCGGAACTCCTCGTCGACCGGGACGTCCAGCGGCGCGGTGTCGGCGGCCTCGGCGGGGGCGACGGCCGGGACCGGGGCGTTGCCCCCGGTGCGCCGTACGACCTCGTCCAGCAGCTCGTCCATCCGCTCGGCCAGCGCCGCGACCTGGGTCTTCTCCAGGGAGACGCTGGTGACGCGGGGGCCGGAGGAGGCCTGCAGGAAGAACGTACGGCGTCCCGGCAGGCCGACCGTGCCCGCCACGAAGCGGTCCGGCGGGTCGTAGAGGAACACCTGACGGGGCACGTCCAGTCTCCAAGTCTCGGTGGCGGGGGCGGTGCTGCACGGGTGCGGCGATTATTTGAGCCAGTCCACCCTACTGCGCCGTTCGATCAAGCCGCGCCCGCACCGCCCCCCACGACGGCGTTCCCGCCGTCCTCGGTCGCGCTCTCGAAGGTCAGCGTGTCCGCCGCGGCGGCGGCCGCGGCGTCCGGTGCCGGGGCGGGGCGCGGGGCGAGGGAGCCGAAGTCCCCGGTGTCGCCGAGCCGGAGCAGGAAGGGGCGCGTCGGCGTGTAGCGGACGGCCGTGACCGAGCAGGGGTCCACGTGGATGCGCTGGAAGAGGTCGAGGTGCATGCCCAGGGCGTCCGCGACGAGGGACTTGATGATGTCCCCGTGCGAGCACATCAGGAAGACGGCGTCGCTCCCGTGCTCCTCCTCGATCCGCGCGTTCCACTCCCGTACGGCGTCCACGGCGCGCGCCTGCATGGCGCGCATCGACTCCCCGCCGGGGAAGGCGGCGGCCGAGGGGTGCTGCTGGACGATCTTCATCAGGGGTTCGTCGGAGAGCTCCGAGAGCTTGCGGTTCGACCATTCCCCGTAATGGCATTCGCCGATCCGGTCGTCGGTGTGCAGCTCCAGTTCCGGGCGCGCGGCGAGCAGCGGGGCGAGGGTCTCCTTGCAGCGCTGGAGCGGGCTGGTGACGGCGGCGGCGAGCGGGACCGCGGCGAGCCGCTCGGGCAGCGCGGCCGCCTGCTCGGCGCCGCGCTCGTCAAGGGCCACTCCCGGCGTCCATCCGGCGAGCAGCCCTGCGGTGTTGGCGGTGGACCGCCCGTGTCGTACGAGGATCAGCGTGGCCATGGCGCTCAGCCTAAGGCGTGGCCGCTGCGTGCGGGCCGGGTGCGGGCGGGGGAGAATGCCGTCCGTGATAGTCGACTGCGCCATGTACCGGGACGGCCGCCGCTCTCCTGCGCCCGAGGATCTCTCGGACGCCCTCGACGAGGCGCGGGCCAGTGGGGACGCCTTCCTCTGGGTCGGCATGTACGAGCCGACGGAGGAGGAGTTCGAGCACGTCAGCAAGGAGTTCCGGCTGCACAGGCTGGCGGTGGAGGACGCGCTGACCGCGCACCAGCGCCCCAAGCTGGAGGTGTACGACGACTCGCTGTTCGTCGTCCTCAAGCCGGTCATGTACGACGACGACACCGACACGGTGACCACGGGCGAGCTGATGCTCTTCATCGGAGACTCCTTCGTGGTCACGGTCCGGCACGGCGAGGGAGCCGCGCTGCGCGCCGTACGCCACCGGCTGGAGCACGAGCCGGAGGTCCTGCGGCACGGTCCGACGGCGGTGCTGTACGCGGTGTCCGACGCGGTGGTCGACCACTACATCGAGGTCGCGGCCGAGCTCCAGGCCGACCTGGAGGAGGTGGAGGCGGACGTCTTCGCTCCGCAGGCCACGGACACCAAGAACACCGCCGCCCGGATCTACGGCTTCAAGCGGCAGGTGCTGGAGTTCCGCCGGGCGACGAGCCCGCTGCTCCAGCCGATGGACCGGCTGGCCTTCGGGAACGTGCCCTTCGTGCACGAGCACGCGCAGCCGTTCTTCCGCGACGTCGCCGACCACCTGACCAAGGCGAGCGAGTACATCGAGGGCCTGGACCGGCTGCTGTCGGACGCCCTGGCCGCGCACCTGGCGCAGATGGGCGTCCGGCAGAACGACGACATGCGCAAGATCTCGGCGTGGGCGGCGATGGCGGCCGTCCCGACGATGGTGGCGGGCATCTACGGGATGAACTTCGACCACATGTGGGAGCTGCGGCAGCCCTGGGGCTATCCGGTCGTGATCCTGGTGATGGTGGGCGCCTGTCTGGGCCTGCACCGCCTGTTCAAGACCCGCGGCTGGCTGTAGCCGGCAGCGGCGTCACGCGTACTCGGGCGTGGTCACCGGTACGCCGCCCAGCGCGTCGCGCCGCTCCGGCATGCGCAGGCCGATCATCCGGTGCCAGCCGGCGAACCGCTCGTACGCGTACGTCGCGCGGATCCCGGCGGCCAGCGCGGCCGCCTTGGGCGCGGGCCAGCGCAGCAGCCGGCCCATGTGGTCCATGACGGCGAGGCTCACGTCCCGGTAGATGGAGATCTCGGCGAGGGCGCTGTCGCGCAGCGCCCGCTGGACGGTCCGGCCGTGCCCCGCGCGGACGAGGCGGAGCAGCTCCTCGTGGCAGTAGGCGAGGTGGTTGTCCTCGTCGTGGCTGATCATGCGGACGGCCCTGCCGACCTCGGGGTGGTCCCCGAACCACCGGACGAGCATGAGCATCTGGTCGGCGGCGCGCTGCTCTGTGACCCGGCTGTGGGCGAGGTAGACGAGGATGTCCTCCTCGGTCAGCGGCTCGTCGCGGCGCAGCTTCTCGTGCGCGAGGCCGATGCCGCGCCGCTCCAGCAGCATGGTGTAGTCGGTCTCCGGCGGCACGGGGACGGGCGGCAGGCCGCGCTTGCGGAGCAGGGCGTTGAAGATCCGGCCGTGCTTGTCCTCGTCGGCGCCGTGCCGGGTGATCTTCGGCGCGAGCTCGCGCATGCCCCCGGGCACCAGCGCCGCGATCCGGGCGTTCTCCCAGCCGCCCTGGGACTCCCCGCTGGCGGCGATGGAGCAGAACAGCTGGAACGAGTCGTCATTGTCGACGATCTCCTGGAACAGGCTGCGGGCAGAGAGCATGCATCGAGTCAACGGCCGATCCGGGGGCCCGGCAACCGTGGGGTGGCGCCACTCGGCCGAATGAACGACGGGAAGGCGTGGGGGCGCGGGCGTAACCCGGAGGGCGCCGCCCGCGTTGTGCCTGTGTCGGCCGTGGCGGGGAAGACCCCCGAGCCCCCACCACGGCCGCAGAGGCCCCTCCCGGACTCACGCCAGGCCGGCGCGCTCCATGGCCTCCGTGCCGGCCCGCAGGGCGGTGATCCGCTCGTCCAGGGTGAAACCGGCCGGGGCGAGCGTGAGGGTGGTGACCCCGGCCTCGGCGTAGGCCCGCATCCCGTCCGCGATCCGCTCGACGGAGCCGAGCAGGGTGGTCGAGTCGATCAGGGAGTGCGGGACGGCCGCGGCCGCGCCCGTCTTGTCGCCCGCCAGGTACTTGTCCTGGATCTCGGCGGCTTCCTTCTCGTAGCCCATGCGCTGGGCGAGCTGGTTGTAGAAGTTCTGCTTCCGGCTGCCCATGCCGCCGACGTACAGGGCGGTGTACGGGCGGAACATGTCGGCCAGAGCGGTCACGTCCTCGCCGACGGCCAGCGGGACCGTCGGGCAGACGTCGAAGCCCTCCATGGTCAGTCCGGCCTTCTCGCGGCCCGCCCGGATGTGGGTGAGCGCGGTGGCTTCCAGGTGCTCGGCGGCGGGGAAGATGAGCAGGGCGCCGTCGGCGATCTCGCCGGTCTGCTCCAGGTTCTTGGGCCCGATGGCGGCGATGTAGAGCGGGATGTGCTCGCGCTCCGGGTGCACGGTGAGCTTGATCGGCTTGCCGGGGCCGCCGGGCAGCGGGAGGGTCCAGTGCTCGCCCTCGTAGCTGAGGCGCTCGCGGGTCATGGCCTTGCGGACGATCTCCACGTACTCGCGGGTGCGGGCGAGCGGCTTGTCGAACTTGACGCCGTACCAGCCCTCGGAGACCTGGGGGCCGGAGACGCCGAGGCCGAGCCGGAAGCGGCCCTTGGTGAGGGAGTCGAGGGTGGCGGCCGTCATGGCGGTCATCGCGGGCTGGCGGGCCGGGATCTGGAGGATCGCGGAGCCGACGTCGATGCGCTCGGTCTGGGCGGCGACCCAGGCGAGCACGGTCGGGGCGTCGGAGCCGTAGGCCTCCGCCGCCCAGCAGACGTCGTAGCCGAGGCGGTCCGCCTCCTGGGCCACGGCCAGGTTGTCGGCGTCCATGCCAGCGCCCCAGTAGCCGAGATTGATGCCGAGCCGCATGTGTCGTCCCCTTACGGTGTTGCCGGTTTACCGATCAGTAACGTACGTCTGCGGGGGACTGTAGCGCGCCAAGGCCTCCCGCGGCAGTGCCCCAGTAGTCTCAGCGGTCATGGAGCAGAGGCATCTCGGCCGCACCGGACTGCGCGTGTCCCGGATCGGCCTCGGCACCCTGACCTGGGGCCGTTCCGCGGAGGGTCCGGACGAGTCGGGCGCTGCCGAGCAGTTGAAGACGTTCTGGGAGGCGGGCGGGACGCTCGTCGACACCGCCGACGTGTACGGGGGCGGTGAGGCGGAGTACCTGCTGGGGCAGTTGATCGACGGGCTGGTCCCGCGCCGTGACCTGGTGATCGCGACGAAGTCGGGCTCGGTCCGGGCCGCCGACCGCCGGGTCGACGGATCGCGCGGGCACCTCCTGGCCGCGCTGGACGATTCGCTGTCCCGGCTCGGCACGGACCACGTCGACCTGTGGCAGGTGCACGCGTTCGACCCGACGACCCCGCTGGAGGAGACCCTCCAAGCGCTGGACCTGGCCGTGAGCAGCGGCCGGGCCCGGTACGCGGGGGTGGCCGGCTTCTCGGGCTGGCAGCTGGCGAAGGCGGCGACGTGGCAGCTGGCGGCGCCGGGGGCGCGGACGCGACTGGCATCGGCGCAGATGGAGTACTCGCTGCTCCAGCGGGGCGTGGAGCGCGAGGTCCTGCCCGCGGCCCTGGACCTGGGCGTCGGGCTGCTCCCCTCCTCCCCGCTGGGCCGCGGCGTCCTGACGGGCAAGTACCGGGACGGTACGACCCCGGCGGACTCCCGGGCCGCCTCCCCGACCATGGCCGGCTTCGTGGACCCGTACCTGGACGAGGCGGCGGGCGGCATCGTGGACGCGGTGGCCACGGCCGCCCAGGGGCTGGCGGTGACCCCGCTGCAGGTGGCTCTGGCCTGGATCCGGGACCGGCCCGGGGTGGTCGCGCCGATCGTGGGCGCGCGGACGTCCGCGCAGCTCAGCGAGGCGTTGTCGGTGGAGCCGCTTACTCTTCCGGAGGAGATCTGCCGGGCGCTGGACGATGTGTCGGCGCCCGTGCACCGCTACCCCGACCACGACTGGAGCACGCTGTGAGCACGGACCGCCAAGCCGCGCAAGCCGCTTCCGCGGCCCCCACGCCCGCCCCCGACCCGGACCTGGTGGAGCCGCAGGGCGCCGAGGACTCCCCCTCCGGCGAAGCCGGGAGCACGGGAGCGGCGGAGCCGCAGGGCGCCGGCGAAGCCGGGCGTCAGGCCGAGCCCCCACCCTCGGAAACCGGGGCGGGGGAAAGCCCCGCAGGAGGAGCCGGGACGGACGACCGGCCCACCGACCCCGGTGCGGTCGCACCCGGCGCGACGCAGGACGAGGCCGGCGCGACGCAGGACGAGGCCGGCGCGGCGCAGGAAGCCGCGGAGCCCGCGGCCCCGAGCGGCTCGGAGGAAGCCGCGCAGCCGGTGGTCAGCGAGGCCGCCGCCGAGTTGGCCGCGCAGAAGGTGGAGCGGGAGCGCATCGCCCGCCGCAAGGCGGAGCGGCAGGGGCCCGTGGAGGCCGGGGCCAACCTCAGCGGGAAGGCCGCCGACCTGCTGGCCGCCGTACGGGCCGTGGAGAGCGGGGAGAAGCCCTCCCCCGTGTACTTCGACGAGGCCCCCACCGCCCCCCGCCGGGCCCCGGAGGCTCCGGCCGCCCCCCGGGCCCCCCAACCCGCGGCCGCGGCCCCGACCGCCGCGGGAGTCGACGGCGTGCGCGCCGTGCTCGCCCGCGGCGGCGCCCCCGAGGCACTGGCCCTCCCGGCCGCCACCGCCCTCGGCGAGGACGCCGCCGAGCAGCTCGCCCACGACCCCTGGCGGCTCCTCGCCGTCGCCGGCGTGCGCCCCACCCAGGCCGACGGCTTCGCCCGTGCCCTGCTCGGCCAGGGCGCGGGTCCCGGCGACGAGCGGCGGGCCGCCTCGCTCCTCGGCTGGCTGCTGGAGCAGGCCGCGCTCAAGGGGCACACCGCCCTCGAAGCACCGACCCTCGAAGCCGCCCTCGCCCAGTACGGCGTCCCGGACCCCGCCGAGTCCCTGGAGCAGGCCATCGGCGAGGGCGCCGTCCTCGTCTTCCAGGAGCCGCTCGGCCCGCCCGCCGCCGAAGGCGAGGAGCAGCCCGTCCGCGTGCTCGTCGGCCTGGAGGGCTACGCGCTGGCCGAGGAGAGCCTGGCCGACGGCCTGGCCCGGCTGGCCAACACCTTCGGCGATCCGGCGGACTGGGAGAAGGCCGCCACCGCCGGCCCCGGCGCCGACCTGATCCGCGCCGTCTCCGGCCACGGCCTGGTCACCCACACCGGCGGCGAGGCCGCCCGCGCCGAACCGCTGGCCCTGCTGGCCGCCGCCCGCGACCAGGGCCTGCGCGTCTGCCTGGCCGCGCACACCCCGGCGCACGGCGCCGTCACCGTCGCGGACCTGCTCTCCGGCGCCGCCGGGCCCGGCCGGGACGCCGACGGGCAGTTCGCCGTGGACCTGCTCGTGGTCCTCGACGCCCCGCAGCTGGACGTGGAGACCGCCGCCGCGCTCGTCGAGTCCGTTCCCGACGGGGCCCGCCTGGTGCTCTCCGGGGACCCCGGTGTACTCGGATCCGCCGGACCCGGCCGGGTGTTCGCCGATGTCCTGGCGGCCCGCGCCTGCCCGCAGCTGGTCTCCCGCACCCCCGACCCCGGCCCGATCGGCGAACTCGTCTCGGGCATCGGCATCGGCGAGCTCCACCAGGTCGACGCCCCCGGCAAGGAGGTCGTCATCGTCCCGGTGCAGGCCGCCGGGGAGGCCGTCCACCGCGCCGTGCAGCTGGTGGCCGAGTCCGTACCGCGCGCCTTCGGGATCCCGGCCGACGCGGTCCAGGTGATCACCCCGGGCCACGGCGGCCCGGCGGGTACGAGGGCGCTCAACGCGGCCCTCAAGGAGCGGCTGAACCCGGGCCCCGGCCGGTTCGGCGGCTTCGACCCCGGCGACCGCGTCGTGCACGTGCCCGCGCCCGGGCGGGCCGTCCCGGCCCGGGTGGTGTCGGCCGACGCGCAGGGGCTGCACCTGGACGCGGCCGGCGCGCGGATCGTCGTACCGAAGGAGCGGGTGGAGGCGCAGGTGCGGCACGGCTGGGCGGTGACGGCGCACCAGGCCGTCGGCGCGCGCTGGCCGGCCGCGGTGGTCGTGCTGCCCAAGGACGCCGAGCAGGCCCTCTCCCGGGACTGGGTGTACACGGCGTTCGGGCGGGCGGAGCGGCACCTTTCCGTGGTGCACGGCGTCGACCAGGCGTTGCCGCAGGCGGTCGCCGGGGTGCTGCCGAAGCCGCGTACGACCCGGCTGACCGGCCTGCTGCGGGCGCTCGTGGCGGCGGCGCAGGAGCAGCCGGAGTGACACCGCGATGATCCCGGAGTGACCCGTACGCACCGCGGCCCCCGCCCTTCCGGGACGGGGGCCGCGGTGTCGTGTGCGCGGAACGGGATCAGGCGGGGGTCAGGCCGGGCCGGGCCGCCTGGCCGCCCGCGCCCTCTTCCTCGTCCCCGTCGAAGTCGTCGGTCTCCTCGTCGAAGACGGAGCTGACGTCGAACCGGTGCAGTACGTCCTGCGGATCGGTGTGCCCGAAGGGCGAGCCCAGCCACTCCCCCGGCTCCGTCACCTCCTCCGAGGCCGCGATCCAGAGCGTGGAGTCCCCCTCCTCCAGGCCGAACTCCTTGTAGCGGGAGGCGATCTCGTCGGGCTCGTACTCCCCGAAGAGCACGCCCAGCGCACCGGCGGTACCACCGTCGAGGGCGAGCTCGGCCTCGCGGTCGTGCGCAGCGACGCGCTCGGCCTGGGCGATCAGCCTCGGCGGTTCGACGACGGCGTAGTCACGGCGGATGAGCACGCTGAAGGCCGCGGGCTCCGCCGGGCCGGTGTACGGGACACCGTCCTCGGGCGTGGGGATCTCGAACGGGGTGACCTCGTCGTAGCGGTCGTAGAGGAGCTCGTCGTACTCCTCGGCGGCGGCGGCGAGTTCGTTGAAGGCGGCGTAGACGGCCGGGTCCTCGTCCCCGATCCTGCTCTCGACCGCGGCGAGGTGGCGGTCGAGAGCGGCCTTGACCGCCTCGGCGGCGGCGCGTACCTCGGCAACACTGGGCAGAGCGGCATCAGACATAGTGCAGACGCTATCCGTAGCAGGGCTCTGCCCGCACAATAGATGCGATGCCGGAATACGAATTTGTCGACGTGTACGTGCCCCGCGGTGTGCCCCGCAAGGAGGCGACCCGCCTGCTCACCGACCATGCCGAGTACGGGAACTGGGAGATCGACCGGCTGGCGCTGTACCGGGACGGCAGCCGCCGGGTACGGCTGCGCCGGAGGATCATCCGTCAGGTCCGCGCCACCTGGTGACGCGGGACGGGTGACGCGGGACGGGTGACGCGGGACGGGTGACGCGGGCCCCGGATCGGGGCCCGCGCCGTACGGCCGCCGCCGCCCGTCAGGCGGCGTTGCGGGCGCGCCGGTAGAGCACGGCCCCCGCCAGCAGTGTGCCCGCGGCGAGCGGAAGGCCCACGCCGAGGACGTCTCCCGCGCCGGTGGCGGCGAGTCCGGCCTGCTGGGCCGGCGCGATCCCCTGGCCGGGGTGGGTGACGGGCGTGAGACCGCCCGCGCCGGGCCCGGTGGGCGTACCTGGGTTGCCGGGTGTACCCGGGTTGCCGGGCTGGCCGGGGGTTCCGGGGTTGCCCGGAGTGCCGGGGTTGCCGGGCTGGCCGGGGTTGCCCGGGGTTCCGGGGTTGCCCGGAGTGCCAGGAGTGCCGGGCTGGCCGGGGTTGCCGGGCGTGCCCGGAGTGCCGGGCTGACCGGGCGTGCCCGGGGTTCCGGGGTTGCCGGGAGTCCCGGGGTTGCCAGGAGTGCCGGGGTGGCCCGGGTTGCCGGGGTGGCCCGGGTGGTGCGGTTCGTCCTCGTCGCACGGCTCGTCCGGCTCATCGGGCTCGGCCGGGTGGCCGGGGTTGCCCGGGTGCCCCGGGTGACCGGGGTGGTTCGGCGTGGCCGAGTCGTTGGAACACCGGTTCCCGAAGGCCGGGTTGAGCAGCCCCACCACCGAGATGGTGTTGCCGCAGATGTTCACCGGAGCATCCACGGGTACGTGGTCGGAGTTCCCGGACGCCACGCCCGGAGAGTTCACGGCATGGCCGGACGTGCCGGAGTCCGCGTGTGCGTAACCCCCACCCAGCGCGAGCACACCCCCCGCCGCCGCCATGGTGATCAGGGTCTTCCTGGTGACCGCTGCCTGTCGTCGCATTGCGTTTGTCCCCCTGCGATGTACGAACGGCCGGGCCCTGAAGCCCGGCGGCCCCGGAGCGCTGGAATGCGCTCCGGGGCCCAAGACTTCAGAAACGTCAGGCGTTGACGCAGGTGTTGCCGAAGGCCGGGTTCAGCAGGCCGATGATGTTGACCGTGTTACCGCAGACGTTCACGGGAACGTGGACCGGGACCTGGACGACGTTGCCGGACAGAACGCCCGGGGAGCCGATGGCCGCACCCTGGGCACCCGCGTCGGCCTGGGCCAGGCCCGCACCCGCGAGAACCAGACCACCAGTGGCAGCCGCAGCAGCTACAACCTTCTTGAACATTGTTCCTCCTAGTTGGCAATTGCGGTCCCAGCCGCGGACCGCACCACCTGTAACGAGGAGGCATCACCAGGGCTACGAGCGTATGAGTGCATTCACTCTTCCCAGTGAGAAACGCACACCTTGCCGATTCTCAGCAGTTGTCGATGAATCGGTCCAGCACACGCACGCCGAACTTCAGCCCGTCGACCGGCACCCGCTCGTCCACTCCGTGGAACATCCCGGCGAAGTCCAGCTCCGGCGGCAGCTGCAGCGGGGCGAACCCGAAGCAGCGGATGCCGAGGTCGTCGAAGGACTTCGCGTCCGTACCGCCGGAGAGCATGTACGGGACCGCCCGCGCGATCGGGTCCTCGGCCTTGAGGGCGCCCTGCATGGCGTCGACGAGCTTCCCGTCGAAGTCCGTCTCCAGCGCCCTGTCCCCGTGCACGTCCTCGTACTTCACGCGCGGCCCGAGGATCCGGTCCAGGTCGGCGAAGAACTCGTCCTCGTAGCCGGGCAGGAAGCGGCCGTCGACGTGCGCGGTGGCCTGGCCCGGGATGACGTTGACCTTGTAGCCGGCGCCGAGCATGGTCGGGGCCGCCGAGTTGCGCAGGGTCGCGCCGACCATCTTGGCGATGCCGCCGAGCTTGGCGAGGGTCGCGTCCATGTCGTCCGGGTCGAGCGGGGTGCCGAGTGCGTCCGAGAGCTCGTCCAGGAAGCTCCGTACGGTCTTGGTGACCCTCACCGGCCACTGGTGGCGGCCGAGGCGGCCCACGGCCTCGCAGAGCTCCGTGATGGCGTTGTCGTTGTTCGTCATCGAGCCGTGGCCCGCGGTGCCCTCCACCGTGAGCCGCATCCAGTGCATACCCTTCTGGGCGGTCTCCACCAGGTACAGCCGCAGGTTCTCGTTGACGGTGAACGAGAAGCCGCCGACCTCGCCGATCGCCTCGGTGACCCCGTCGAAGAGCCCGGGGTGCTTGTCCACGAGGTGCCGGGCGCCGAACACGCCGCCCGCCTCCTCGTCCGCGAGGAAGGCCAGCACGATGTCCCGCGGGGGCTTGCGGCCGCTGCGCAGACGGTCGCGCACGACGGCCAGCGTCATCGCGTCCATGTCCTTCATGTCGACGGCCCCGCGGCCCCACACGCAGCCGTCGGCGATCTCGCCCGAGAAGGGGTCGTACGTCCAGTCGGCCGCGTTGGCCGGGACCACGTCGGTGTGCCCGTGGATCAGCAGGGCCGGCCGCGACGGGTCCTCCCCCTCGATGCGCGCGACGGTCGAGGCGCGCCCCTTGTGGGACTCGAAGATCTGCGGCTCCAGCCCGACCTCGGCGAGCTTCTCGGCGACCCACTCGGCCGCCTTGCGCTCCCCGGGACCGGAGTGGTCCCCGTAGTTGCTGGTGTCGATCCGGATGAGGTCCCGGCAGAGGTCGACGACCTCGTCCTCGCCCGAGACGGTCCTGCCCGCGCTCGACTCGCTCACGCTGCTTCCTCCCACTGATCGGTACCGACTGCCTCCCCATCCTCCCGCTTCACCCCGCTCTCCCCAAGGGGATCCTCGGCCGTCGGGGGGTGTGATCGAGGACCCCGGAATGTTTGGTAATGTTTTCCACGTCGGAACGGCCCGCGAGGGACGCGAGACAGATACCTTGTCCGGGTGGCGGAATGGCAGACGCGCTAGCTTGAGGTGCTAGTGCCCTTTATCGGGCGTGGGGGTTCAAGTCCCCCCTCGGACACAGAGCGAGAACCCCACTTCGGTGGGGTTCTTCGCGTTGTCCGGCCTGTTCTCGCTGCGGCTACCCTGAAGCCGTGATCGAGAACCTTCCCCCTTGCCCGAAATGCTCCTGTGAGTACACCTACGAGATGAACGCCCTCGTGGTGTGCCCCGAGTGCGGCCACGAATGGGTTCCCGCCGAGGGCGGTGCGCAGGCCGGGGAGGGTTCCGGCGAGAAGGTCGTCAAGGACGCCGTGGGCAACGTGCTCAGCGACGGCGACAGCGTGACCGTGGTCAAGGCCCTCAAGGTCAAGGGCAGCCCGTCCGGGATCAAGGCGGGCACGAAGGTGCGCAACATCCGGCTCATCGACGGTGTGGACGGCCACGACATCGACTGCAGGATCGAGGGCTTCGGTGCCATGCAGCTGAAGTCCGGCGTGGTCAAGAAGGCCTGATCCAAAGCCTCACGACACAGCAGAAGGACCCCGCCCTCGGGCGGGGTCCTTCTGCTTGGCGGCGGGCGTCCGGGGTCGGTCAGCGGTTCGCGGCGATCTCCGCCACGCGGCGGCGGACCAGGAACCAGCCGCCGACGAGGGCGGCACCGATGACGGGGACCCACAGGACCGTGGTGCGGCCGACGCCGCCGTCGCACCACATCAGGACCAGTACGGCGACCAGGAACGCCAGCGTGACGATCTGCGTGTACGGGGCCCAGGGCAGGCGGTAGGACGGGCGCTCCAGGCTGCCCTCCTGCGCGCGGCGCCAGAAGAAGAGCGAGCAGATCATGACCATCGCCCAGGTGCCGAGGATGCCCAGCGAGGCGAAGTTCAGGACGAGCTCGAAGGCGTCCTTCGGCATCAGGTAGTTCAGGCCGACACCGGCGAGGCCGAAGGCGGCGGTGAAGAGCACGCCGCCGTAGGGGACCTTGCCCTTGTTCATGCGGGCGGTGAACTTCGGCGCGGAGCCGGACATGGCCATCGAGCGCAGGATGCGGCCGGTGGAGTAGAGCCCGGAGTTCAGGCTGGAGAGCGCGGCGGTCAGGACGACCAGGTTCATGACGCCGGCGGCGCCGGGGACGCCCAGCTTGTCGAAGACGGTGACGAAGGGGCTCTGGTCCGAGGAGTACGAGGTGTACGGGAGCAGCAGCGCCAGCAGGATCACCGAGCCGACGTAGAAGAGGCCGACGCGCCACATGATCGAGTTGATCGCCTTCGGCATGATCTTCTCGAGGTTCTCGGTCTCGCCGGCGGCGACTCCGCACAGCTCGACGGAGGCGTACGCGAAGACCACGCCCTGGAGCAGCAGGAGCATCGGGAGCATGCCGGACGGGAAGATGCCGCCGTTGTCGGTGATGGAGGACAGGCCGGGGGTGTGGCCGTCGATCGGGTGGCCGGTGACGACCAGGTAGATGCCGACGAGCAGGAAGATGCCCAGGGCCGCGACCTTGACCAGGGAGAACCAGAACTCCATCTCGCCGAAGTACTTCACCGAGATCAGGTTCGCGGTGAGGACCACGGCGAGGGCGATCAGGGCGAGGACCCACTGCGGGACGCTGGTGAACATGGACCAGAAGTGCGCGTAGGTCGCGGCGGCGGTGATGTCGGCCACGGTGGTCGTGGACCAGTTCAGGAAGTACAGCCAGCCGGCCGTGTAGGCGCCCTTCTCCCCCATGAACTCGCGCGCGTAGGAGACGAACGCGCCGGAGGAGGGGCGGTAGAGCACGAGCTCGCCGAGGGCCCGGACGACGAAGAAGGCGAAGATGCCGCACACCGCGTAGGCGATCGCGAGGGAGGGGCCCGCGTTGGCGAGCCGGCCTCCGGCGCCCAGGAACAGGCCGGTGCCTATCGCCCCGCCGATGGCGATCATGTTGATGTGGCGGGACTTGAGGTCCTTGCTGTACCCCTCGTCACCGGCGTCGACGTGGCGGGAGGACGCCGGGGCGGGGGCCTCGGTCAAGGTGCGGTCACTCATGTAGGACTTCGCCTTCGTGGGTGGGACAGGCAGACCCGGACCGCCGTGCAGGGGAGCTGGGTGGTGTCACCTGTGCGGGGTTCCGGTGGTTTTTGTCGCCCCAGGAGACCATGAGCCCCGGCCCTGGCCAAAACCCGGCCTCCCCACGCAGAAACCCCCGGCGACCATGGAAACGGATGCCGGGGGCAATGCATGCACTGGAAAGCGAGGCAGCGGCTCGCAGCAGCGGACCTCAGGTGCGGGGGTCGGCCTCCGCGGCCTGGTCGAGGCGGAAGGCCTCGTTGCCGAGGCCGATGCGGGCGTGCACCTCGGGGTGGCGGCCGCGCAGGACGGCCCCGTACAGCAGTCCGCCCGCGGCGGACGCGCCGATGATCCCGGGCAGGACCCAGCTGAGCGCGGAGCCCTTCTCGGCGGCGACCAGGACGTCGAAGTCCTTCACCGTGTAGACGGCGATGGCGAGCAGGGCGATCCCTGCGGCACCGGCCGCGACGAGCCGCCAGATCTGGGCGCCGGCGGTGCCGCGGCGGACGAAGAAGGCGATGACGGCGAAGGAGGCGGCGGCCATGAGGAGGGTCACGCCGAGGGCGCCGACGTTGCCCATCCAGGTGAACAGGTGCAGGACGGGCGTGGTGGGGTCCCCGGCCGGCTTGTCGTCGGTGACGGCGAAGGCCAGGACGACGAGGACGGACACGACGGTCTGCAGGAGCGAGCCGGTGGCAGGGGCACCGGTGCCCGCGTTGGTCCGTCCGAAGGCGGCCGGGAGCAGGCCCTCGCGGCCCATGGCGAAGGCGTAGCGGGCCACCACGTTGTGGAAGCTGAGCATGGCGGCGAACATGCCGGTCACGAAGAGGACGTGCAGGACGTCGGTGAAGGTGGTGCCGAGGCGGGCCTCGGTGAGCTGGAAGAGCAGGCCGGGTCCGGCTTCGGCGGAGCTCTTGACCACCTCGGAGGGGCCGGTGGCGACGGTGAGGGCCCAGGCGCTGAACGCGAAGAAGAGGGCGACGAAGCCGACGGCCAGGAACATCACGCGGGAGACGACGATGTGGGGCTTGCTGGTCTCCTCGGCATAGACCGGGGACTGCTCGAAGCCGACGAAGGCGGCGATGCAGAAGCACAGGGCCGTGCCGAGGCCGGGTCCGCTCAGGGTCTCGGGGTTGAAGGCGTGCAGCGAGATGCCTTCGGCGGCGGGCTTGCCGAGGGCGGCGATGTCGAAGACGAGGACGAGGACGACCTCGATGAGGAGGAGGACTCCGAGGACCTTGGCATTGAGGTCGATCTTGAGCCAGCCGAGCGCGCCGGTGAGGGCGACGGCCGCCAGGGCCGGTATCCACCAGGCGAGGTCGATCCGGAGGTAGGTGGCGAAGAGGCCGGAGACCTCGAAGCCGAGGATGCCGTAGACGCCTACCTGCATGGCGCTGTACGCGACGAGGGCGACGAGGGAGGCGCCTGCGCCCGCGGTGGGGCCGAGGCCGCGGGCGATGTACGCGTAGAAGGCGCCGGCGTTGTGGACGTGTCGGCTCATCTCGGCGTAGCCGATGCCGAAGAGCGCGAGCACGACGCCGAGGATCACGAACAGCAGGGGCTGGCCGACGATGCCCATGACACCGAAGGTGGTGGGCATCACGCCGGCGACCACCATCAGGGGCGCACTGGCGGCGAGTACGGAGAGCAGCAGTCCGGCGGTGCCGAGGCGGTCGGCGCGCAGGGCGCGGTCCTGGCCCTTGTAGGTGCGGATCTCGGGCGCGGTGCCGAGCGTGGTGGATCTGCCCGTCGCCATGGCGGGTCCTTTCGGGGGAAGGTCCGGGGGAAGGTCGTGCGGGGCGGGGGTGCGGTCGAGCGGGGTGCTGTGCAGCCCTGCCGCTTCAGGCCGTGCCGAGCGCGACGCTGCGGGCGGCGAGGAAGGCCTTGTGCGGGTCGAGGTCCGGGTAGGACCAGGGGGCGGGGGTGGCATGGCTGCCGATGCGGTGGAAGAGTGCGGCGGCTTCGGCCGGGCGGCCCTCGCAGAGCTTGGCGTGGGCCAGGAAGTTGAGGTCGACCCGGTTGCGGGGGTGGTCCTCGCGCTCCCACTCCAGCCACCAGTCGAAGGCGGAGCGCAGCACCTGGCGGGCCCGGCGGCTCGACCAGTGGGCGGCTGCCCCGTCGGGGGTGCGGCCCGGGGTGGCGGCGAGCACCCGGTAGCGCTCGGCGTGGGCGATGACCGGGAGGACGGCGAGCGGGGAGTCGGCCGGGGACTCCTCGGCGGCCCAGGCGGCGAAGTCGTAGACCTCGTGGAGCGGGTCCTGGCCGGCGGCGGGGGTGTGCTCGGCCAGCTTGGCGACCATCAGGTGGTGGGCGTGGTGGTGCTCGCGGTGGCGGGCCCGGACCTGGTCGAAGTGGCGGCTGAACTCCTCCTCGGTGCCGAAGGCACGGGTGAGCATGAGCAGCCCCAGCCAGGGGGTGGGGTCGGCGGGGAGCAGGGCGGCGGCCCGGCGGCAGGCCTCCTCGGCGGCCTCGGGGGTGCCCTTGCGGCGCAGGGCGGTGAAGACGGCGGCGCAGGCGAGCAGGGTGGCGGCGTCGGGGCTCTCGGGTTCGGCGAGCAGCCATTCGCGGGCCCAGGCGGTGGCGGCCGGGGTTTCGGCGAGCACGACGAGGCGGTGGCCGCGGCGGTCCCAGTCGTCGCCGGTGGTGACGAGGAGGGAGCGGGCCTTGGCCCACCGGCCCTGGGTGAACTGGGACCGCACGTCGACCAGTTCGGTGTCGCACAGGGCCGGGTCGAAGAGCTGGGCGTCCCGCTTGCGGGCGCGGCCGAGGGGCGGCGGAGGCGGGGACATCCGCGGGTTTCCCTCCAGAACACGGGCGCGGGCGGACGGTTTGGCTGGATGATCACGCACAGCAAACCGGTACGCACAGCTCCGCGTCAAGGTCCAGTCCACTGCGTGGCGCGTTTCAACTGGTGTGGAGATGAGGACAGTTGGCGCGATTCAACTCGTTCGCGGCCACCGCGGCGGCGACCGTCGTGGGCGATCCGCTGCCGGTGGTGAGCGAGCGGATGGCGGTCATGGACTCCGCGGAGCGTCCGGTGGCCGTCCTGGAGGTGACGGGCGTACGGGTGCTGCCGCTCGCGGAGGTGGACCTCGCGCACGCGCTGGACGAGGGCGAGGGGTACAGGTCCGTGGCCGAATGGCGCGCTGCGCACGAGCGGTACTGGCACGGTCCGCAGATCCGGGAGGTGCTCGGCGACCCGGAGTTCACGGTGGCCGACGACACGCCGGTCGTCGCGGAACGCTTCCGGGTCGTCGAGATACTCCCGATCCCCTGAGGGGTCAGCCCACCGCCTCGGCCGCGGCGCGGCCGGCCGCGCGGCCCGAGAAGATGCAGCCGCCCAGGAAGGTTCCCTCCAGGGCGCGGTAGCCGTGGACCCCGCCGCCGCCGAAGCCGGCCGCCTCACCCGCCGCGTACAGGCCGGGCAGCGGTTCGCCCGACCCGGTGAGGACCCGGGACGACAGGTCGGTCTCCAGGCCGCCCAGGGACTTGCGGGTCAGGATGGAGAGCCGTACGGCGATCAGCGGGCCCGCCTTCGGGTCGAGGATCCGGTGCGGGGCGGCGGTGCGGATCAGCTTGTCGCCGAGGTACCTGCGGGCGCCGTGGATGGCCGTCACCTGGAGGTCCTTGGTGAAGGGGTTGGCGATCTCCCGGTCCCGGGCCACGACCTCCCGGCGGACGGTCTCCTCGTCGAGCAGGTCTTCCTTGGTGACCGCGTTCATGCCGCGCACCAGCGAGGCGAGGTCGCGTTCGACGACGAAGTCCGCGCCGTGTTCCATGAAGGCCTTCACCGGCCCCGGTACGGCCTGGCGCGCCCGGTCGATGACGTCGCGGACCGACTTGCCGGTCAGGTCCGGGTTCTGCTCGGAGCCGGAGAGGCCGAACTCCTTGCCGATGATGCGCTGGTTGAGCACGAACCAGGTGTGGTCGTGGCCGGTCTTCATGATGTGGTCGAGGGTGCCGAGGGTGTCGAACCCGGGGAAGAGCGGTACGGGCAGCCGCTTGCCGGTGGCGTCGAGCCAGAGCGAGGACGGGCCGGGCAGGATGCGGATGCCGTGCCTGGCCCAGATCGGGTTCCAGTTCTCGATGCCCTCGGTGTAGTGCCACATCCGGTCCTTGTGGCTGGCCCCGGCCTCCTCCGCTATGCCGAGCATCAGGCCGTCCACGTGCGCCGGGACCCCGGAGAGCATCCGCTGCGGCGGGGCGGCGAGCCGCTGCGGCCACTGCCTGCGCACGAGGTCGTGGTTGCCGCCGATGCCGCCGCTGGTCACGATCACCGCCTGGGCCCGGAGGGAGAACGCCCCGGTGCTCTCGCGGCCGCTCGCGGTGCCCCGTACGGCGTCCGAGGGCTCCAGGATCTCGCCGGTCACGGTGTCCAGGGCGCCGGCCGTCCGGGCGAGCCCGGTGACCCGGTGGCGGAAGCAGAGCCGCACCAGGCCGCGGGCCACCCCGGCGCGGACCCGCCGCTCGAAGGGGGCGACGAGGCCGGGTCCGGTGCCCCAGGTGATGTGGAAGCGGGGTACGGAGTTGCCGTGGCCGTTGGCGTCGTAGCCGCCGCGTTCGGCCCAGCCGACCACCGGGAAGAAGCGGACGCCCCGGGCGTGCAGCCAGGGACGCTTCTCACCGGCCGCGAAGTCGACGTACGCCTCGGCCCAGCGGCGCGGCCAGGCGTCCTCCTCGCGGTCGAAGCCGGCGGTGCCGCGCCAGTCCTGGAGGGCGAGCTCGCGGCTGTCCTTGATCCGCATCCTCCGCTGTTCGGGCGAGTCGACGAAGAACAGCCCGCCGAAGGACCAGTGCGCCTGTCCGCCGATCGACTGCTCGGGCTCCTGGTCGAGCAGGATGACCTTGCGGCCCGCGTCGACGAGCTCGGCGGTGGCCACGAGGCCGGCGAGCCCCGCCCCGATCACGATCACGTCTGCGTCGTACGTCATGGCGAACCCGTCCTCCGGTCGGTGGTGGGGCAGATCCTTGGCTACGGAGCGGTAACCAGTCAACAGCGGTGGTTGGATGAGCCGCGTGAGTGCTGCTGACGAAGTGCTGGACGTGGTGGACCGGGACGACCGGGTGACGGGGCGGGCGCCGCGGGGCGAGGTGTACGCGGGCGGACTGCTCCACCGGTGCGTGTTCGTACAGGCCAGGGACGCGCGGGGACGGATCTTCGTGCACCGGCGGACGGCGTCGAAGCTGGTCTTCCCCTCCGCGTACGACATGTTCGTGGGCGGGGTGGTCGGCGCGGGCGAGAGCTACGCCGAGGCCGCGCTGCGGGAGGCCGGGGAGGAGCTGGGCGTCGTGGGGCTGGCGCAGCCGGCGCCGCTGTTCAAGTTCCTGTACGAGGGGCCGGGCGGAGCCTGGTGGTCGTACGTGCACGAGGTGCGCTGCGAGCTGCCGGTGCGGCCTCAGGAATCGGAGGTGGCCTGGCACACGTGGCTCTTCGAGGAGGAGCTGGCGGGGCGGGTCGCGGACGGTGGGTGGGAGTGGGTGCCGGACGGACTGGAGGCGTACCGGCGGCTGCGCGCGCACCGGCAGCGTCACCAGTAGATTGACGGGGTGATCGACTTCGTCAAGGACGTGCGCCTGTGGTTCGCGCCGCAGCGGGTGAGGGACGAGGGCGCGACCCCCGACTACCGGTTCTCGCTCGCCAACGAGCGGACCTTCCTGGCCTGGATCCGGACCGCGCTCGCCCTGGTGGGCGGCGGATTCGCGGTGGACCAGTTCCTGCCGGACCTGCGCTGGGGGGTGCGGGTCGGGATGTCCCTCGCGCTGCTCGCGGTGGGCGCCGCGTGCGCGCTGCGGGCGGTGAACCACTGGGTGCGGTGCGAGCGGGCGATGCGGCGGGGCGAGGACCTGCCGATCTCCCGGTTCCCGGTGGTGCTGAGCCTGGGGGTGGGGCTGGTCGCGGTGTCGATGGTGCTGGTGGTGCTGATGGGCTGGACGAGCCGGCCGTGACGGCCTCGGGTGCGGCGGGCCGCGACGCGGGGCTGCAGCCCGAGCGGACCCGGCTGGCGTGGCGGCGTACGACGCTGGCGTGCTCGGTGACGGCGGTGCTGGCCCTGCGGACGGCGCTGCGCGGGTCGGGCTCCGCGGTGGAGGTGCTCGGGGCGGCGGTGATCGTGCTGATCTGGCTGGCGTTCCTGGCGATCGCGCACCGCCGGGTGCGGCAGCTGGCGGCGGCCCGGCCACCGGGGCTCGCGCCGCGGGTGGCGCTGGCGGCGGTGGCGTGCACGGTGGCGCTGTCCGTGTTCGCGGTGGCGGTCATCTTCTGAGCTGCCTGTCGGATGATCCGGCTTGTCCGCGCCGCCCGGAACAGAACGGGCGATAAGGGATGTTCCGCATTAGCCTCGGCGCCATGACGACCATGCACCGGGAACACTCCACCCACGCGCACGCCCACGGCCCCGACTGCGGGCACACCGAGGTCTCCCACAGGGACCACGTCGACTACGCGCACGACGGCCATCTGCACCGCGAGCACGCGGGGCACTGGGACGAGTGCGAGCCCGCGGGGCACGCCGCCCACGAGGACCACGACCACGCCCACGGGCCGGCCTGCGGGCACGAGGCGGTGCAGCACGGCGACCACGTGGACTACGTGCACGACGGGCACCGGCACGCCGAGCACGACGGCCACTACGACGACCACTGACCCCGCCCTCCCCCGGCGCCGCCGCGACTGGCAGGATGCTGACCGCTTGTCAGAGCGACCCGGGGAGAGCACGCATGACCGCCGAAGAGCCGTACCTCGTCCAGCCCGCGACCGGGGTGTACGCCTACGTCCAGCCGGACGGCGGCTGGTGCCTGAACAACGCCGGCTTCGTGAGCGACGGCGGCCGGACCCTGCTCATCGACACCGCGGCCACCGAGCGGCGGGCCCTGGCCCTGCGCGAGGCGGTCGTGGCGGCCGGGGTGCCGCTGCCGCGCACGGTGGTCAACACCCACCACCACGGCGACCACACGTACGGCAACGCCGTCTTCGCCCCCGAGGCGCTGATCCTCGGGCACGACAACGCGCGCACCGAACAGATCGCGGCCGGGCACCAGCTGGAACTGATCTGGCCGGCCACCGATTTCGGCTCGGTCGAGATCACCGCGCCGGACCTCACGTACAACGACCGGATGACCTTCCACCTCGGCGAGACGGAGGTCCGGGTCATCCACCCCGGCGTCGCGCACACCACCGGGGACTCGATCGTGTTCCTGCCGCGGCAGGGCATCGTCTTCACCGGCGACCTGGTCTTCGCCGAGGGCACGCCCTTCCTGGCGATGGGCTCGCTGGCCGGTTCGCTGCGGGCGCTGGAGCTGCTGCGCTCGCTGGGCGCGGAGACCGTCGTACCGGGGCACGGGCCGCTGACGGACCCGTCGGCGTACGAGGCCACCGAGCGCTACCTGCGGTACGTGGCCGAGCTGGCCCGGGAGGGCCGGGCCAAGGGGCTGAGCCCGCTGGAGGCGGCGCGCGAGGCCGATCTCGGCGAGTTCGCGGCCTGGCGGGAGAGCGAGCGGCTGGTGGCGAACCTGCACCGGGCGTACGCGGAGCTCGCCGGGGGACCGGAGGGGGCGCCGCTGGACATACTGGCGGTGCTCCAGGACATGACGGTGATGAACGGCGGGACGCCGATCCTCTGCCACGCGTGAGCCGGGGTGCGGGCCGGAGGGGACCCCCCTCCGGCCCGCACTCGTTCGCCGTGCGCACTGGACGACATACCGACTGGTCGGCATGATGGCACTCGTTCGTTCCTTCTCGTCCACTCCGCACGGAGGTGCGCACCATGACCTCAGCGTCAGAGTCCGCTTCGCCCGGCCCCCGGGGCCTCGACCTGGAGCGGCTGCGCGGCCATCTCGACCGGGCGCGGCCCGGGCTCGTGGCCGGGGCGCTGCACGGTCGGCTGATCGAAGGAGGGCGGTCGAACCTCACGTACGAGATCACCGACGGGGCCGGCCGCTGGGTGGTGCGCCGCCCTCCGCTCGGGCACGTCCTGGCCACGGCACACGACATGAAGCGCGAGCACCGGGTCATCCGGGCGCTGCACGGCACGGCCGTGCCGGTGCCCGAGCCGGTGCTCCTGTGCGACGACGAGTCGGTCCTCGGGGCGCCCTTCTACGTGATGGAGTACGTGGACGGGGTCCCGTACCGCAGCGCCGGCCAGCTCGCCGGGCTCGGGCCCGAGCGGACCCGGCGGGCGGTGCTGGGTCTGGTGGACACCCTGGTCGACCTGCACGCGGTGGATCCGCAGGCGGTGGGCCTGGCCGACTTCGGCCGCCCCGAGGGCTTCCTCGACCGGCAGCTGCGGCGCTGGGGCAAGCAGCTCGACGCCTCCCGGGGGCGTGAGCTCGCGGGCATCGACGAGCTGCACGCCGCGCTCGGCCGCTCGCTCCCCGTCTCCCCGGCCCCGACCGTGGTGCACGGGGATTTCCGCCTGGACAACGTACTGATCGGCGGCCCGGACGACACGATCCGGGCGGTGCTGGACTGGGAGATGTCCACGCTCGGGGATCCGCTGACCGATCTCGGGCTGCTGGTGATGTACAGCTCGGACCTGGGGCTGACGGACTCCCCGGTCAGCACGACGAGCGGCGCTCCCGGCCACCCGACGCCGGCCGAGCTGATCGAGAGGTACGCCGCCCGCTCCGGGCGGGACACCGGCGCGATCGCCTGGTACACCGCCTTCGCCTGGTTCAAGCTCGCCGTGATCCTCGAGGGCATCCACTACCGCTACACGCTCGGGCAGACGGTGGGCGCGGGCTTCGACCGGATCGGCGATCTGGTCCCGGTGTTCATCGAGCACGGTCTGACCACCCTCCAGGGCCTCCAGCCCTTCGAAAACGGCCAGGAAGGCTGAGACACACCCATGGACTTCGCATTCGACGCCCGGACCGAGGAACTCCGCGAGCGGCTCCTCGCGTTCATGGACGAGTACGTGTACCCGGCGGAACCCGTCGCCGCCGAGCAGCGCGCACGGCTGGCCTCGCCCTGGGACACCCCGGCCGTCTTCGGTGAACTGAAGGCCGAAGCGCGCCGTCAGGGCCTGTGGAACCTGTTCCTGCCCGACGCGGAGCACGGCGCCGGGCTGACCAACCTGCAGTACGCCCCGCTCGCCGAGATCACCGGCCGCAGCCCGCACCTGGCGCCGATGGCGACCAACTGCGCGGCCCCGGACACCGGGAACATGGAAGTGCTCGCACAGTTCGGCAGCGAGGAGCAGAAGAAGCAGTGGCTGGAGCCGCTGCTGGCCGGGGAGATCCGGTCCGCCTTCGCGATGACCGAGCCGGAGGTGGCCTCCTCGGACGCGACGAACATCGAGACGCGGATCGAGCGTTCGGCGAGCGGTGGCGGGGCCGACGAGTACACGGTCACCGGACGCAAGTGGTTCATCTCCGGGGCCATGAACCCGGACTGCAAGATCTTCATCGTCATGGGCAAGACCGACCCGGAAGGCGCCGATCCGCGCCGCCAGCAGTCGATGATCCTGGTCCCCCGCGACACCCCGGGTGTCGAGGTGCGCCGCGCGATGACCGTGTACGGGTACGAGGACCACGACCACGGCGGCCACGCCGAGGTGGTCTTCGACGGGGCCCGGGTGCCGGCCGCCCACCTGATCGGCGAGGAGGGCGGCGGCTTCGCGATCGCCCAGGCCCGCCTCGGCCCGGGCCGGATCCACCACTGCATGCGGCTGATCGGCATGGCGGAGCGGGCCATCGAGCTGATGTGCCGGCGCGCGGTGGGCCGTACCGCCTTCGGCAAGGAGCTGGCCGCGCAGGGGGTCGTCCAGAACTGGATCGCGGACGCCCGGGTCACGGTGGAGCAGCTGCGCCTGCTGGTGCTGAAGACGGCCTGGCTGATGGACACGGTCGGCAACCGGGGCGCGCACACCGAGATCCAGGCCATCAAGATCGCGACCCCGCGGGCGGTGGTGCGGATCCTGGACGACGCGGTGCAGCTGCACGGTGCGGGCGGGGTGAGCCAGGACTTCCCGCTGGCCGAGCTGTGGGCGGCGGCGCGGACGCTGCGGCTGGCGGACGGGCCGGACGAGGTGCACCAGCGCTCGCTGGCGCACCGGGAGCTGAGGAAGTACGCGGGCCGCTCCTGAACGTGCAGAAATCGTGCAGGAGTTCGTCCGAACTCATGTGCGGCGTGAAGGCGGTGCGGGGGGCCTTTCAAGAAACCTTGTTGAACAACCCCGAACCGCCGGTACGTTCTTGATTTGCGCCTGTCAATCGGAACAGGGTTCTCCAGAAAGTTTGACGCCCCACACGTCAGCAAGAGGAGAACTCTCCAGATGGCAACTCACAAGCGCTCGCGCACTTTCCGGTACGCGGCGGTCGGCACGGGAGCCGCGGCCGCGGCCGCCGTGGCCCTGATCGCCAGCCCCTTAGCGGGGGCGGCGACACCGGCCGAGGGCACGGTCTACGGACTGGGCGCACCCGGTGCGATCAGCGGTAGCTACGTCGTCATCCTCGACGCATCCGCGAACAAGGAGGAGCTGGCCAAGAAGTACGGCGGCGAGCTGAAGCGCACGTACAGCTCCGGGGTCAACGGCTTCTCGGCCGCCGGGCTGAGCGAGACCGAGGCCAAGCGGCTCGCCGCGGACCCGGCCGTCGGCAAGGTCGTGCAGAACAAGAAGTTCACCATCAAGGCCACCCAGGACACCCCTCCGTCATGGGGTCTGGACCGGATCGACCAGACGGCCAAGGCGGGCGACAAGAAGTACGCCTATCCCGACAGCGCCGGCGAGGGCGTGACGGCGTACGTCATCGACACCGGCATACGGACGACCCACAAGGACTTCGGCGGCCGTGCGACGTCAGGGTTCGACGCGGTGGACAACGACGACAAGGC
This sequence comes from Streptomyces sp. NPDC059355, assembly GCF_042752335.1. Lineage (NCBI taxonomy): Bacteria > Bacillati > Actinomycetota > Actinomycetes > Kitasatosporales > Streptomycetaceae > Streptomyces > Streptomyces sp. NPDC059355. The sequence goes on along the minus strand of NZ_JBHYXN010000003.1, from coordinate 129,124 downwards.
CGACGACGGCAACGGCCACGGCACGCACGTCGCGGGCACCATAGCCGGGACCGCGCACGGCGTCGCCAAGAAGTCGAAGCTGGTCGCGGTGCGCGTGCTGGACGACAACGGCTCCGGCACCACCGAGCAGGTGGTCGCGGGGATCGACTGGGTCACCCAGCACCACTCGGGCCCCTCGGTGGCGAACATGAGCCTGGGCGGCGGCGCGGACGAGGCGCTCGACGAGGCGGTACGGCGGGCCATCGCCTCGGGTGTCACCTTCGCGGTGGCGGCGGGCAACGAGTCCGCCGACGCCGGACAGGGCTCCCCCTCACGGGTTCCCGAGGCGATCACCGTGGCGTCGAGCACCATCGACGACGAGCAGTCCTCGTTCTCGAACTTCGGCTCCGTGGTGGACCTGTACGCGCCGGGTTCGGACATCACGTCCGACTGGAACGACAGCGACACCGGTACGAAGACCATCTCGGGCACCTCGATGGCCACCCCGCACGTGGTGGGCGCCGCGGCGGTCTACCTGGCCGGGCACCCGTCCGCGACCCCGGCGCAGACGGCCGCGGCGCTGACGGCCGCGGCCACGAGCGGGGCCGTGACCAACCCCTCGGCGGGCACGGCGAACAAGCTCCTGAAGGTCGCCCCGTAGCCGACGGCCCCGTACGCTCCGGGTCGTGATCCATTTCAAGGTGGCTGCAGAAGGCCCCGACCCGCTGTCCGTGTGGTTCGAACCGCTCGCCTGGGAGGTGGTCCTCGATCCGGGGGACCACCTCCTCGTCGCGTGGCCGGACTACAGCCCCGGTCCGCAGCTCGCCCCGGTGTTCCGCCACGAGCCGGGATGCCTGTCGATCCTGGAGCCGAACTGGATACCGGGCAGCGAACCGGGCTACGCGCGGGTCTGGAACTCCGCCGGCGAGGAGATCACGTACTAGGGGGTGGCCCTGGGGACCTGGGGACCTTAGGGGCGCAGGGCGCGCAGCAGCAGGTCGGCGAGGTGATCGGCGACCTGCTGCGGCGTGAGCGGACCGTCCGCCCGGTACCAGGTGGACAGGTGGTGGACCGAGCCGAAGTGGTAGTCCACCACCAGGTCCGCGGGGGTGGCGGTGGAGAACACCCCGGTGCGCTGGCCTTCCTCGACCAGCGCCCGGAACCGCTCGTGGTAGCGCCGGCGCTCCGCCCGCACCTGCTTGAACTTCTCCGGGCTGAGCTGGTGCATCGACCGGAAGAAGATCGCCGCGTCGTCGAGGTTCTCGATGGTGGTGACCACGACGTCGGCGGCCGCGGCGCGCAGCCGCTCCTCGACCGGGGCGCCGGAGGCTGCCACCACGTCGAGGCGCTGCTGCTGGAGGCGCAGCATCCGCGCGTACACCTCGTGCAGCAGGTCGTCCTTGGATCCGAAGTAGTGGTAGAGCGCGCCCTTGGTGACTCCGGCCGCCTCGACGATCTCCTGGACGGAGGTGCGGTCGTAGCCGCGCTCGGCGAAGAGCCGGGTGGCGACGGCCAGCAGCCGCTGCGGCACCGGGGTCTCGTGCGTGCCCTCGGGCTCCGTGGTCCTGGCAGCCATGGCGCTGACCTTCCCTTCCTGTTCCCTGGTCCGTGAGACCAGCCGTGCGACCAGCCGTGGGAGCCGCTGTACGACCGTACGGCTGTTTTCAGCCTCGGTCGCACAGTTCCCGTCGCAGGATCTTGCCACTCGTCGTCTTCGGCAGGACAGGCAGGATCTCCACTTGGCGCGGGTACTTGTACGCGGCGATGCGCGCGGCGCAGTACGCGGACAGCTCCTCCGGCTCCGCCGAGGCGCCGGGGCGCAGGCTCACGTACGCCTTCACGCTCTCCCCGCGGTACGGGTCCGGGACGCCGACCACGGCCGCCTCGCGCACGGCGGGGTGGGTGTAGAGCACGTCCTCGACCTCGCGGGGCCAGACCTTGAACCCGGAGGCGTTGATCATGTCCTTCTTGCGGTCGACGACGTAGAGCCAGCCGTCCGCGTCCATGAAACCGACGTCGCCGGTGCGCAGTTCGCCGTCCGGGAAGGCCTTGGCGGTGTCCGCGGGCAGCCCCCAGTAGCCGGGGACGACCTGGGGTCCGCGGACGGCGATCTCGCCGGTCTCGCCGAAGGGCACCTCGGCGCCCTGCTCGTCCAGGATCCGTACGAGCGTGTCGGCGCCGGGCAGGCCCACGGAGAGGGTGCCGGAGGCGGGGTCCACCGGGGCTTCGAGGTGTACGGGCACGGAGGCGCAGGGGGCGGTGCACTCGGTGAGGCCGTACCCGTTGCGCAGGTAGAAGCCGTAGGCGGCGCGGAGGCGCTCGACGAGGGCGGGCGGGAGCGGGGCGCCGCCGGAGGAGAGCACCCGGAAGGAGGCGAAATGGTCCGCGGTGGCCTCGGGGTGGGCGGCGAGGGCCATGAAGGCGGTGGCCGGGCCGACGGTGTAGGCGGGGCGGTGCGCGAGGAAGGCGTCGAGGACGACGCCGGCGTCGAAGCGGTGGGCGAGGACGAGGGTGCCGGCGTTGGCGAAGCAGGCGCCGAGCTCGCAGACCATGCCGGTGATGTGGAAGAGGGGGGCGAGGGCGAAGTAGGTGGCGCCCTCGGGAAGGGGGTGCCCGGTGACCTGCCGGACGGCGTTGTGGGTGAGCGCCCCGTGCGGGTTCATGGCGCCCTTGGGGGTGCCGCTGGTGCCGGAGGTGTAGCTGATGAGCGCGGTGTCGGCGGCGGTGAGGGCGGGGTCCGGCGGGGCGGGCCGGCCCAGGCGGGCCACGGCGGTGAGGTCGGCGGGGGTGAGGCCGGAGGCGGTGCGGTCGGAGGCCGTGCGGTCGGCGAGGGTCACCGGGGCGACCGCAGCGACCTGCCCCGCGTCCCGCCCGGCGGTCGGAGCGGCGTCCCGTTCCGTCGGCACAGGCTCCGGCGGGGTGAAGACGCGCGGGTCGTTCCGGGTCTGGAAGTCCCGGTCCGAGGCCGTCAGGGCGACCCGTACGGCCGTGCCGCGGACCGCCTCGGCCGCGTACGCCGTCCACGCGCGACCGTCGCAGACCAGCGCGGCAGCCCCGGAGTCGCGCAGGATGTGCCCGATCTCGCCTGATTTGTACATGGGGTTGAGCGGGACGACCACCGCTCCGGCCTTCCAGGCGGCCAGGACGGCGAGCACGAAGTGCGGGGTGTTCTGGAGCATGACGGCGACCCGGTCGCCGCGGCCGATGCCGTGCGCGGCGAGGTGGCCGGCGACGGAGTCGGAGAGCGCGTCGGTCTCCGCGTAGCCGATGCGGCCGTCGAAGTAGGCCAGCGCGGTGCGCTCGGGGGCCCGGGCGACGGCCTCGCGGAAGGCGTGCAGCAGGCTGGGCGGCGGGGAGACCGGGGCGCGCTGGGCCGGGCTGAGCAGGCCCAGCCACGGCTTGGCGGCGTAGCGGGAGGGCCGGGCGGGCGGGCTCGGCGGCGTCACCTGGTCTCCCATTTCTGCTGGATGTGGTTCATGCCGGTGAGCCAGCGGTCCGGTTCGGTGGCCCGGGCGGCGTAGTAGTCCGCCACCTCGGGGTGCGGGAGGATCAAGAACCGGCCCTTCTCCATGCCGTCGAACAGTGCGTCCGCAACCGGTTCCGGCTCGATCGCGGTCGGCGCGAGGACGAGTTCGCCCGCCGAGCCCGCTGCCGTCAGCATGTCGGTGCGGACCCCTTGCGGGCAGATAGCGTGGACCTGGAGGCCGCGGTGGCGGTAGGTCAGCGAGAGCCACTCCGCGAAGGCGAGCGCACCGTGCTTGGTGACACTGTACGGCGCCGCCCCGATCATGGTCAGCAGCCCTGCGGCCGAGACGGTGGACACGAAGCGCCCGCTCCCGCGCTCCAGCCAGTCGGGCAGCAGCAGCCGCGCCGCGCGGACGTGCGCCATGACGTTGGTGTCCCAGGCCGCCTCCCACACGGACTCGTCGGCGAACGCGTCGCCGCCCGACCCGAGTCCGGCGTTCGCGCAGTAGACGTCCACCCGGCCGCCGAGGGCCTCGCGGGCCTCCGCGACGACGGCCGACGCGTCGCCCGGCACCGCGATCGCCCCGGCCCCGATCTCGCCCGCCACGGCGGCGGCCTTGGCTGCGTCGAGGTCGTTGACCACCACCGTGGCCCCCTCGGCGGCGAAGCGGTGGGCGAGGGCGGCGCCGATGCCGCCGCCCGCGCCGGTGACGACGACTCGCTGGTCCTGGTACGCGCTCACGGGATCACCTTTCATGGCGTTCATGGCGTTCATGGCGTTCATGGCGTTCACGGCGTTCATGGCCGGATGCCGGGCAGACTAACCGGTCGGTATGTCGGGGTGGAAGAGGGACGGCACCTAGCGTGGCCGGATGACGCTGTCGCGACGGGGGCTGCTGGGACTGGCGGGGACGACGGGGGCCTTGGGTGCCCTGGGAGCGGTCGGCGCGGCGCCGGGCACGGCCCCGGACCACGCGGACGCGGCCGCCGAGCGGGTGCGCACCGGCTTCGAACAGCTCGCCGCCGACGGGTACGGGCTGCTCGCCGGCCGGCGGGTGGGGGTCGTCACCAACCCCACCGGGATCACCGCCGACGCCCGCCACCTGGTCGACGTACTGCACGCGGACGCGCGGGTGAAGCTGGTGGCGGTGTTCGGGCCGGAGCACGGGTTCCGCGGCACCGCGCAGGCGGGCGACTCCGAGACGGCCGGGCGCGATCCGGCGACCGGGCTGCCGGTGTACGACACGTACGGCAAGAGCGGCCAGAACCTCGCGGACGTGTTCACGGCCGCCGGGATCGACACCGTCGTCTTCGACATCCAGGACGTCGGGGCGCGCTTCTACACCTACATCTGGACCCTGTACGACTGCATGCGCGCGGCCGCGCTGGCCGGCAAGGCGGTGGTGGTGCTGGACCGGCCGAACCCGGTGGGCGGCCGGCGGGCCGCCGGGCCCGTACTGCAGAGCGCGTACGCGAGCGGCGTGGGCCGGGAGCCGATCGCGCTCGCGCACGGGATGACGGTGGCCGAGCTGGCCCTGCTGTTCAACGCCGAGTTCCTGGCGGCGAAGCCGGTCAGCCTGAGCACCGTCCGGATGACCGGGTGGCGGCGTGACTCCTTCTTCGGGGCGGCCGGGCTGCCCTGGGTGCCGCCGAGTCCGAACGTGCCGACGCCGGACACGGCCCTCGTGTACGCCGGAACCTGCCTGTTCGAGGGCACCAACCTGTCCGAGGGGCGCGGGACGACCACGCCGTTCGAGGTGGTCGGCGCGGAGGGCGTGGACCGGCGCTGGGCGGAGGCGGCGCAGGCGCTGGGGCTGCCCGGGGTGTGGTTCCGGGAGGCGTACTTCACGCCGACCTTCTCCAAGTTCACCGGGAAGGTGTGCGGCGGGGTCCGCCTGATCGTGCACGACCGGGCGGCCTTCGACCCGGTGCGGGCCGGGATCGGGCTGCTGGTGACCGCGAAGCGGACGTGGAGCGGCTTCGCCTGGCGCTCGGACCACTGGATCGACCAGCTGACCGGCTCGGACCGGGTGCGGAAGATGGTGGACGCGGGGGCGGGGGTCGAGGAGATCGCGGGCGACTGGGCGGCGGGGCTGGAGCGGTTCGCGGAGGTGCGGGGGCGGTACCTGCTCTACCCCTGAACCCGCGTGGACGCGTGTCGATCCGTGTGATGACCCGTGAATCCTCGTGAATTCTCGTGAATCCGTGGGCTGCACGGGTCTGGCCGGGTAAGGGCGACGGCAGGATGCTGGACGGCACCGGAGAGACGGCGCGGAGGGGACCTCATGTCGGATGCAACGGCGGCGGGCGGCGGGATCGGGGTCGGTCCGTACGCGGAGCTGACCTTCGATGCCGAGGGTGACGTGGACCCGGGCACCCGGGATGCGGTGGCCGCGCTGGAGGCCACCGACCTGCTGGTGTTCGCGCACGGCTGGAACAGTGACCGGGCGACCTCGACCCGGCTCTTCGACCGCTTCTACGCGCCCTTCCCCGGGCTCGTGGGGTCGGGGGTGCGGCTGGGGTACGTGGGGGTCGTCTGGCCCTCGATCCGGTTCTCGGACGAGCCGATACCGGACTTCGACCCCCACGGCGCGCTCGCGGAGCCGGGCCACGGGACGGCCCTGGACCCCGCCACGCTGCGGGCGCTCGGGGAGTTCTGGCCGGGGCGGGTGGCGGAGCTGGACCGGGTCGCCGAACTGTTGGAGGACCGGCCGGAGTCGGCGGCGGCCTTCACCGAGTTCGGGGCGCTGGTACGGGAGCTGGCGGGCGTGGACGTGGTGGATGCGGCGGGTGCGGTGGGTGCGGTGGGTCTCGCCGGGCCGGGTGCCGCCGTCGCCGGGCCGGCCGTACGGGACGTGCCCGCCCTCTTCACGCTGGACGTGCTGGAGGTGTGCCGCGCCCTCACCGAGGGGCTGGTCGAGGCGGGCGCGCCGTCCGGGGACGCCGCCGGACCCGGCTTCTCCCCCGGCGGCGGCCTGCACGCGCTGTGGAACGGCGCCAAGGAGCTGCTGCGGCAGGCCACGTACTACCAGATGAAGAAGCGGGCCGGGGTCGTCGGCGAACGAGGCCTCGGGCCGGTGCTGGCCGAACTGGCGGGCCGCCGACCGGCCTTGCGGATCCATCTGATCGGGCACAGCTTCGGGGCCCGGGTGGTCTCCTTCTCCCTGCGCGCGGTGCCGGACGGCGCCCGGTACGTGAAATCCGCGACCCTGCTCCAGGGGGCCTTCTCCCACTACGCCTTCACCGACCGGCTCCCCCACGACAAGGGCAGCGGCGGCGCCCTGCGCGGGATGCAGCGCAGGGTCGACGGCCCGGTGGTCGCCTGCCACTCCCCGTTCGATTCGGCCCTCAAGGTCTTCTACCCGCTGGCCTCGCGGATGGCAGGGGATTCGGCCGGTCTCCTCGGCTTCGACGAGCGGTGGGGCGCGATCGGTCACGACGGGGTGCAGGCGGTGCCCGGCGCGCCGCGGCTCACCCTCGAAACGGCCCTGCGCGCGGGGGTCCCCGAGGCCGGTTGCGTCAGTGTGGACACCGGGTCCGTGGTGCGCCGCGGCGGTCCGCCGTCGGGGGCGCACAGTGACATCTGCCACGAGGAGCTGGCCCGGCTCGTGGTTGCCGCGGGGCGCATGGGGCGCTGACATCCGGCCACGTGCCACCCGTACGCCTCGACCGCCCCCGCATGCGCCCGCACCCGGCCGGGCATGTTGGGCACATCTCACGGTGCGTCGTCGTTCGACCTAGTACGACGCCCCCCCGGTGCGGGCGTGGGCGCGACGGAGGTGAAGGTGTGATGGCGGGATTCCGAAGTCTGGCGTACCAGGTGCGGGACGCACGCAATGACCGTGCCCTGCGGCGCCATTCGCTGCGCCGCTGCCTGGAGCGGTTCGCTCCGTACGGGCACCGGGCGACGTGGTGGCATCTGTGCGACCGGCACGGCATCGCACCCGAGGACCGGGGGGCCGATCCGCTGCGGCTGGTGGCGGCGTTGGAGGAGCTGGAGGACGCGCGGGCGGTCTGGCTGGAGTACGAGCGGCAGTTCGCGGAGCGGCGGCGGCGGGAGAAGCACCACGGGCTGCGCCGGCCCGAGTGGGCCTGGGGCGGCAGCGGGGACGCGGTGGTGCGCTGCGCCGATCCGGGGGTGCGGCCGGACGGGACGCTGGGCGAGGTGCTGCGGCGGCTGGTCGCGGCGCTGGAGTCGGAGCCGGGGACGGGGTGCCCGGTCTGCGGGGAGCAGGAGCTGCGCTGGCCCGCGCACGGGCCGGGGCAGAGACGGGGGCCCCGTTCGGGGCATCGCACCTGGGAGGGTGCCTGGGCCTGGGACGGTCCGGTGTGCGCGGGTTGCGGGATCGTCGTGCCGAGGCCGGCGCTGGCGGACGTCGTGTCGATGACGGACCCGGCTTCGGCGGGGGCGGCGTGATCCGGCGGGGACTCGGGGTGGCGCGGTGACGGGGCCGGCTTCGGCGGAGGGGCCGGTCTCCGCGGAGGGGCCGGTTTCGGTGTCCGTGTCGCTGAACGGGGCGCGCGGCGGCGCCGAGGGCGGTGCCGTGCCCCTGTCCCCGCCGGACCTGGTGGAGTCGGCGCTGGCGGCGGTGGCCGCCGGGGCCGGGGAGGTGCTGGTCCATCCGCGGACCCCGTGCGGCCGGGAGAGCCTGTCGCCCCGGGTCGTGGGGCCGCTGCTGGAGGCGATGCGGGGCGCGGGGGTCTCCGTACCGCTTTCGGTGTCCGCGGGGATCGGGGCCGAGCCGGATCCGGCGGGGCGGCTGGAGCGGGTCCGGTCATGGACGGTGCTGCCGGACCGGGCGGTCGTGCATTTCGCGGAGCCGGGGGCCGAGGAGCTGGCGCGGGCCCTGCTGGCGCGTGGCGTGGCCGTGGACGCGGTGGTTCCGCTGGGCGGGGAGGCGGACGGCGGGCTTGCGGCGGAGCCGGGCGCCGGGCCGGGGACCGAGCCCGGGCCGCTGGCGCGGTTCCTGGCCTGGCCGGTACGGGATCCGGCGCGGATCCGGCTCGCGGTGGAGCTGGCCTCGGCCGATCCGGCGCTGATGGCAGGGCTGAGGTGGCTGCCGCCGGTACCGCTGCTGCTGTTCGGCCGGGAGGCCGCCGCCTGGCCGGTGCTGCGGCTGGCCGCGCGGTGCGGTGCGGGCGCGCGGATCGGCGTGGGCGACGTACTGCACCTGCCGGACGGCCGCCCGGCGCGGTCGAACGCCGAGCTGGTGGCGGCGGCCCGCGAGATCGCCGGTGCCGCGGCTACAGCCGGGAGCCGGTGAGCCGGTCGCCGAAGACGTCGTCCGGATTGGACAGGGCGCAGTTCTTCAGCGAGAGGCACCCGCAGCCGATGCAGTCGGTCAGGTGGTCGCGCAGCCGCGCCAGCTGGGTGATCCGCTGCTCGAGTTCGGCGCGCCAGGCCTCCGAAAGCCGGGCCCAGTCCTCCCGGTTGGGGGTGCGCCCCTCGGGGAGCTGCGCGAGGGCGTCGCGGATGGCGGCGAGCGGGATCCCGACGCGCTGGGCCGCGCGCACGAAGGCCACCCGGCGCAGGGCGTCGCGGCTGTAGCGGCGCTGGTTGCCGGCGGTGCGGCGGCTGCTGATCAGGCCCTTGGTCTCGTAGAAGTGCAGCGCGGAGACGGCCGCGCCGCTGCGGGCGGACAGCTGGCCGACGGTGAGCTCGTGGATTTTTTCGGGAATCTGCGGCACGAGGCCGAGGGTAGTCGGCCGGTCCGACATTCGTTGACAGACGTGTCGTTGACAGATACATGCGGCCCCAGCATGCTGAGCAGCGCGCTGAGCAAGCGCTTATTCGCCCGACATCGCCAGGGAGAGGGAGACGCATGGCCGAGCCGAGGATCTTCACGTCCGCCGAGGAACTGCGCGCAGGGACCGGGGAACCGCTCGGTCCGAGCGGGTGGTTGGAGGTGGACCAGAAGCGGATCGACCTGTTCGCCGATGCCACCGGCGACCACCAGTGGATCCACGTGGACCCCGAGCGGGCGGCGGGCGGACCCTTCGGCTCCACCATCGCCCACGGATATCTGACGCTGTCGCTGCTGCCGAGCCTGGTCCCGCAGATCATGCGGGTCGAGGGGATGAAGATGGGCATCAACTACGGCACGAACAAGGTCCGTTTCCCGGCGCCGGTCCCGGTCGGCTCGCGGCTGCGCGCCACCGCCGTGATCACGGAGGTCACGGAGGCGGGCGGCGGGGTCCAGGTCACGGCGACGGTCACGGTCGAGCGCGAGGGCGGCGACAAGCCGGTGTGCGTCGCGGAGTCGTTGTCCCGCTACTACTTCTGAGCCGCTCCCGGTTCGGACCCGGCTCCGGTTCCGCGCGGCTACCGAGACGTGCCGGGTCCGTCCGGGGCGGCTCCGACCATGCGCAGGACGAGGTCGGAGTAGAGCGCGCCGACCTCGTCGGGCGTGCGGTGGCCGGCCGTGTTGAACCAGCGGGCCACGTCGATGCAGAGGGACAGGACGGCGAGCGTGGTGCCGGGGACGTCAGGGACGTCGAACTCCCCCGCCGCGACCCCGTCGGCGAGGATGCGGCGCACGGCGGCGTCGCTCCGCCGGCGCAGTTCCACGATCTCGGAGCGGTGCTCCGGGGCCAGGGCGTCGAGCTCGTACTGGACCACGCGCGCGGTGGTGTGGTGCGCGGCGTGCCACAGCACGAAGGACCGTACGGCCGCGTCGAGCCGCTCGGCGGCCGAACCCGGGCCGCAAGCGGCGCTCTCCAGGATCTCCAGGGCCTTGTCGTGGCCGATCCGGCTGATCCGGTGGAGCAGCTCTTCCTTGGTCTTGTAGTGGATGTAGAGCGCGGCCGGGCTCATCCCGGCCCGTCCCGCGATGTCACGCGTGGTGGTGGCGTGGTACCCGCGCTCCGCGAACGCTTCGACGGCGGCGACGAGCAGCCGCCGTGCGGCGTCGGGGGTGACCTCCGACCACGGCCGGTAGCCGCCGGTCGTCTCCTCCGCGCTGTCCATCGCTCGCTCACCCTCTTCGTCCTGTGGAAGGAACACCTTACCGGAGGGTGAGCAAGCGCTTAGCAGCCTTGGGGGACACGGCGGCCGCCGCTCAGACCTTCGGCTGGAAGGGGTCGTAGTCGGCCATGATCTTCTCCATCCGGGCCTGGTCGACCCGGGTGACGATCTGGGTGAGCTCCTGACGGTCCCGGATCACCTTGGCGAGGGTGAAGGCCGAGGTGGTGAGGTAGAGGACCGCGATGCCGAGGAAGGCGCGGACCCAGCCGCCCACCTGGAGGTGGTAGATCCCCACGGCGACGGCACAGGTGGCGACGGCGAAGGAGGCGAGGGCCTGACCGTAATACGCCGCCGAATTGCGCTGCTTGACCGGTGTCTCGTTCATGGGCCCAGCATCGGCCGGAGGTGGCCGCGGCCGCCTCCGCGCACGTACTCAAGTGCGTACTCAGAACCGATGCGCACTCGGAACCGATGCGGTACTCAGAAGGCGGACACTCCGGTGCGGGCGCGGCCGATCAGCAGCTTCTGGATCTGGCTGGTGCCCTCGTACAGGGTCATCACGCGGGCGTCGCGCAGCAGCTTGCCGGCCGGGTACTCGTCGATGTAGCCGTAACCGCCGTGGACCTGGAGGGCGTTGCCCGCGGCGCGCACGGCGGCTTCGGAGGCGAAGAGCTTGGCGGTGGAGGACTCGGTGGCGAAGGGCTGCCCGCGGTCGATGAGGTCGGCGACCCGCCAGGTCAGCAGCCGGGCCGCGTCCACGTCGACCGAGATGTCGGCGATCAGCTCCTGGACCAGCTGGTGGTGGGCGATCGGCTTGCCGAACTGCTCGCGCTGGGCGGCGTACGAGACGGCCGCGTCCAGCGCCGCCTGTGCGATGCCGACGCACCCTGCGGCGACCGACATCCGGCCCTTGGCGAGGGCCGACATGGCCACGGAGAAGCCCTTGCCCTCGGGGCCGAGCATCGCGGAGGCGGGGACGCGGACCCCGTCGAGGGCGAGTTCGGCGGTGGCCTGGCCGCGCAGGCCGAGCTTGCCGTGGACCTCCCGGCGGGTGAGTCCGGGGGTTTCGGCGGGGACGAGGAAGGCGGATATCCCGCGGTGGCCGGGCTCGTCGCCGGTGCGGGCGAAGAGCAGGACCACGTCCGCCCAGGTGCCGTTGGTGATGAACATCTTGCTGCCGCTGATGACGTACGCGTCCCCCTCGCGCACGGCGCGGGTGGTGAGGCTGCCCGCGTCGGAACCGGTGCCGGGCTCGGTCAGGCCGAAGCAGCCGAGCGCCTCGCCGGAGCAGAGGCGGGGCAGCCAGGCGCGCTTCTGCTCCTCGGTCCCCCAGGCGGCGAGGGTCTTGGCGACCAGGCCGAGGGAGACGGACACGATGCCGCGCACGGCGGAGTCGCCGCGGCCGAGCTCCTCGGTGACGAGGACGTAGGCGAGGTGGTCGCCGCCGGAGCCGCCGTACTCCTCCGGGACGGTCAGGCCGAGGAAGCCGAGGTCGCCGAGCTTCTTGACGATGGCCCGGTCCACGCTCTCCGCGCGGTCCCACTCGGCGGCGTACGGGACGATCTCGCGCTCGGTGAACTCGCGGGCCAGCCGGCGCACGGCTTCCTGCTCCTCGCTCAGTTCCAGATTCACCGGGCACCTCCGGGCGGTCCGGCGCCGGGTCGACCAGCAGGTTAACTAGCACCGGTAGTTTATGGCGGGCAGGCCCTACTATGTGGCGCATGGCCAGACCGCGCAAGCCCCTCCTCAGCAGAGACCGCATCGTCGAGGCGGCGGGCGCGCTGGTGGACGCGGAGGGGCTGGGGGCCGTGTCGACGCGGCGGCTGGCCGCCGCGCTGGGGGTCAGCGGGCCGTCGCTGTACAACCACTTCCGCACGAAGGACGAGATCCTGGACGCGGTCGCGGACGCGGTGAGCGCGCGGGTCGACTTGTCGATGTTCGAGCCGGGAGCGGGCCGGGACTGGCAGGGCGCCCTGCACGACTGGGCGCACTCGTACAGAGACGCGCTGTCCGACCATCCGAACATCGTTCCGGTGCTGGCGCGCGGTCCGGGCCGGCGCCCGGCGGGACTGCGGGTGGCGGACGCGGTGTTCGGCGCGATGACGGAGGCCGGGTGGCCGCCGGCCCAGGCGACCCGGATCGGCGCGCTGATGCGGTACTTCATCCTGGGCTCGGCGGTGGGCTCGTTCGCCGGGGGTTTCGTGGACGACGAGGGCGCATACGACCCGTCGGACTACCCCCACCTGGGCCAGGCCCACCTGCTGGCGGAGCGCCGGCGCGAGGTGGACGAGGGCGCGTTCGAGACGGGCCTCGCCGCCCTGCTGGACGGACTGGCCCTCCAGTACGAGGCGTTGACGGGTCGGGCGACGGGCGGTTAGCGGACGGCCGCAAGGCGGTTGGAACGGAACGCGGTCAAAGCGAAACGCCGTCGGAACGCACGGCGGTTGGGGCGAAGGCGGTCAGAACACCACGAGCGAGCGGCCGCCCTTGCCGGCGAGCATCGCCTCGAAGGCGGCCGGGATGCCGTCCAGGGTGATGCGGTCGGTGACCAGCGAGCCGAGGTCGAGGCGGCCCGCGCGGACGTGGTCGGCGATCAGCGGGAGATCGCGCGCCGGGTCGCTGTTGCCGTACACGCAGCCGGTGAGGGTGCGGGCGAAGTGGAAGATCTCCAGGGCGTGGAAGGCGACCTTCTGCTCCTTTCCGCCGATGCCGACGACCGTGGTGCGGCCGCCGCGGCGGGTCGAGTCCCAGGCTCCGCGGATGGACTCCGCCCGGCCCGCGCACTCGACGGCGACGTCGGCGCCCTGCCCGCCGGTGAGGGCGCGGATCTGCTTGGCGGTGGTGTCGGAGGCGAGCACGAACTCGGTGGCCCCGGCCGCCCGGGCCAGCTCCTCCTTGGCCGGGGAGACGTCGACGGCCACGATCGGGCCCGCCTCGGCCACCCGCGCCGCCTGGAGGGCGGCCAGGCCGACTCCGCCGACACCGAAGACGGCGACGGACTCGCCGGGGCGCACCCGGGCGCTGTTGCGGACCGCGCCGTAGCCGGTGAGGACGGCGCAGCCGAGCAGGGCGGCCTCGGCGAGCGGGATGCCGGCGGGCGCGGGCAGCACGCAGTTCGCCGCGACCACGGTCTCCTCGGCGAACGCGGCCACGTTCAGCCCCGGGTGCAGCGGCGTGCCCGCGGCGTCGTGGGCGTAGACGGCCCCGACCCCGCTGAGCGCCTTGGCGCAGAGCCAGACCTCGCCGATCGAGCAGTGGTGGCACTCCCCGCAGGACGGGGACCAGTTGAGCACCACGGCGTCGCCGGGGGCGATGTGCGTGACGCCCTCGCCGACGGCCAGGACCGTCCCCGCTCCCTCGTGGCCGAGGACGGCGGGAACGGGGACCGTCATGGTGCCGTCGGTGAGGGAGAGGTCGGAGTGGCAGACACCGGCTGCGGCGAGCCGCACCCGGACCTGGCCGGGGCCGGGATCGGGCAGGACGATCTCCCGTATCTCCAGCGGGGCTCCGACGGCGGGCAGGATGGCGGCGCGGACCATGGTCGATTCCGTCTCTCGGGCTCAGGAGTGCGGGGCGGCGGCTTGGAGCGGGTGCTGGTGCTGGTGCTGGTGTTGGTGCCGGTCTGCTGCTGGTGCTGGCGCTGGTGCGGGCGGCTCAGAACTGCAGCGACTTGGTCTGGAGGTACTCGGCCAGGCCGTGCGGGCCGAGCTCGCGGCCGACGCCCGACTGCTTGTAGCCGCCGAAGGGCGCGAGCGGGTTGAAGCGGCCGCCGTTGATGTCCACCTGGCCGGTGTCCATGCGGCGCGCGAAGGCGACGGCGGTCTCCTCGTCCGCGGCCCAGACCGCGCCGCCCAGCCCGTACACGGTCCCGTTCGCGATGCGCAGGGCCTCGTCCTGGTCCTCGTACGGGAGGATCGACAGCACCGGTCCGAAGATCTCCTCCTGCGCGATGGTCATCTCGGGCGTGACGTCCGCGAACACGGTCGGGGCGATGAAGTACCCCTGCGCGTACGGCGCCTCGGGGCCGCCCGCGACGAGCCGCGCGCCCTCCTCGACGCCCTTCGTGATGTATCCGCGGATGCGGTCGCGCTGCTTGGCGTTGATGACCGGGCCGAGGCGGGTGCCCGGCTCGGCGGGGTCGCCCGAGGGGTACTTGGCGACGGCGGCGGCCGCGAGCGAGACGGCCTCCTCGTACTGGTCGCGGTGGACGAGCATCCGCGTGAGCGCGTTGCAGCTCTGGCCGGAGTTGTTCATGACGTGGCCCACGCCCGCCGCGACGGCCTTGGCCAGGTCGGCCCCGGGCAGGATGACGTTGGCCGATTTGCCGCCGAGCTCGAGGGCGACGCGCTTGACTGCGGCGCCGGCCGTGGCGCCGATCTGCTTGCCGACCGCGGTGGAGCCGGTGAAGGAGACGAGGTCGACCCCCTCGTGCGCGGCCAGTGCCTGGCCGGCGACCGGGCCGGTCCCGGTCACCAGGTTGAACACGCCCGCCGGGATGCCCGCCTCGTGCACGGCCTCGGCGAAGAGCTGTGCGGTCAGCGGGGTGTCCTCGGCGGGCTTGAGGACGAGGGTGCAGCCGGCGGCGAGAGCGGGTGCCACCTTGGCAACGATCTGGTGCAGCGGGTAGTTCCAGGGCGTGATGGCCCCGACGACACCGACCGGCTCCAGCAGCACGGTGGAGTTGCCGATCCGTTCCTCGAAGGCATACGAGGCCCCCAGCTCGGCGAACGAGGAGGACACCGCGATCGGCGCCCCCACGTGGACCATCTCCGAGAAGCCCCGCGGGGAGCCGAGCTCGGCGGTGATGATCTCGGCGAACTCGTCCTTGCGGGCGACCAGCACATCGCGCAGCGCCCCGATCAGGGCGGCCCGCTCGGCCGGGGCCGTGGCCGCCCAGGCGGGGAAGGCGGCGCGTGCCGCGCGCACGGCCGCGTCCACGTCGTCGGCGTTCCCGGCCGGGACCCCGCCGATGACCTGCTCGTCGGCGGGGTTGATCACCTCGATCCGCTCGCGTCCGGCGGCGGGCCGCCATGCGCCGTCGATGTACATCCCGTCGTGGGCCTTCATGGCTTTCCTCCCGAGCACGCACGAACACGTGGACGCGTAGACCTGACCTCGTTCGACCACCCTACAAACTACCGCCGGTAGTTTTCGGCCCGCCAGTGCCCCGGGGGTCAGATGATGCCGAAAAGCATCCCTGCCCCGAGGACGACGAGGGAGGTGAGGGCCGCCCATTTCACGGTGAAGCGGGTGTGGTCGCCGAACTCGACCTTGGCCATGCCGACGAGGACGTAGACGGCGGGAACCAGCGGGCTGGACATGTGCAGGGCCTGGCCGACCAGCGAGGCGCGGGCGATCTCGAGCGGCGAGACGCCGTGGGCGGCGCCGGCCTCGGCGAGGACCGGCAGGACGCCGAAGTAGAAGCCGTCGTTGGACATGAAATAGGTGAGGGGCAGGCTGAGCAGGCCGGTGACCAGTGCCATGTGCGGGCCCATGCCCTCGGGGATGGCGCCGACGAGCCAGTCGGCCATGTGCTTGACCATGCCGGTACCGCTCAGGACGCCGGTGAAGACGGCTGCGGCGAAGACCATGCCGGCGACGTTCAGGACGTTGTCGGCGTGGGCGGCGATCCGGGCCTTCTGGTCGGGCATGTGCGGGAAGTTGACGGTCAGGGCGAGGGCGGCGGCGAGGAGGAAGAGCACCGGGATGGGCAGCAGCTCGGCGATCATCGCGGCGAGCAGGGCGACGGTGAGGCCGGCGTTGAACCAGTAGAGGCGCGGGCGCAGGGTCGGACGGCGGGGGTCGAGGCCCTGGAAGCCGCCCTCGTGCGCGGCGGAGTCGTCACCGGAGCCGGAGCCGGAGCCGGAGTCGTCACCGGAGCCGGTGCGGGCGGAGGGGGCGGACGGCTCGGCCGGAGCCGCGGACCCGGCGGAGCCGACGACGGTCCCGGCGTCGGCGGACCCCGCGGCGGTGGCGGTGGCGACCGGCAGACGCTCCTCGGCGGGCGCCTCGGCCTCGGCTGCCACCTGCTCCGCATCCCCGGGCATGACCAGCGTCCCGATCCGGCGGCGTTCCTTGAGGCCGAGGACGTACGCGAGGCCGAACACGAACAGCAGGCCGACCGCGAGGGCGGGGATCATCGGGACGAAGATGTCGGAGGCGTCGAGCTTCAGGGCGGTGGCGGCGCGGGCCGTGGGCCCGCCCCAGGGCAGGGTGTTCATGACTCCGTTGGCGGTGGCGGCCACGCCCGTCATGACCACCAGGCTGAGGCCGAGCCGCTTGTAGAGCGGGTACATGGCCGAGACGGTGATCATGAAGGTGGTCGAGCCGTCGCCGTCGAGCGAGACGATCGCGGCGAGGACCGCGGTGCCGACCACGACCCGCACCGGGTCCGCCTTGCAGAAGCGCAGGATGCCGCGCACGATCGGATCGAACAGGCCGACGTCGATCATCACGCCGAAGTAGACGATGGCGAACATCAGCATGGCGGCGGTCGGTGCGAGTTTGCCGACGCCGTCGATGACGTAGTCGCCGAGGTGGGCGCCCTTTCCTGCGAACACGCAGAACAGCGCGGGGATGAGGACGAGCGCCGCTATGGGCGACATTTTCTTCATCATGATCAGAACCAGGAAGGTGGCGATCATGGCGAAGCCGAGGAAGGTCAGCATGCAGGGAACGTAGGTGCCCCCCTCCTCGCGTCAACAAGACGTCAGCGCGTGAGCAATACGAGCAAAACCCCAGCTCAGGGCAGTGGTGTCAGTTCGACGGGGAAGCCGTTGAGCACCGCGGTACCGGACAGCGGGTCGAGCCGGGAGCCGTCGAGGAGCTGGTTGACGTTGGCGCCGGGCGCGGCGGAGGCGACGGAGAGCCGGGCCCCCTCGCGGTCGTGGCCCCAGCCGTGCGGGAGGCTCACGACGCCGGTGCGGACGGTGTCGGTGACCTCGACGGGGACTTCCAGGCTGCCGCCGTCGGCGGTGATCCGGGCCAGGCCGCCCTCGGTGAGGCCGAGACGGCCGGCGTCCTCGGGATTCACCTGGAGGGTGCAGCGGTTGGAACCTCCGGTGAGGGCCGGAACGTTGTGCAACCAGCTGTTGTTGGACCGCAGATGGCGGCGGCCCACGAGCACCAGGGTGGCGGGGCGGTCGGCGAGCGCCGCGCGCAGCCTGGGGAGCTCGGCCGCGATCGGGTCCGGGAGCAGCTCGATCCTGCCGCTGCGCGTCCTCAGCACGCCCGGGAGCCGGGGCGCCAGCGGGCCCAGGTCGATGCCGTGCGGGTGCGCGAGCAGCCGCTCCAGGCCGAGCCCCCCGCCTGCGCCTCCGCCCGCGTACTCACCCGTACCCGCGTCCTCGCCCTCACTCTCGCCCGGTCCCGCATGCGGGGCGGAGCCGAACCGGTCACCGTACGGCCCGAGTCGGAGCATCAGGTCGAGCCGCCGCTCGGGGCCGTTCTCCCCGGTGAGCAGGCCGGCCAGGCGCGCCGGATCCTGCCCGTGCAGCGGGGAGCGCGGGTCGGCGGTCTCCTTGGCGAGGACGCCATGGATCACCGTCTCGTCGACCGCGGACGGGTCGGCGGTCCCGTACTCGCCGGAGACGGCGAGGACGAGGCGTGCGTGGATCTCGCACTCGTCGAGCCGGCCCGCTTCGAGCGGGACCGCAGGACGGCTGTAGCGCACCTGGTTGCGGATGGCGAAGCCGTTGAAGGCGAAGTCGTGGTGCGCGCTCTGCGAGGGCGGCGGCGGGGGCAGCACGACATGGGCGTGGCGGGAGGTCTCGTTGAGGTACGGGTCGATGCTGACCATGAAGTCGAGCCCGGACAGGGCCGCGTCGAGGCGCCGCCCGTCGGGGGCGGACAGTACCGGGTTGGCAGCGATGGCGACCAGGGCCCGGATCCGCCCCTCCCCGGCCGTCTCGATCTCCTCGGCCAGGGCCGCGATGGGCAGTTCGCTCTTGGCCTCGGGGTGGCCGCTGACCCGGCTGCGCCAGCGGCCCAGGGTGAAGCCTTTTCCGGGCCCGGCGGGGCGCGGGCGCGGGCCGGCGGCCGGGAGCGGGAAGAGGACGCCCCCGGGCCGGTCGAGGTTGCCGGTGAGGATGTTCAGTACGTCGACCAGCCAGCTGGCGAGCGTGCCGTACTCGACGGTGCAACTGCCGATCCGCCCGTAGACGGCGGCGGTGGGCGCGGCCGCCAGGGCGCGGGCGAGGTCGCGGATCTCGGCGGCCGTGAGGTCGCAGGCGGGGGCGACGGCCTCAGGAGTGAAACGCGCGAGGGCGTCGGCGAGTTCCCCGAGTCCCTCGGTCCGTTCCTCCAGGGCGCCCGGGGCGGCGAGCCCCTCGGCGAGGATGGTGTGCGCGAGGGCGGCCAGCAGCAGGGCGTCGCTCCCGGGGCGCGGGGCGAGGTGGAGGTCGGCGAGCTTGGCGGTGCGGGTGCGGCGCGGGTCGACGACGACCAGGGTGCCGCCGCGGGCGCGCAGCGCCTTGAGCCGGCCCGGGAAGTCGGGCGCGGTGCACAGGGAGCCGTTGGACTCGACCGGGTTGGCGCCGAGGAGCAGCAGGAAGTCGGTGCGGTCGAGGTCGGGGACCGGGATGGCGAAGGGGTCGCCGAAGAGGAGCCCGCTGGAGACGTGCTTGGGCATCTGGTCGAGGGTGCTGGCGGTGAAGAAGTTGCGGGTGCCGAGGGCTTTGAGCAGGAGCGGCGGGTACAGGTTGCCCGCCATGGTGTGCACGTTCGGGTTGCCGAGGACGACGCCGACGGACTGGGCTCCGTACTCCCGCACGAGGGCCGGGACGGTGGCTGCGATGGCCTCGTACGCCTCCTCCCAGGTGGCCTCCCGGAGGCGGCCGTCGCGGCGGACGAGGGGGGTGCGCAGGCGGTCGGGGTCGGCGTCGAGCGCGCCGAAGGCCGCGCCCTTGGGGCAGATGAAGCCGCGGCTGAAGACGTCTTCGCGGTCCCCGCGGGCGCCGGTGACGGCGGTGCCCTCGATGGTGAGGGTGAGGCCGCAGGTGGCTTCGCACAGGGGGCAGATGCGCAGGGCGGTGCGGGGCATGGGCCCTCCAGGGGCGGCAGGCTGCGACACGTACACGCGGGCGGGTCCGAGCATACCGACCGGTTGGCACGGCGGGGAGGGGCCGGTGCGCGGGAGGGGCCTCCCGAGTGCGGGTCAGTCCAGTACGCGGGACAGGTACGCGTGCATCATGGCCCGGGTCTCGGCCACGATGCCGGGGTCGCCGGCCGGATCGGCGCGGAAGGCCAGCTTCGTCAGCGCGTCCGTGGCCTCGACGGCTACCAGGACCGCCCGCTGCAGGGTGGCGTCCGGGGTCAGGCCGAGGTGGGCGCCGAGCAGTTCGGTGAGGCGTACGGCGACCAGCCCGTTGGGGTCGGCGGCCGGGCCCTCGGCAGGCGGGGCGGGCACCCCGAAGTCGACGAACGCGAAACCGGGGACGGTCCGCTTCATGGCCAGGTACTCGTCGAGCACGGCGTCCACGACGGGCCGCCAGTCGCCGGCCGGGAGCGCGTCGAGGCGGTCCGCGATGGCGTCGGTGTACCGGTCCAGGTTGCGGTGGGCGAGGGCGATGGACATGGCCCGCTTGTTGCCGAAGAAGCGGTAGACCGAGCCGATGGGCACGCCGGCACGCAGGGCGACGGCCCGGGTGCTGAGGTTCTCGTACCCGGTCTCGTCGAGCAGTTCGGCGCAGGCGTCGAGGATCCGGGCGAGCCGGTCGGCGCTGCGCTGCTGGATCGGCGTCCGGCGCAGGGGGTGGGCGGGGGGCACGGGGTCCATCATGCCGCTCCTGGCTCCTCGGTTCAGCAGCGGTCTCAGTTCAGCAGGAGGCCGATGCCCCCGATCGTGTAAGTGATCATGAGCGCGAGCAGCGGCAGCTGGCCGGCGACGGCCCTGGCGGGCGGGAAGAGGCGTACGGAGCGGTCGTGGGCCGCGATCACTCCGAGTACGTGGCCGGTGACGACGGCGATCACCTGGAGGGCGGCGAGGCCGCCGGGGCCCAGTGGCGACAAGGGTTCCGGGGCGTTGTCAGTGCCCAGTGCCATGATTACTGTGCGTGGTCCTTCGGTGACGAGGAGGGAGAAGTAGTGGGCGACGAGATAGGCGAGCGCGATCGGCACGAGTGAGTGGGCGAAGGCGGTCAGCGGGCCCGGGTGCGGGCCGCAGACCAGGCAGGTGGCCGCCGCGCAGAGGCAGTACAGGGTGGCGACGAGGGCGATGGAAGCGAGCAGTCCGAGCGTGGCCGTGGGGGTGCGGCCGAGGGGGGAGGTCTGGAGGGTGTCGATCCACGACGGGTTGTCGGAGTAGCCGTCGTAGGCGGTGGAGCCGAGCAGGACGCAGGCGGTGGCGACGAGTCCGGGCCGCTCGGGTGTCGCGTCGAGTCCGTGGAAGGGGTTGCGGAGCACCAGGCGGCCGTCGCTACGGCGGCCGAGGGGGGAGAGCCGGGCCAGGAGGGCGGAATACGCCTCGAAGGCGTCGGCGTCGGCGAACCAGCGTTCTCCGAAGCGGGCGGCGAGCGCGAGGTGGACGGCGGTGTAGAGGGCGAGGGCGGTCAGGAGGGTGGTGGTGGATGCGGGATCCGGAGCGGCGAGTTCGAGCCAGGTGAAGCCGAACAGCCCGGCGGCGGCGGGCCATTGGCCGAGCCGGGCGGGAAGGGGGGCGTGCACGGGGAGGGGGGCGTGCGCGTGCCGCCGCAGGGCGCGGGACAGCCGGTGGCACAGGCGGTAGAGGGTGCGGAGCGGGTTGAGCAGGCGCCAGACGGGGCCGAGGAGGAGGGAGGCGGGCACGAGGCCGACCCAGAGGAGGACGTAGACGGCGCCGGGGGCGGGGTTGCGCGCGGGGTCGTCGGGACCGAGGAGGAGGGAGAGGAGGACGGCGAGGGCGGCGGCGAGGCCGAGTCCGCGCAAGGCGGTGCGGGTGGCCGGCGCGTCGGCGATCCGCTCCAGGGCTGCGGGCAGGGCGAGGCCCGACCGGTCGCCGCGGAACCGGGAGGAGGACCAGAGCAGACCGAGCGCGAGGAAGGAGACGAGCAGTGCGGTGAAGGCGCCGGCGAAGGCGTAGAAGGGAGAGATCGGCAGATCGTGCTGGGACCCGATCCCGTGCGCGAGTGTGGTGAGCGGATCGGCCGGGCGAAGGACCACGCCCCGGCCCCCGCCCCCACCGCCCGCGCCGGGCCCGGGCCCGAGACCCGGCACGACCGGGGTCACCACGGTTCGCCCGTACGGCTTTGTTCCCCTCCGCGGAAGGGGAACCGGGCGGGGCGGGTCGGCGGCGGGGTCACCGGACGAGGAGCTGGGTCAGGACGAGGCGGGACTCGTGGGTCTCGACCTCGAAGAGGCCCGTACGGTCGGCCGTCAGGACCAGGACGGCCTCCTGGCCTGCCGGCAGGGCGAGTTCCTTGTCGTAGCCGTGGACGTGCAGGGTGTCGGCGCGGTCGCTGGTGACGCGCAGGGCGAGGCGTTCCCCGCGCCGCAGCTCGGTGCGGCCGGGGGCCGGGGTGACCTTGCCGTCCCGGACGGTGATGGTCACCGTGCGGTCGGCGGGCGCCTGCGACGGCGGCGGTGACGGGGGCGCCGACGGCGGAGTGTGGCCGTGGCCGGCCTGACCGGGGCCGGCAGCGCCGGCGCTGAGCTGGAGCGTGCCCTCGATCGCCTTGCCGGCGACGGCCCAGGCGGTGTGGTCGTCGGCGTAGAGGCGGACGGTCAGGGTGTGCGCGCCTTCGGGCACCTGCGCCGCCGGCAGGTGGAACCAGGGGCCGTACAGCCGGGCCAGTTTGCGGCCGTCGAGCTCCAGGTGCGCGTGACCGGCGCCCGGGAGGGCGGCGCCGCCGGTGCTGTCGGGGGTGAAGCGGAAGTTCTTCACCGTCAGCTGGAGGTTCCAGCCGTCCTCGGAGTCGGGGCGGGCGGCGAGCTGCACCTGCGGCGCACCCTCGGTCGGCACCTCGCGGAGCCGGTGGCTGGCGGGGTCCTGGGCATCGAGCAGGGTGCCGACGCTGCCGGTGGCCTGCTCGTGGCTGGTGCCGGGCTTGTGGTGGGTGGTGGCCCGCCCGCCGCAGCCCGCGGCCGCGCCGCCGACGAGCAGGAGGGCGGCGGTGAGCAGCGCCGCGGTGCGGGTGGTTCGGCCGCGCCCGCGGGCCGTGCGGGGCGGCACACCGCGGGCGTTGCACCCGGCCCGGTGCGCAGGGCGGTCGTCGAGCGGCTTCTCGGGCCGGTCGGTCACGGGTGGCCTCCTGTGTTCGGCGCTGCCAGGGCGAGGGGCGCGGTGCCGGATCCGGGGTCGCCGGTGCTTCGGGGGGCGCCCGCGCCTCGGAGGCCGCCGTACGCGGGGCGGGCTCGGGTCGGGTCGGGGCCGCGGCCGGCGGGGCAGGGGGTCATGCCGGGTCCGGGGCGGCCTCGGTGTGCGGCGCCGGGGTCGGGGCCGCCGGCGCCGGCACACGGTCGGCCCCGGGGTCGCCGCCCGGGGTGGCCGGGCGGGCCGAGGCCACGACCGCCCACAGGACCCAGACCACGGCCACGAGGGCCCGCGCCCAGGAGGGGCCGATCGGGGTCCAGGGGATCATCAGGACGGCCTTGTCGAAGGCGTCGAGGAGGGTGAGGGCCGCCAGGAGCAGGGTCAGCCGCGCCGACCAGGGGCGGGTGGGCCGCAGGGCGAGGCCCGCGCCCGTCCACCACAGGCCCAGCAGGAGCAGGGCCAGGGCCGGCACGGCGGTGCCCACGAGCGGCGTCGTGGAGCCGGCCACGTCCAGGGCCAGCCCGGCCAGGCCCAGCAGCGAGGCCGCCGTGCCCAGGCGGGACCCGCGCAGGCGGCGCCACCACAGCACCCCGCCGACGAGGAGCAGAACCGCCGCGACCGCCAGCGCGATCTGGGTCTCCACCCGCTCCAGGCCGCGTGCGCCGTACCAGTCGCAGCCGGCCGGAAGCTTGCGCGCCTGGACGCTGTAGTCGGCGCAGACGAGGAGCTGGGCGAGTTTCACCGGTTCGCCGACCAGCCGGGAGGAGCCGCCCGACACCTCGCCGCGGCGGTCCCCGCAGTGCGGGAGCGTGCCCGGGGTGGAGCCGTCGGGTGCGGACTGCCAGCAGTTGCCGCGGCCCTGGCCGTCCCACCACACGTCCATGCCGTTGGGGCGGGAGGCGCCGGACTTGTCCTTGCCGAGGATGTTCGCGGCGTACCGGTTGTGGTGGGAGGTGTCCGCCTGCTTGCCCCAGGACTCCTCGCCCCGGATGAAGGCCGGGACCGCCGAGAGGAAGAAGCCCGCGCGCCGGTGCCCGTACACCCAGTTGTTCTCGTACACGTTCCAGTTGCCGCCCGCCGTGATGATCCCCGTGCCCGGCGGCATGGAGATCTGCGGGCAGACCACCCCCTGCTCGTAGCCGCGCTCGATCGGCGGCTTGGCGCAGGTGCCGTCGGCGACGTACCCGTAGTAGTCGGCGTTGTTGTCGTGGATCAGGTTCCGCTCGAACTTGGCGTGGTTCTGCGGGAGTCCCGGGTGCCCCGGGAAGGCGCTGTCCATCGAGGCGCCGCCCATGTTCGAGTCGAACTCGTTGTCGTGGACCCAGACCGAGTCCCCCGCCGTGCCGGAGTAGCCGACCATGTTGTGGTGGCTGTGGCAGCCGGTGATCTCGATGGAGTAGCGCGGGACCTCGTAGCCGCGCCCGTCGTTGATGTCGGAGGCACTGCCGGGGTAGATGCCGGAGTCGCCGTTCCCGTACGACTCGCAGTTCTTGTACAGCCCGTGGTCGCTGGCGAAGGTCAGGAAGCCGTACTCGTCGTTCCACCTGGTCAGGACGTCGTCGATGACGAACCCGTCGCCCGCGAGCACGTACAGCGAGTTGAAGGTGGTCCGCTGCGCGGTGAAGTTGCGGAAGTAGATGCCGTTCGACTTGTCGGCGCGGATGGCGTTCAGCTTCTGGTACTTGGCGTCGATGACCACGTCCTGGCGGCTCGCGCCCGTGCCCTCGATCTGGAGGTCCGTCTTGCCGAGGATCGCGACGAGGTTCTGGTTGTGCCGGCACTGCACCTGCTGCTCGTACGTCAGGATCTGGTAGCCCAGCGCGGAGTCGGGGGCCTTCAGCCCGGCGCACTCCCCCGCCGGCTTCGGCAGCGAGGGCTCCTCCTCGTACAGGCCGGGGAGGATCGCGATGTTCACGCCGGGCCGGTCCACGGCGTCGACGGCTTCCTGGAGGTGCCGGTAGCCGCTCTTCTCGCACCGCTCGTACAGGGCCAGGTTGCGCTGCCTGAGCTCCTCGGGGAAGGCGGATATGCGGCGTTCGAAGGCGGGCCGGTCGGTCTTGCAGACCACCAGATCGGGCTCGGCCGTGCGGTACCGGGGCACGGACCCGGAGCCGTCCGGCAGGGTCACGGGGCGCTCCTCGTGCGCGCGGGCGGCGGGCGCGGCGGCGAAGAGGGACAGGAGCACGAGGAGGGCGGCGAGGAGCGCCGCCGGCACGGCAGGGAACCTGCGGGTCCACGACATGCGCGTGAGAGTAGAGCAATGTTCATCTTTTTGGATCCCCTGCGGCAGCGCGAAATCCCGGGCGCCATTGACGCGCGAGCCGCGGAATCCTACTGTCGACCATAGGATTCCTTCGACTGTCACAGAGCGGGAGCACCCATGAGCGAGCAGGCCGAGCAGGCCAGGAAGACGGCCGAGGCACTGGAGTACCTCACCGGCTTCGGCAACGAGCACAGCTCGGAGGCCGTCCCCGGCGCCCTGCCGGCCGGCCGCAACTCGCCCCAGCGCTCCCCCCTCGGCCTGTACGCGGAGCAGCTCAGCGGCAGCGCCTTCACGGAGCCCCGGGGGCACAACCGGCGCTCCTGGCTCTACCGGATCCGCCCCTCGGCGGCCCACCCGCCCTTCACCCGGACCGACAACGGCGCCCTGCGCTCCGCGCCCTTCACCGAGGCCCCCGCGGACCCCAACCGGCTCCGCTGGAACCCGCTCCCCGACGCGGCCCCCGGCACCGACTTCCTGGCGGGCCTGTGGACCCTGGGCGGCAACGGCGACGCCACCCAGCGCAGCGGCATGGCCATCCACCTCTACTCCGCCAACGCCTCCATGACCGACCGGGTGTTCAGCGACTCCGACGGCGAGCTGCTGATCGTCCCCGAGCGCGGCGGCCTGCTGCTGCGCACCGAGCTCGGCCTGCTCAGCGCGGGCCCCGGCGAGGTGGCCCTGATCCCGCGCGGCGTGCGCTTCCGCGTGGAGCTGCTGGACGAGGACGCCCGCGGGTACGTCTGCGAGAACTACGGCCGCCCCTTCGAGCTGCCGGACCTCGGCCCGATCGGCGCCAACGGCCTCGCCGCCGCACGCGACTTCCGGGCCCCGGTGGCCGCGTACGAGGACGTGGAGCGCCCGACCGAGGTGGTCAACAAGTTCTGCGGCAACCTCTGGACCGCCACCTACGACCACTCCCCGCTCGACGTGGTCGCCTGGTACGGCACTCACGCCCCGTACGTCTACGACCTGCGCCGTTTCAACGTCCTGGGCTCCATCAGCTACGACCACCCGGACCCGTCGATCTTCACGGTGCTGACCTCGCCCTCCGACACCCCGGGGCTGGCGGGCATGGACTTCGTGGTCTTCGCCCCGCGCTGGCTGGTCGGCGAGGACACCTTCCGCCCGCCGTACTTCCACCGCAACGTCATGAGCGAGTACATGGGCCTGATCGAGGGCGCCTACGACGCCAAGGCGGAGGGCTTCGTCCCGGGCGGCGGCTCACTGCACAACATGATGTCCGCGCACGGACCGGACCGGGAGACCTTCGACAAGGCGAGCGCCGCCGAGCTGAAGCCGCAGAAGATCGAGGACGGCCTGGCCTTCATGTTCGAGACCCGCTGGCCGATCACCGCCACCGCCCAGGCGGCCGGCGCCGAACACCTCCAGCGCGGATACGACGACGTCTGGCAGGGGCTCGAGCGCCACTTCCGCGCCTAATATCGCCGGGGGGTGTCACGCCGCGATCCCGGCCCGACCGGCAGGACACCCCCAGGCGCGTACTCCGGAGCACGCACACCCCGGAGCACGCGCCCCGCGCCCCACGCCCCGTCCGTACGGAGAACCACCCGTGACCGCCTTCGCCCCCGACTCGCTCGTGCTCAACCGGAAGCTGCCCCTCTGGTACCAGGTGTCGCAGTCGCTGCGCGCCTCGATACTGGGCCGCACCCCGGACGCCTCGCTGCGCCTGCCCACCGAGGAGCAGCTCGCCGAGCACTACGGGGTGAGCGTGCTGACCATGCGCCAGGCGCTCAAGGAGCTGGAGGGCGAGGGGCTGATCAGCCGCCACCGGCGGCGCGGCACCTTCATCGAGCCGGGCGCGCGGCGCGGGGCGCCGGTACGGCTGCTGGGATCGGTCGACGCGATCGTGGCGCAGCAGTCGGGCGACCGTACGACGATTCTCGGCCACGCACGGACGGCCGTGTCCGGGGAGCTGCTGGAGCACTTCCCGGACACGGCCGAGGTGGTCACGTACCGCCGGCTGCGTCACGACGGGGAGAGCGGCGAGCCGACGAACTGGGCGGAGAACGCGGTCCGCCCGGAGCTCGCCGAGGCCGTGGACCTGGCCGATCTGGCGCGCTGGCCCATGACCAAGGTACTGCGCGACGTGGTGGGCGTGAAGATCAGCCGGATCACGGACACGGTCGAGGCGCGGCTCGCCGACCCGGAGACGGCGGAACTGCTCCAGGTGCCGCTGCTCAGCCCGATCCTGCACTACACGGGCGTGACGTACGACAAGGATGGGCGGGTCGTGGACGTGGCGCGGATCCGGTACCGGGGTGACCGGTTCTCGTTCACGGTGACGGTCGACGCGACCTGACGGCCGGGCCGCCGCGCCCCGAGGGGGTCACTTCCCCTCGTCGTCCGTGCTGCGCTCCCCCTCCGCCTGCGACGGCGTGGTCCGCACCGTCTCGGGGTGGTGGTGCTGCAGCTTCTCCTTCTCGTCCATGTCCTCGTCGAGCCGCTCGCCCTCGGCCTGCGACGGAGTCGTGTATTCGTCGTAGTGACTCATGTCCGCCTCCTCCTCGACATCGGAACATATCCATATATAGGGAGCGTAGCCCTTCGGCCCGCACCCAGCCCGGCCACGCCCGCGTCCACGCCCCCGCCCATGCCGCTCCCACGCCCCCGCCCGCCGTCTCCCGTCGCTACCATCTGCCGGGTGAGCGAAGACGTACCGCTGCTGGACGACCTGATGCCCTGGGCCGTGGGCGGCCTGCGCCTGGGCCGGGCCTGGGTGGCGGCCCCCGACCGCGCGGCCCTGCGTGCCCGCTGGGCGGCCCTGACCGGCGCCGAAGGCACCGAGCGGGAGCGGCTGTTCCGCCCGAGCCGCAGCCGTACGCCCACCACCGGCGCGGCTGCCCTGCCCGGCCGGCGCTCGCCGTCGACCGCCCGCTTCGCCGATGCGCCGGGACCCTGCCCGGACCCCGTACGGGTGCTGCGCGATCCCTTCGACGAGCAGTGGCTGCTGCCCGACCAGCGGCTCATCGACCTGGCCCGGCCGGAGCTGTGGCGGGTCCTGGACGAGCACCAGCTCTTCGCCGTCGAGACCCCGGAGCTGCTGGTCACCCCGCACCTCCCGGCCGGCAGGCTGGGCCGGATCCGCCCGCTGCACCGGCGCCCCGGCGGCGCCGAGCCCAATCTCGCGCCGGGCCTTCTGCCACTGCTGGGCGAGCGCTACGGCGGCTGGGTCACCCCGCAGGACGTGCTGTGCTGGATCCTCGCGGCGGGCCGCCCCGGCCCCCGGGGTTACGAGGTCCCGCTGACCGGCGATACCGGGCGCTGGCGGGCCGGACTGGAGCTGGGGCACCGGCTGCTCACCGTCCAGCTGCGCGGCGGGCCCGGCTCGGAGCCGCCCCGGCTGCCGGGCGGACGCCGCCCGTACGTCCGCTCGGCGGTCCAGGCCTGGCCTGAGGGGCTCGCGTACGACCCGGAGACCGAGACCCTGAGCCTGGGGACCGGGACGGTCTCCCCCGTGCCGCCGGGCGCCTGGGAGTACGAGGTGCAGGGCGGTACGCGGGTGCTGGAGGCCTGGTTCGCCGCCCGCACCGCCCACCGGGATCCGCAGGCCGAGGGACTGGAGGCGCTCGGTCCGTCCGCGTGGCCGCAGTCCTGGACCTCCGAGCTGCCGGCGCTGGTGACCACCCTGGCCCTGCTGGCCGATCTGGCCCCGGAGCGGGCGGCGTTCACCGCCGGGCCGCCGCTGCCCGCCGCCGAGCTGACGGCGGCCGGGGTGCTGCCGCCGCCGCGCTGGGCCCGGCGTCCGGCCTCCGTACTGGACCACCACGAGGAGGGCCCGGGCGGCCAGTTCGCCCTGCTCTGACGGCACGCGCAGCCGTGCGCCCGGCCGGCGGCGCCGGCGGCCTCGGCGCCGCGCCTGGTGACAAGCCGGGGTCCCAGCAGGTAGGCAGGCTGTCATGACAGCCGACTCACCCGCACCCGCA
The DNA here is from genome assembly GCF_042752335.1 of Streptomyces sp. NPDC059355. Taxonomy (NCBI): domain Bacteria; kingdom Bacillati; phylum Actinomycetota; class Actinomycetes; order Kitasatosporales; family Streptomycetaceae; genus Streptomyces; species Streptomyces sp. NPDC059355. The sequence goes on along the minus strand of NZ_JBHYXN010000003.1, from coordinate 100,283 downwards.
CGCCCCGCGGAACCCCTCCCCGTGGAACCGCTCCCCCTCGACGGTGTCACCGTCGTCGCCGTCGAACAGGCCGTCTCGGCCCCCTTCGCCACCCGACAGCTCGCCGACCTCGGCGCCCGGGTGATCAAGGTCGAGCGGCCCGACGGCGGTGACTTCGCACGCGCCTACGACACCGCCGCGCACGGACTGGCCTCGCATTTCGTCTGGGCCAACCGCGGCAAGGAGTCGATCGCGCTCGACCTGAAGGACCCGCGCGGCCTGGAGGTCCTGCACGGGCTGCTCGACGGGGCCGACGTGTTCGTCCAGAACCTCGCCCAGGGAGCCGCCGCCCGGCTCGGCCTCGACTCGGCCGCGCTGTGCGCGCGGTACGGGCGGCTGGTCGCCGTCGACATCTCCGGGTACGGGCCCGAGGGCCCCTACGCCCACAAGCGCGCGTACGACATGCTCGTGCAGTGCGAGGCGGGGCTGGTCTCGGTGACCGGCACCCCCGGGCAGCCCGTCAAGGCGGGAATCCCGGCCGCGGACATCGCGGCGGCCATGTACGCCTTCTCCGGGGTCCTCGCGGCCCTGCTGCGCCGCGGGGTCACCGGGCGCGGGGGCCGGGTCGAGGTCTCGATGCTCGACGCGCTGGCCGAGTGGATGGGCCATCCGCTGCACCACACCATGCACGGCGGGGAGCAGCCCGTGCGGACGGGCCTCGCGCACGCCGTCATCGCCCCGTACGACGCCTACCCGACGGCGGACGGGGACCGGGTGCTGCTGTCGGTGCAGAACGACCGCGAGTGGCGTCGGCTCGCCGAACAGGTGTTGGAGCGGCCTGAGTTGGCCGAGGATCCGGCGTACGCGACCAACGCGGCGCGCACCCGGGGCCGGGAGAAGACCGACGCCGTGGTCGCCGAGGCGCTGGCCGGGCTCGGAGCGGACGAGGCGATCGGGCGGCTGGAGGCGGCGGGCATCGCCTGCGCGCGGCTGAACTCGGTGGCGCAGTTGGCGCAGCACCCTCAGCTGGCGGCGCGGGACCGCTGGCGCGAGGTGGGATCACCGGCCGGTCCGCTGCGGGCACTGCTGCCGCCGATCGGACTGCCGGGAGGCGCGGCACCGCACATGGGTGCGGTGCCCGCGCTCGGCGAACACACCGAGGCCCTGCTGCGCGCCCTGGGGATGACGGGCGCGCAGATCACGACACTTCGCCGGGATGGTGTGGTCGCGTAGGGCCGGGGCGAAACCAATGTCGGTCGGGGACGTTGTTACGAGCGGCGGCTGCCGAAGAGCGTGCGACGCAGACGGCGCAGCGGCGCGAAGAGCGAGACGCGCGCGCTCCGGCTCCGCAGACGGTGCGTGTGGTCGCGGGACGTCAGTTCGCGCATCAGCAGCGTCGCCTCCGCGGCCTCGCGGTGGGGGACGGCGGGTCCGCCCAGCACGGCGAGGTGGCGGTCGAGGCGCGAGCTGGTCGCACCGCTGCCACAGGTGATGGCAGGCACGCGAGGCGGCCTGCTGCGCATTGCTATCTGTTCCATGATCTCTCCCCACCCGTACGAGGGCACCCGGCCCGGGCAGGGTAACCCTATCGCCCCCACGTCGTGCTCGGGTATCCCGGTGGTGTGAATTACCCCTATGGCGACGGGGAGTTGACGGTTACTCAGCGGAGTCGACGGTTACTCTCCGCAGGGGGCCGGCACCTCGGCGATCTCGCGCGGGCCCCCGACCGCCTCTTCGCCTGCGCCTCGCCGGGCCGTTCGGCGGCCGGGCGCGCGCGCCCCGCAGCGGACCGGGGCCAGGCGGCACGCACTGCGCTAACTTGGAGTGACCGCCCGCCGACACACGGACACACCTGGGGGCTCGCATGAGTGACAACATGGGTGAACCGGGCGGGGAATCCGCCCCGGGTCGGGTCGTCTCGGGCCGGTACCGGCTGATCGACCAGCTGGGCAGGGGCGGCATGGGCACCGTGTGGCGGGCCCGCGACGAGGTGCTGGGCCGCGAGGTGGCCGTCAAGGAGGTACGGGCCCCGGCCGGACTGGACGGCGCCGCGATCGGGCGGATGTACCGGCGGCTCGAACGGGAGGCCTGGGCGGCGGCCCGGGTCTCGCACCGCGGGGTCGTCACCGTCTACGACGTGGCCACGGAGGACGGCAAGCCCTGGATCGTGATGGAGCTCGTACGCGGACTCTCGCTGGCCGACGTACTGGAGGCCGACGGGCCGCTCACCCCGCAGCGGGCCGCGCACTTCGGGGAGCAGGTGCTGGCCGCGCTGCGCTCCGCGCACGAGGCGGGGGTGCTGCACCGGGACGTGAAGCCCGCCAACGTGCTGATCGCCAACGACGGCCGGGTGGTGCTGAGCGATTTCGGGATCGCCAGCCTGGAGGGCTCGTCCTCGATCACGATGACGGGCGAGGTGGTGGGCTCCCCCGAGTACCTCGCGCCGGAGCGGGCCCTCGGGCGTGACCCGGGACCCGAGTCGGACCTGTGGTCGCTCGGGGTGATGCTGTACGCCGCCGTCGAGGGGGTCACGCCCTTCCGGCACGACACCCCGCTGTCCACCCTGCGGGCGGTGGTGGACGACGAGCTGCCGCCGCCGCGCCGGGCCGGCCCCCTGACGCCGGTACTGGAGGGGCTGCTGCGCAAGGACCCGCAGGAGCGGCTGCCCGCGGCGGAGGTTTCCCGGATGCTGCGGATCGTCGGCGCGGGCGGGATCCTGCGCGCCTTCGGCGGTGCGGTGTCGGGCCCGGACTCCCCGACGGCCACGGCGCACCATGGGCACGGCGGGCACGGCGGCCGCCAGGACGGGCCGACCCCGCCGATGCCCGTGCCGATGCCCCTGCCCCTGTCCGGGTCTCCGGCGGGGCCCGCTCCGGAGGGATCCGGGCCCGGCGGCGGGGCGCCGCCGCGCGAGGGGCGGGCCGGGGCGGTGCTGACGGCCGGGATCGTGGTGCTGCTGCTGGCGGTCGTCGCCCTGGGATGGCTGCTGCTCAAGGACCGCGAGGAGTCGGGCGGGACCGGGGGCACCGGCACGACGGCCCCGGCCACCGCCTCGCCGGAGACGTCCGGGAGCGCGTCCGCATCGCAGTCGTCCTCCGGGTCCCGGTCACCGTCACCGTCGGAGTCCGCGTCCGCTTCCCCGTCGGCCACGCCCGCACCGCGGTTCGCAGTGGCGGTGCACGCCCTGCGGGATGACTTCCGCGGGACGTGTCCGCCGCCGGCCGAGCGGGCGCCGGCCTTCACGGCGACGGTCGAGGCGGACCGTACGCCCGCCGTGCTGGAGTACCGCTGGGCGACCCGCAGCGGGGTCACCTCCGGCCCCGGCTGGCAGTCCGTCACGTACGGGGCGGACGGCCCCCCGAGCCGGCAGCTGGACCACACCGAGCTGACGTACTACCCGAGCGCGACCTTCACCGACGCGGTCCGGCTGGAGGTGCGGGGGGCCGCTCCGACCGCCTCGGAGTGGATGGAGTTCTCCGTCACCTGCGAGGCGGCGGAAGGGGAGGGGGAGACCCCGCCGGCCGGGGCCTCCCCCTCTCCCGGTGCGAGCGGTACGCCGGCCGCCCCGGTGACGGCGGGGCCGGTGCCCGCGGGGCCGGTGCCCGCGGGGCCGGTGCCCGCGGGGCCGGTGCCCGCGGGGCCGACAACGCCGGAGGCGCAGGCTCCGGCGTCGGAAGCGGCCGGCCCGGAGGCCGCCGATTCGTAGCCGCGATGCGTGGCCCCCGACCCGGAGCCGCCGCTCTGCGGCGCCCCTTTGCAGTGCCCCGATCAGGCGGCGTTGGTGAACACGGGCAGGTAGCCACCGGACTGTCCGGCGGCGGTGGGGTGGTACGACTCGCCGATGTTGAGCCAGTTGACGCTGTGCAGCCACGCGTCGCCGGAGCAGATCTCGTGGCCGGTGAAGGCGCCGGCCACCGAGGCGAAGGTGAACCCGTGGTTGGCGGCGCGTTTGGCGATGGCGGCGTTCAGGTAGTCGGCCGCGCCGTTGATGGCGGTGCGCTCCCCCTCGGTGAGGCCGGTGACGCAGTTTCCGCCCAGCTTGTAGAAGCGGGGATAGCCGAGGACGACGACGTGGGCGCCGGGCGCGCGGCCGTGGATCGCGTCGTAGACCTGGTCGAGCTGGCCGGGGAGGGTAGAGTCGACGTACGCCTTGGCCTGGTTGACGCGGCTGACGCAGGTGGACTCGGACTGGAGCACACAGGTCGTCATGACGTCGGAGAATCCCGCGTCGTTGCCGCCGATGGTGATGCTGACCAGGTCGGTGCCGGAGTTCAGCGGGGAGAGCTGGCCGGAGAGGACGTCACCCGTACGGGCGCCCGAGCAGGCGGCGAAGGAGAAGGTCTGCGGGGCGTGGGCGGCGGCCCACAGGGCCGGGTAGGCGCGGGTGGTGCGCTTGCAGTTGCCGCTCCCGCTGTCGTAGTTGCCGGCGCCGACGCCGGAGGAGTACGAGTCGCCGAGGGCGACGTAGCCGAAGTCGGCCGTGGCGGCGGCCGCCTGTCCCGCGCCGAACAGGGCGGCGCCTGCGGCGAGTAACAGGGAGGAGGTCAGGGCGGCGAAGCGCGACATCTTCATGCTCATGTGTGCGGCTCCTTGTGGGGGGAGGTACGCGGGGGTTACTCGGGAGTTACTCCTGAGTCCGTGGTAATGGGAGCCGGGCATGGCCGGAAGTGTTTGTGCCAAGAATTTTCGGCGCGAAGTTGCGCCCCGAACCTTCACCAGCGGTGCGTTTGAAGAGGGAACTTGGGCACCCGATCCAGCGAAACACGGGTGCAGGAGGCCACTTCGTGCCGGATCATGGGCGCCATGCCAGCCAACCCGCATGACGCGCTGCCGATCCGGCTCAATGTCGATGACAGCGATTCACCGTCTGACGTCGTGGACGCGCTGTTCCTCGGCCGGTTCGCATCCGGCGAACAGCCGTACTCGCACAGCGTCACGATCGAGCGGGTGAAGGCGGAGGCGACCCTGATGCCGCCCGGGGCCACCGTGCTGCGCTCCGCGCGCGACTCCGACCGCAGCGCCATGCTCGTCGAGGGCGAGGGCTGGACGATGCTCGTCTCCCGCTGGAGCCGCGGCGCGGACGTCACGGTGACGGCGGTCAGCGACGAACTCGCCGCCTGCGTGCTCGGCGAGGCCACGGAGGGGGTGCAGGACGAGCCCGAACCGCAGCCTTCGACCGTCACGATGGGCTTCTGGTACGTCTCCCCGCGCCGCGGCCCGTACCGGACGACCCGCCAGATCTCCGCCGGGACCTGGGCGGACGTGCGGCCCAACTACACGGCGCCGGTCGCCGGGGCGATGGACCGGCTGATGAAGGTGACCCCGGACGACATCGCGGGCCGGCTGCTCCTGCTGCACGGGCCGCCGGGCACGGGCAAGACCTCCGCACTGCGGACACTGGCCCGGTCGTGGCGGGACTGGTGCCAGGTGGACTGCGTCCTGGACCCGGAGCGGCTGTTCAACGACGTGGGCTATCTGATGGACATCGCGATCGGCGAGGACGAGGGCACGGCGAAGGGCCGCTGGCGGCTCCTGCTGCTGGAGGACTGCGACGAGCTGATCCGCGGCGAGGCCCGGCACACGGCCGGCCAGGCGCTTTCGCGGCTGCTGAACCTGACGGACGGGCTGCTGGGGCAGGGGCGCAACGTACTGGTCGGGGTGACCACGAACGAGGACCTGGAGCGGCTCCACCCGGCGGTCGTCCGGCCGGGCCGCTGCCTGGCCCGCATCGAGGTCGGCCGGCTGACGCACGGCGAGGCGGTGGACTGGCTGGGCACGGACGAGGGGGTGTCGCGCGAGGGCGCCACGCTGGCCGAGCTGTTCGCGCTGCGCCGGGGCGCGGGCCCCGCGTCGCTGCTGCCGCCGCAGGGCCTGCACGGCGCGGAGCCCGGCCTCTACCTGTAGTGCCCTCGCGGGCGGGGCGCGCACCGGCCGCGCACGCGCGCCGAAGACAATGGGCCCCGGACCCGGCCGGAGCAGCCGGGGACACCCACCGAGCAGGAGAGTGCACGTGCCCGAGCCGGCGCAGGACAATCCGTACCCCGACAGCCACGTCCTCGGCGAGGGCCCCGAGCCGCACCCGCAGCTGCGGCCGGTGCTGTCCCTCCTCGGGCGCTGGCACGGCCGGGGCCGGGGCGAGTACCCGACCCTGGAACAGGGGTTCCGGTACGAGCAGGAGATCACCTTCAGCCACGACGGCCGGCCCTTCCTGCGCTACGAGTCGCGGGCCTGGCTGATCGACGGGTCCGGCACGGTCCTGCGCCCCTCGGGGCGGGAATCCGGGTGGTGGCGGGTCCTGCCCGACGCCTCGCTGGAGGTGGTCCTCGCGCACCCGACCGGCATCGTGGAGACGTACGTCGGCCGGGTGTCCGGATCGGAGATCGAGATCGCCACGGAGACCGTGGCACGCACCCCCAAGGCCAAGGAGGTCATGGCCATGCGGCGCCGGTACGCCTTCGGGGAAGAGGGGCTGACGATCGAGCAGGACATGGCGGCGATGGGACAGCCCCTGCAGCACCACCTCCGGGCGCAGCTGCTGCGACGCAAGAGCTAGCGGACAACCCCTACTTCCCGTAGCGGGCGCGCAGGGCGTCCAGGGCGGCGGCCGTCGCCTCGTCGAAGCTCAGGCCCAGCCGCTTCGCGCGCTCCGCGTAGGCCTGGGCGGCGGAGGCCGCCTCGCGGGCGGCCCCGTCGCCGGCCGCCGCGACGAAGGTCCCGTTCCGGCCGCGGGTCTCGATCACCCCGTCGCCCTCCAGGGCCCGGTAGGCCTTCGCGACCGTGTTCGCCGCCAGCCCCAGTTCCTCGGCGAGCCCGCGCACCGTCGGCAGCTTGTACCCGACCGGCAGCTCCCCCGAGCGCGCCGCCTGCGCGATCTGCGCGCGCAGCTGCTCGTACGGGGCTGCGGCGCCGGCCGCGCCGTCGATCCGGATCTTCAGGTTCGTCGAGGTCACCCGGCGATTCTCCCCCATCCGCCGGGAAATTCGGAGGCATTCGCCCCGCTCCCGCACCTACGGTCGGCGCCATGACCGTAAAGATCCGCGAGCTCCGCCCGGGCGATCCCTCGGACGCGGAGTCCGTCGTACGGGTGCGCCGCGCCGCTCTGCCCTTCATGATCACCACACCTGCCGGTGTGGCCTACGAGCTGGCCACCGCGCACCCCGGCAAGCGCTACCGCGTCCTCACCGCCGAGACCGGGGACGGCCTCGTCGTGGGCACCGCCGAACTCGGACTCGCCCACCGCAGCCCCGAGCCGGGCCAGGCCTTCGTCAACGCCTACGTGGACCCCGCGCACCGCCGTCTCGGCGCCGGGTCCGCACTGCTGGACGCGGCCGAGGAGTACCTGGCCGCGGAGGGCGCGGTGGACACGTACGCCTGGGTCCTCGACGAGCCGGCCCACCGCGCCTTCGCCGAGCGGCGCGGCTACCGCGCCTCCCGCTCCGCACACTTCCTGCGCCTGGACCTGGCCTCCGGCCCGCTGCCGGAGCTCCCGGCGGTCCTGCCCGCCGGGGTCGAGCTCCGCCCGGCCTCGGCCTTCGCCGCCGACCCGCGCCCGCTGTTCGAGGCCGACGCGGCGGTGTCGGCCGACGAGCCGGGTGACGTACCGGAGGTGTTGGACGACTACGAGGACTGGCTGGGCAGCGTCTGGAACGAGCCGGCCCTGGACCGGGAGCTGACCCGGGTCGTCCTGGTCGACGGGGTCGTGGCCGCGTTCTGCGCCGCCCGCACCGACGGCGCCACCCGCTACGGCTCGGCGATGACCGGCACCCTGCGGGCCTTCCGCGGCCGCGGGCTGGCCAAGCTCGCCAAGACGGACTCGCTCCGCCGGGCCCGTGCCGCCGGCTACACCGAGGCCTTCACGGGCAACGACGCGGGGAACGAGCCGATGCTCGCCGTCAACAAGTGGTTCGGGTACGAGATCTGCGCGACCGAGTCGCGCTTCGCCAAGAAGCAGACGAAACCGGAGGACAGGACATGACCGACCGCCTCACCGTCACCCTCACCAAGGCGGGCCGCACCAAGATCCGCTACCCCGCCGCCCTGGTCGCCGACACGGGCGACCGAATCTCCGTACGGGCGCCCTGGGCGGCGGACGGCGTGCGGGACTTCGGCTTCGTGCGCTTCGAGCCCGGCGACGTGTTCACCGAGCACTTCTGGCGGACCCGCTGGTACGCCGTCAAGGAGGTCCGGACGGGCGAGGGCGTCCTCAAGGGCTGGTACTGCGACATCACGCGCCCGGCGGAGGTGCGGGACGACGGGATCCTCGTCGAGGACCTGGACCTGGACCTGTGGGTCTCGGCGGACGGAGCGGCCGTCCTGCGCCTGGACGAGGACGAGTTCGCGGCGAGCGGCCTCGCGGAGAGCGACCCGCAGGCGGCGGCGGAAGCCGTCCGCGCCCTCGACGCCCTGGCCGCCCGGGCCCACACCCCGCAAGGCCTGACCGCCCTCCTCACCTGAACCCGGCTCCCGTGACCCCGGCGTCAGTGGCAGATGCCAGGGTGGTCGGACCAACGCGTGGTGAAGGGGCAGGGCATGACGACGATTCCCAGTGGGCGGCGGATCGAGCAGGCGGCGGTGAACGCACTGCGCACCCTCCTGCAGAGGCACGACCACGTGGTCGAGGAGATCTCAGGGCAGAACGACTACGGCGAGGACCTGTTCGTCACCTTCGCCGAGGCCGGCCGTGTGACCAACGACGTCATCAAGGTGCAGGTCAAGGGCGGTGCCTCGTGGCGGAAGCCGTACGGCTACGGAGTACCGGTGCGACAGCACGCCGAGACGTGGGCCAAGGGGAATGTGCCCGTGTTCTGCGTCGTCTTCGATCCGGATACGGAGCGGTTGTACTGGGCGAACGCCACCGAGCAGCTTCGTGTCGGGGGCCGGAAGGGGCGCCGGCCGCGTACCGTCCGGCTGCCCGACACCGAGGTCTTGGACGACGCCACCTTGGCTGCCTTCGTCGACAAGGCCCGCGCGTACGTCGGCGGGTACCGGGGCCGGAACGCCGTGCTGGCCCACCTCGGCGAGATGGCGGGGGTTTCGTTCGACCGCTCGGACCGTGTCCTGCACTGGGTCAACGACTGCGACGAGCAGTTGATCTTCTGGCAGCGCCCGGGAGAGCCGTACGCCACCCTCCTCCACAGCGACCTCGACTGGGATCCGGTTCCCATCACCCCTGCCCGCCTGCTCATACCGGGCGGCTCCTCGCCGGGCCCCGAGTTCGGCAGCGATTTCCCGGAAGAACTCCGGCGCATCGCGCCCATTCCGTTGATCGGCGGGATCATCCTCAACATGCCCGAGGCCTTGTGGCTCGCCTCGTGTTTCTCGGCGACGGAGTGGGCCCGCAGAGGCGCCGAAGTGGGATAGGGCGGCTCCGCGGTCCCCCTTCCTTGGGTGCTGCTTACCGGTGCCTTAAGCGGAGCGTAAAGCGCGGGCAGGGCCCGAGAGGCGCGTTAAAACACGTCAGAGGCTTGCCCTGTGCTCCCAGCTTGGCTCCGGGGAGCCAAGCTGGGAGCCACGGGATGTGAATCACTGCGATGGTGAAGCTAGGGGCGGCTCGGCCGCCCCGCGCGGGAAGATCTGATCCATCGCTTCCGCGCCCTCCGCGATCACCGGCCGCAGCTGCTTCCGATAGACCTGCTCGGTCGTGCTACTGCCGGTGTGTCCGACGATGCGGGCGATCACTTCGATGGATAGACCGTGGTCGGAGAGCAGCGATACGAAACTCGTCCGCAGCTCTCGTGTCGTCCATTCCGCCGGCCGTTCGATGCCGGCCTCCTTCAGCAGAATGCGGAAGTTGCGGCGCACGTTCAAGGCGGTCCGCAGCTCCCCGTCCTCTGTGGGGAAGACGAGGCCCTCGCTGGTCCACTCACGGCCGGCGCCCTTGGCCTCGGCCTGCTGCCGTGCGCGGTGGGCATCCATCACTGCGGCCACCTGCTTGGGCATGGCCAGGGATCGGCGGCTCTTACGAGTCTTCGTGTCGCCGTGGCTGCGAACGGAGCGCCATACGTCGACATACGGCTGGCGCCCATCAGCAAGTCCGGTATGAACATGCGACCAGGTGAGCGGGCGAGTTTCTTCCGGCCGCACCCCGACCAGCAACGCCAGGACCACGTAGGCATGGATCCAACTGCCTGTCTTGGCGCGCAGGACGGCCTCTCCCTGTTCCAGCGAAAGTGACTTGCTGGGCCTGCCGTCCTTGCCTTCCGGGGCCTCAACCAACTCGGCTACGTTCCGGATGGCTTTGCCTCGCCGCTGGGCATGCGTGATTGACCGGCGCAGGATGGAGAGGACCATTCGCAGAGACGTCGTAGCGAGCAGTTCCGCACGACCGTCGAGCCAGTCGTCGACCTCATCGGCCTCCAGCAGCCTGAGTTTCGCTGCCCCCAGCTCCGTGTAGATGTGCGTGGCTGCAAGGCTGCGATAGGTGTCCACGCTGGTGGACGCCTTGCCCTTGAGTCCTTGCGCCAGCCAGTCCTCAACGGCCTGCTTGACCGTGTAGTTGGCCGGAGCCTTGGCGCCCTTCTCCAGTTCCTTCTTGAGATCTCTCAGCTTCCGCCGGACATCGGCCTTGGTCTTCCCGGAGACCTTGGCTCGGTTGCGCTTGCCAGCCGCGGTATAGCCAAGGGAGATCGCGCCGACGTACCGGCCCTTGGAAGCGTCCCAGTAAATCGAGTCTTCGCCATTCGCCGCCTTACGGGCGGGTCGTTCTCCGTCCATTGGCACCTTTCATGCATGAGAACGGGGCCGCCCCCACTTGGGGCGGCCCCGTTGAGGGTCGTTGCGTGCTACGCGGCGGCCTCGGCCTCACGCTTGAGCAGCTCGACGTACTCGTCGACGTACTCGGTGGGGACAAGACGTCGCCGGCCAGAGCGCACAGTGCGCAGGCGACCGAGCCTGATCTCCTCGTAGGCGGTGGAACGACCCACGCTCAACAGTTCCGCGGCTTCCTCAACGCTGTGCAGTCGCCTTTCAGGCACCACCACGAGAGCCATGGGCTGGTCTCTGTCCTTCCTCGGTCTTGGGCGATGTTGGATCCACATTGCGTTGAGTCGCGACTCAAGCGACTCAGAGCGGCTCAGAGGGCGGTCTGAGCGGGGTTGAGTCGCTTGAGTCGCGACTCAGGGGAATGTGGAGCGGACTGGTTGAGCGTGATCCCGGTGTACGTCGGGATCTGCCGGCCGTACTCGTCTCGGGGACGTTCCCGGTGGAGCTTGGGGACGACCGACTGGAGGTTGCGGCCGAAGACCTGCTTGGTTCCGGCACGCACGCCGTTGTCCTCGGCCCACTCCCGCCAGACATTCCACAGGGCATCCACGGGGACATCGCAGTCCGGGCCCGTGGTGCAGCGCTCGCGAACGAATGCGCTGGTCGGGGACGCGGTGTCCTGCATGATCGTGATCGCGTCCTGCGAGGAGGCGGGTTGGGTGATCCGTCCGGTCTGCTGGAGCCGGGCGAGTCCGTCAAGGGCCCAGTTCAGGATCCCAGGCATCTCGCGCTTGAGGGATTCGTCAAGGGTGGTGTCTTCCTTGCCGAGCCACGAGACGGTCATGTTGAGGACGATGAACCGTCGTGCGATCACGCCACTGCTGTCCCCGAAGCTGGGCAGCTCGTTGGTGAGGATCATCAACCGGGTCGGAAGCTTTCCGGTCCACAGGTCGCGGTACTTCCGGTCGATGTCGATGGTGTCCTCGCCCGAAATCGTGAGGAGCCGTTCTACTACCTGGCCTCCCTCGTTGCCGGTCAGACGAGCGTCGGAGATGACGGCCAAGGGCTTGTCGACCAGCGAGGACAGCCCGAAGTTGGTGCCGAGGCTGGCAAGGGTGGGTCCGGCGATGTTCTTCTTTCCGACGAACTCGGTCAGGATCCGGGTGATGGTGCCCTTCCCGGACCGGGTGGGCCCTTTCATGAGCAGGATCTTCTGCTGGTCGGTGCGACCGGAGAGGACGTAGCCGAACCACTCCTGCAAGGCCTGGATGGCGCTGGGGTCGTCGGGCCAAAGCTGTTGCAGGAACTTCTCCCAGGCTGGGGCCGCCGCGTGCCTGTCGTAGGCGAACGGCACAGAGACGAGGTTGAAGAAACCGGGCGTGTGCGGCAGCAGCGCCCGGTCCCGGATCCGCAGGAGTCCGTTCTGGCAGGCGACGATCGGGCTGCGATCCGCCGCGGAGTCCTCGCTCCCGATCCAGGATGGAGCGTCCACTTCGGAGGGCAGGAGGGTGATGGCGGAGAGGGCGTCCAGGAGGTTGCTGAGCTTGGTGCGGGTGGGAGCCCACTCCCTGACCTCCGGCAGACCGTCCTTGTCAGTGCCGGCGACGTAGGTGGCGTGCTCCAACTGCTTGTAGAGGGCGGCGCGCATCTGCTGCTCCTCGAACTCGCGCCAGCAGGTCCCGGTCCAGCGCATCCACGCTCCCCGCCAGCGCCGGCAACGCAAGCGCCCCTGCTCGTCCTCCCAGTCCGGCACAATCCGGCGGGCGACAGCCATAGGGTTGGACGGAGCGGGGAGCTCCTTGGCGAGGCTCATGCGGGCTTCCTCCCTTCCTGCGGAGTGATGCGGGGACAAAGAGCGCGGTGCTGCTCGTGGTCGGCGATCAGGGCGAGCGCGCGCCGATGGCCGGCGGCGAAAAGGTCCCTGCCGCACCTGCACCACGACCAGACGGAGGGGGTCACCCCGCGGCCGGGCGCGCCGATGTGGAGCCAGGCCATCGGCCGGCGTCCGTCGTCGGCGTGCGGGTCAGGGCGAACAGATGAAGGGACGCCTTCGGCGACGACTTTCGGCGCGCTACTGCTGCCTGTGGCGGGGGCCGGTTCGGCGGGGTGCTGGTCGGCGGTGGTCATGAGACCGCCCCGGCCGTAGCGAAGCCCCGGAGGACGGCGCGTTCGGCGTACGGCTCGGGGACACCGACGGAGATCGCGGCGGCTGTGATCTGCCGCCCGAGCAGAGCCAGCCCGCAGGGGCCGGGGCAGGCGGTGTGCTGCTCTGCGATGAAGCGGGCCACAGCGAAGGCCTGCGATCCGGCCCCGGACTTCTCGCAGGCCGTGACCTTGGCCAGGCCGGTGGTGAGTCCGGTACGGACGTAGGTCTCGGTGTGGCGGCACCCGGTGGCCACGTGGCGGTCCCACGTGGCGCGGACCGGAGATGAAGAGGCCACCCCCACCCCTGAGGGCGGGGTGGCCTCTTCCTTCGCCGCGAGGTCGCGGACGGCATCGGGCAGGAGCGCTGTGGTGCCGGTGCCGGGCCCCAGCCAGCGGGCGTAGGCCATGAGGGACTTGACGTCCACGCCGGGCCGCACGCCGTTCGCGGAGGGCATGGTGCCTCGGTAGATCCAGTGCTGGCCACGGGTGCTGTTCACGGTGCGGGTGGCAGGCAGGGTCTGGTGGGCCCAGGTGACTGCGGCCTGGTTGTCGAGGTCAACCACGGTCACCCCGGCACCGCCAGGGTGGTAGCCGACCGCGCCCGCCTGACGCCACGCGGCACGCCATGCGGTCGAGGTCAGCAGGCTGGCGTCGGTGCTGGCTGCTGCCCATGCGTGGCAAGGTGCCAGGCACTGGCAGGGGCCGGGCACCTTCATGCCGGGGCGACCACCGCAGGCGTTGTCACGGCAGAGGGGGCAGTTGCCCATGGGGCCCTTGTCGGCCCGTAACGGCAGCACGGGCACGCCCCGGCGGGCGAGGTCGAGCGCCACGCGCAGGTGCGCGGGCAGCATCTGTTGGGTCATGCTGGAGACCTCCAGGTCTTGAGTCGATCGGGAGATGAGGGCGGCCCGGCTTTGGCGAGACGGGGCCGCCCTCTCTGTTCTCAGTGGCGGGTGTGGTCGGTGGCCAGGTCGGTCAGGCGCTTGGCCTCGTCGGGGGTGACGTTGCGGTAGCGGACCGAGACCCTGCATCCGGGGTGCGGGCAGCGGATGGTGCGTGTTCCGGTTAGGAGGGCGAGCGCGTCGGCGACGCGCTCCTCAAGGGCTGGTTCACGCGGTCGCCTTTCAGCGGTTGTTGAGGGTGCCGGTGGCGCGCCCGGACACGGGTGAGGGCGGCCCGGACTCTGGTGAGACGGGGCCGCCCTCGTCGTTTCTGCTGGGCGTGCTCAGCTGCGGATCTGGCTGCGCACCTCGGCGGTGAGGCGGAGGATTTCGTGGGCCAGATCGGTGATCGTCTGGAGCTTCTCTTCTACGTCCGCCGGTTCGGTGAAGGTGAAGGAGCGGTCGGAGCGGTTGCGGTCTGGTTTGGGGTCGGTGAACGAGAACGACACGGACGGCTCCAGCCTCAGATGTTCTGGTGGTGGGCGCGCTGGATGGCGGCTTCCCAGACGCTGCGGACCTGCGGTCCGGTGTGGGAGTCGTTCCAGGCCGGGATCGCCTCCCAGTGCTGGCCGTGCTGGCGGCGAGCCTCGTCCAGGAGGAGCCTTCCGGCGTCCCGGTAAGCGGCGTTGCGGGCGCCGGCCGCTGCGCGCAGCGCTCCGATGGAGCAGCGGGCACCCTCGGGGTGGATCAGTCGGTGCTTGGCCCAGCCGCGGGTGTCGAGGAAGGCGAGGGCGTCGCTGAGGGTCTCCTCGACCGGGCCCGGCCGGTGGACCGGCCCCGCGGCGAGGATGACGGACACCGGTGAGGAAACGGCCGGGGCCGCAAGGGCGACCGGTTCCGGGGTGGGGTCGAGGAGCTGGAACGCCTTCGCGTACAGGTCCTGCTCGACGGGGGTGAAGTGGGTTTCGGTGCGGGTGGTCATGCTGCCCTCCACAGGCCGTGTTCGTTGGTGATCTCGTCTCGCTTCTTCAGCTCGGACAGGCGCGGCTTGATGTTCTTGGCGGACGTGCCGAGCTTTCGGGCGATGGTCTCGGCGGTCATGGGGATCGATTCCTGACGCAGGAGTTCGAGGATTCGCGGCTTGATCAGCTCCTGTCCGTCAGAGGCAGCCGTGGGGCCGACGGGGTCGTTCTGGGTCTGCTGCTGCGGCACAGCCGGGCCCTGCTCGGCCCTGGTGAGGAGGTCTGTGAGGCTGCCGATCAGGTTCTTGCCTCGCTGGTCGACCACCGGGGTCTGCGTGATCGCCTCCCGGTACTGCCAGGCCTGGCAGTCCTCGACGGTGACGGGCGGGTGGCTTCCGGCGAGGGAGGCGGGCGGGACGTCCAGGTGCAGGGAGCGGAACTGGACGGCCTGCGAGCCGGGGGTGAGGAGGTAGCCCAGGCCGAAGGTGCCGTCCTCGGGACCGGCGGCGGCCGCCGTGTCCAGACCGCTGCTCATGTCCCGGTCGGCGACCTTGGCGTACTGGCCGGGCCAGGAGGAGGGGATCATCGACAGGTCGATGCCCTCCGCGCCCTCGACGGCGTTCGCCCCGACCAGGGAGCCCTGGCCCCTGGCGCAGCGCAGGAATACCGCGCCGCCGCCGATCAGGAGCTGGGAGCGGATGACGGTGGAGTTCCCGAGGTCTTCGGCGAGCGGGGTCTGGGTGGCCAGGACCACGCCGATCCCGCGCTTGAGGGACCGGCGGGTGAGCTGCTCCACGATCGCCTTGGCCTCCGCGTGGTACGGCGAGGAGACCGACAGCAGCATGTGTGCTTCGTCCATGACGATCAGGATCAGCGGGTCGGTGAAGGGGAAGGCCGGTGAGCGGTAGCGGGCTTCGCGGTCGAGCATCAGCGCGTACGCCAGCCGCAGCGCGCCCATCGCCTCGTCCAGGCCGTCGCCGCAGTACGCGGCCAGGTCCGCTCCGGCGATCGTTCCCGCCTGCGGGGAAGCCAGGATCACGGCGATGCCGGAGCGGTGGGCGGAGAGCAGGACCTGTTCCAGGCATCCGGACTTCCCGGAGCGGGACCCGCCGACGAGGTAGAGGTGGCGGGCGCCGGAACCGGGCTGGGCCAGGGGAATCAGTGCGGGGCGGGCGTCGATGTAGGTTCCGAGACGGATGTATCCGCGGGAGTCCATGGCCAGCTCGTCCACCACGTCGGAGAGCATGGTGCCGTGCATCAGCGCGTGCTCCTTCATCACGCGCACCCCCATCTGCGAGGGCTTGTCAGCCGGGGCCAGAGCGATCTGGATCGTCTCCAGGTCCAGGTTCCCGGCGAGGTTTTGGATGTTGACGGTCCCGATGGCCTTCCGGTCGCGGGTGGCGATCCCTTCCCAGTCCAGGGGCCCGTCGTAGCGGGTGAGGGTCAGGGTGGTGCCGGGCATCGCCCCTTCCGGGACAGCAACGTGCGCGGCCCACAGCTCCTCAGGTGTCCTGGGCGCTCCGCCGGCGGCGATCTGCGGCTGCTGGGCTGCCTTCTTGAGGTGGACGGTGACCGGGAGCGCATTCGGGGCGTAGTGCTTGGGGTCGCCCATCTCCACCTGGGAGACAGGGATCTGGTAGACGGACGCGATGTCCGCTGCCTTCACCCTCACCTGCTGGCCCTGGGGCAGGGTGATGATCCCGGTGAACGACACAAAGTCGTCCCCGGCCTCGAGGGCGACGTGCGCGAGGCGGGCCCCGGGCTGGATGAGCTTGCGGCCCTCGGTCTGGGTCGGGCCGCAGATGAACTCCGTCCACCACGCGGTGATGAGCTGAGCCTGCGAACTCTGCCCCTCCTTGGTCGTGGTCGCGGCCGGGAGCGCGGAGAGTTCGCCGCCAGTGTTGCGGTAGTGCGCGAGGACGGCCGCTCCGGCCGGTAAAGCGAGCCCGAGGGCGAACAGCGGATCCATTCCGCTCGCCAGGACCTGGTGAGCGGCGATGCCGCATCCGGTGGCTGTGATCCCGCAGGCGATCAGGGAGCGCAGGACGGGGGCGGAGGCGCTGACGGCCCACGCCCCCACTCCCGCCGCTCCTGCAGCGAGGGCGGACCAGGGGCCGGCGGACACGGATGCCACGGCGAGGGCGGCGGGCGCGTACTGGATGAACTGTGCTCGGGTCGGCCCCATGGCCCTTCTCCCTACTGCTGGGCGTAGAAGGCGGCTTCGGCCATCTCGACCGGAGACGTGTCCACGGCATCAGCGATGCCGCCGTGATCGGACTCGACGGTGCTCTTCGCGTCATCGGCGGCCGCAGCCGCACCGTCCGCGGCGGCCGTGTAGGCGCTGGCCGCATCCTTGGCGCCGGTCATGGTCAGGGCCGCGTCCGCGAACTCGGCGGTGGTGGCGTCGTCCACGGCCAGCGCCTTCATGGTCTCGGCGGCGTCCTGCATCTGCTCCGCGATCTCGTCGACGTCGGAGGCGAGCTGGGTGACCGTGTCGGCGTGGGCGTGGACCTGGTGGGTGAGCCAGGCGAGCTTGGTGCGCAGGGCCGCGTAGGTCGCGGCGTCCTTGAGGGATTCGGTGGCAGACATGCGGGCCTCTCCTCGGCTATCGGGCGTTGTAGAAGTCGCGTTCGGCGGGCTTGGTCAGCGGGGAGTCCGCCACGGCCCGGAAGATGCCGCCGTGGCGGACCTCGGCGTTCGCGGACGCAGTCCGGCACGCTTCCTCGCCGCCCTGGATCTGGTCGTGCAGCTTCTTCGCGGCGGCGGCCTGGAGGTCGAGCTGCTCCTTGAGGTGCTCGCACTTGGCGATGAGGTTCGCGCCGACGTCCTTCTCGGTGATCTCGGCGATGAGCACGTCGCAGTCCGCGGCGACCTGCTCGGACTCGTCGACGAGTGCCAAACAGGCCTCGGAAGTGGTCTGGCACAGGGTGGCCGCGCCTTCGGCGAGGTCGATGACCTGGGTCAGGGTCATGACCTCACCCCCGCTGTAGGTACGGGACTTCCCGGCGGCGGTGGTGACGTGGACGCCGTTGGCGTCCACGGTCGCGGTGTGCGGAACGGGCGGGTTGGGCTGCATCGCGGGGTCCGTCCTGATCTGGTTGGGGAGCTTGACGGTGCGGGGCTGCGGGATCGTGCCGGGCGGCGGGATCGTCGGCCCCGCCGGCGGGGCTGCGGTGGGCGGCGGTGTCGGGGGTGTGGTCGGCTTGGGCGGCACCGTGGGCTTCGGCGGCACGGTGGTCCCCGCGGTGGGTGCGGAGGCCCCCGGCGCAGGCTGAGAGAAGGGCGGACCGGAAGGCTTAACGCCCGGCTTTTTCAGGTAGGCGGAACGCCACCCATCCCGAAGCCCCCCGGCCCAATGCGCGCCCGCCAGAAGCCCGTAATGCGTTTTCGCGGCTGCGTTGTAGGCGGCGTTTCGGAAGGTGTCCGGTGCCCGGGTCGGAGACCATTTGGCTTGCGTTTTCGGTGGGGGCTTCTTGATTCCCGCCTTCTCGTACTTGCCGTGGGTGCTGTCGACGCCTACGAGGTAGGTGATGGCGAGGAGAACGAGGAGTTCCACGACCCTCCCTAGGTGACACTGTGTAGTTGATGGCGGTTACCGGTTACCGGTTACAGGCCCTGCGGACGCCGGTTCGGGCCCCCGGTACGTTCAGAACTGGGCGCCTGCGGGCTGTAACCGGTAACCGGTAACCGGGTACGGAGGTTGCCTAGCGTGACGTTCCGATGTTGCTGACCGTGGTGTTCGCCGTGTTGAAGACCGATTCGAGGGTGCCGCGGATCTCGGTACTGAACGGCGTGTACGGCAGGAAGATCCCGGAGACGATCAGCATCAGGCAGATCGCCATCTGCTTTCCCTTGGTCTTCTTGAAGGTGAAGAACACGGCCCAGCAGAAAAGGGCCAGAGCGAAGAACTGGAGCGTCATTTCACGCACCCTTCTCGAAGGTGAATCCCTTGTCGTTCACGGAGGCGATCACGCCCGCGCCGGAGCTAGAACCGGAGGGCGCGGAGAGCTTCTTGTAGGCGATGAGTCCGCCGCCGCCGACGAGCGCCACCCACAGCCAGGGGCTGGAGGTGAGGGAGCCGCCGGCGCCGGTGGACTCTTCCTTGGCCTTGGGGGCTGTACCGCCGCCGAGGGTCGGGGCGGTGCAGGCGGGGATCTTCGAGACCTCCCATGAGGCGGCCTTGGCGACGGCCGCCGCCCGGACCTTCATGCACTCCAGGTAGACGGCCAGCTCCCGCTCGTAGAGGGTCTTCGCCGCGGCTTCCTCGGTCTGCGCGCGCTCCTTGTCGGCCTGTGCCTCGACCAGGGTGTTCGCGGCGTTCTCCTTGGCCCGCGCACGGTCCTGGGCGGCCTGTTCGCCCTGCATGCTGGTGACGGCCACGACCGTGCCGCACACCGCGAGGACGGCGATCGTGCCGCACACGGCGAGCGCGGCCGTGTTGCGGCGGACCCCGCCGAGCTTGCCGATCGTGGCGGAGAACTTGGATGACGTGCTGGGCTTCTCGGGGGCTTCGGTGTTCATGCGGGTGAACTCCTCGTCCCAGTCGATACCGGACATGGCGGCTCCCTCCTTTCAGGGCTTGGGCCGCGCAGGGTCAGAGCTGGTTGGGTTCCAGGCTGAAGAAGATCGTGTTGGCGGAGGCCATCTGCGGCTGCTGGGCGACGAGGTGCTCCTTGAGGGCGATGAACACGTTGTGGCGGGTGGCGCCGTTGGCCGGGGTCCACGTGCCGTACTGCGTGGTCATCTCGCGCCCGGGCAGTTCCAGGGTCAGCACCCAGGCGTGGGAGCCCTGCGAGGTGGCCTGGGTGGCGGTGGTGGAGGTGGCGGTCTGGGAGGTCACTGGAACTCCTTGAAGAGTTGGTGTGTTCAGGCGGTGGGGCGCGGGGTGTCCGCGCACGGGGTGCACATGCCGAGGGAGGCCGGGATCACGTATCCGGCATCCCGGCGGCAGGCCGGGCACCAGCGGCGGGTCGCGTTGGCCTTCGCGAGGGCTGCGGCTCGGCGGACGCTCATCGGCCGGACCGGGCGGGCCAGGTCGATCCGGTAGAGGTAGGCGATCAGCGGGCCGCGCCGGCGGCGGGGCCGCTCGACCTGGGCGGCGACGTCCTGTCCGCCGGGGCGCAGGCCGAGGGCTCGGAGCTGCCGGCGGGTGGCGAGCCCGTCGGGGGCCAGGCGCCACCGGTAGACGGTGGTCACCGGGGGCTCTCTTCCTGGGCCATGAGGGTGGCCCAGGCGCTGCGGATGCGCGCTTCGCCGCCGGTGAATCCGGACTCGCGAAACGCAGCCACGGTCTGCCGGTAGGACAAGGGCGGGTCGTCGGAGTAGCGCAGGTACCGGAGGACGACGACGATCTGTTCGTCGGTCAGCGGCTCCCCGATCAGCGGGGTGGAGACTCCGGCGATGGCGGCGAGCTGGTCGAGCGTCACGGGCGTGACGGCAGGCGTGACGGCGGGTGTGACGCGTTCTCCGTCCAGGCCGGTCAGCGTGTCGTTGACCTGCGTGTCTTCCCCGTCACGCTCATCCGTGACGGTCCCCTCCCCGGCACCCGGTTCGGGTGCTGGCGGGAGGGCGGGAGTCACGGCCGCCGTGACGGCGTCACGCCCTGCCGTGACGGGGGCGGTGGGGGGTGTGACGGTGATCGCGAACATGTCGCCGAGGGCGACGTCCGCGCCGGTGGTGATCCGCTCCCGCTGGACGTCCAGCAGCCGCGCCCCGAGCGTGGTGTCGGCGGTGCCGACCTTGCGGGCCAGGCGCCACGAGGCCCGGTCCGAGCGCTTGCGGATCTTCTTGTCGGGGTGGTTGGTGGCGCGGGCGCGGTGGTAGGCCAGGGCCTGGACCACGGCCGCCGCCCGCGCTTCGGCCTCGGCGTCCCGGCCGTCGACATGCACCACGATCCGCCGGGCCAGGAACGCCATGCCCTCGGCCGAGACCGACATGCCCAGCGGGGTGATCGCGTAGATCACGGTGCGGGGCCCGTCGGGGGCGGCGACGGCGGACATGGCCGATGCGGCGGTCGGCAGGGCCCACAGGCCTGCGCGGACCACGGCCGGTGAGGACTGCCCCAGCATGGTCAGCCCCAGCAGCACCAGCGCCAGCACGGCGGTGGCGCCCTCACCGGCGGCGACCGCGCCGAGGGCGGTGCCGGAGTTGTAGGCGCCCTTGATGTTGGAGTAGGTGCCGTAGCCGCCGGCCGCGCCCGTGGCGAGCATCGGGGCGAACGCGAGACCGAGGACAGCCTTCTGGGCCGCGGTCAGCGGGCGGCCGCTCACCACTCGCCCCCGTCCTTCGCGGCCTTGAACAGGGCGTAGGTGACGGGGTCTTCGGCGGTCTGGACGCGGATCGCGTCCGCGGCCAGCTGCGGGTCCCGGCTGACGACGCGGTTCGTTGCGATGACGATCCGCACGGCCAGGGCTCGGCGGGCCAGCAGCCGGTAGTAGAGCCGCTCGTCCGCATCGGCGATCGAGGGCAGCGGCACGTTGAGGGCTTCCACGATCGCGTCCAGCAGGTCGGCGTGAGCCGCTTCGGTGCGCTCGTTCATGCCGCGTCCCCCGAGACCTGCGTACCGGCGGCGCGGTTGGCCGCGTCCCGGCGGGCGGACAGGACCCGGTGGTGGGCCCGGCGGATCCGGCGGCCGTCAAACTCGGACGCCGGCCGGTCCAGCAGGACGATCAGCGCGTCCAGCAACTCGACCTCGGCCAGCACCAGCGGCATCTCGGCCTCGATCGCGTCCAGCTCCGCGTCCGACGGCTCCAAACCGTCGGACCACGGCGTAACAACGTCCTGAAGTGCAGCGATGTGCTTCATGAGTCGTGTTCTCCCTAGCAGGTGTACGGCTCAGCAGCCCTCGGCGCGGGAACGCCGGGGGCTGCACTGCGTTTGGCAGGTGGAGTGGGTCAGACGGTGGCGATGATCAGCGCAGCGACCAGCAGCCACACGTGGTGGAAGGACTGGTCCAGCGCGTAGGCCCCGGTCCCGAGGTGGGCTGCCGGGGCGCCGACGGCAGTGGCCGGGTGTGCAGGGTGGGCGGGGGTGCCGAGGCTGTAGAACTCGCTCTTGCCGGTGACCTTGGCGAGCCAGGCGAGGGTGGAGCGGCGGTCGGCCCACCAGTGGGTGACCGCGTCCACGCCCAGACCGAGCACCAGGCCGGCGGCGGTGAGGTGCAGGTCGAGGAGTAAGGCGACCGGCAGCAGGAGAGCCAGCTTGGTGACGGTCAGCCTGACTACGTGGCGGGTGTCGGCCAGGCGGCCGGTCCAGCCCGGCTTGCCCTTGTCGGCGGCCTGGCAGGAGGACTGCACCCAGTGGTCACCCACTCTGTGAGCGACGTACAGGGCAGCGAAGACAGTCGCGAACGTTGCAGCGTGCACGAGAACTCCAGACGAGAGCAGGCGAAGACAATGTGAAACCGGCCGGACGAACCGGCCCCGGCTCCCCTCAACCCCGCCCGTACGAGACGGGCGGAGGAGGCAGTCGGCCGCAGCGCGAGAGCTGCGAGGCCAGAAGAGTTGAAAACCGGACTTCACCCGTGCGCCATTGGGCTGCATGCAGGTCCCGAACCGGGAATCGGGTGCGTCATCGTCACTGCTCTGACGCCAGCAGGCGGCCTGCACGGATCGGTGCAGGTTGGCGTGCCGCCGACGACTTCACCCGGTCGTCACGGGGGCGGTCTCACTCTTGCCGCCACGTGCGTTGGGGCCCCGCTGTCCTTCCCCCCACCCGAATCCGGGTGGCGCCTGCCGAGCGCATAGGGGGAGCCGGCGTCCGTCACGGCGGTTTGCCCCCGGACCCTCGCCCTGGGCACCTACCGCGACCGCCGACTCGCGTCAGCCCCGCACGATCACTCTTCAGTTCTCAAACAGCGCTCCGGAGCGGCCGTGGAAACCCACCGCGAAGCATGGGGACCAGCTGGAGCAGACAAAGCAGGGGTAGGGCGCTTCACGTTCCCCGCGAACCGATGCGGTACCTCTATTACAGGTACTACAGCGACTTCCGTCAAGCAGGTCCGCGGATGTTCATCGCTTTCACGCCGAGACTTCCTGGCGCACCATCAGAATCGGCCCAGGTCAGGGGCGTTGTTTACCTCGCACGTGGACACATCGGGGCCTTCTGGCTACCGTCAAGAGCTCCCAAGACGTCCCACCAGGGGGTGTAGATGTCCAACGAGCGCTTACGGTCGGCCCTGCTCGCCAAGAAGATGAGCATTCAGCAGCTCGCGGAGGCCATCAGCGTCAACGCGAAGACCGTGGAACGCTGGATCACGCAGGGCAAGATTCCGTACCGGCGCCACCAGTACGCCGTAGCCGCTGAGCTCGGCGTCAGCGTCACGACACTGTGGGACGACGAGCGGGCAGTCGAGTCGTCCACGGACCTGAGCAAGGCGGAGATCGTAACCGTCTACCCGCACCGGCACATGGTGCCGGCAGGACTCTGGCGCGAGATATACGACCGTGCCAAGAGTCACGTTGACGTGCTTGTTTACGCGGGGCTCTGGCTGTCCGAGGACCCGCAGTTCCACAAGATCTTGAAGAGAAAGGTGTCGGGCAGCACCCAGGTGCGCCTCCTACTCGGGGACCCTAGCTGCGAGGCGGTCCGGCAGCGCGGCATCGACGAAGGTCATCGGATCATGGATGGCAAGATCCGCAATGCCCTGATGAACTACCGGCCGCTACTCGCCGGCCACCCTGACATCGGGATCCGGCTCCATGACGCGACGCTTTACAACAGCCTGTTCCGCGCCGATGACGACATGCTTGTGAACACTCACGTGTACGGCATCGGCGCCTTCATGGCCCCGGTGCTCCACCTGCGCCGTCTCCCTGGCGGCGGCCTCTTCGACACCTACGCGAATAGCATCGAACAGACCTGGGGCCAAGCGCGCCCAGTGGCCGACCACGACTTCACGGGAGCATGAGCATGGGACGTATCGACTATCTACACGACCCCGCCGGCCCAGCTCCGAACAGCGTCGTCCCCTCCGTCGTGGCCTTCGTGCAGAACGACGCGGGCGAGGTGCTGGTGATCCAGCGCTCGGATAACGGTCGTTGGGCCCTTCCCGGGGGCGGCCACGATGTGGGCGAGTCCATCAGTGACACCGTTGTGCGTGAGGTCTGGGAGGAGACCGGCATAAAGGCCGAGGTCGTCGACCTGTCGGGCATCTACACCGACCCCGGCCACGTGATGCTGTACGACGACGGTGAGGCCCGGCAGCAGTTCAGCATCTGCTTCCGCGCGCGGCCGGTCGGCGGGGACCTTCGGACGAGTGACGAGACGACGCAGGTCCGCTGGGCTTCCCCTGCGGACTTGGCCGACCTCGATATCCACTCCACGATGCGGCTCCGAATCGAGCACGCCATGGACACGGCCCGGAACACGCCCTACATCGGCTAAGCCAGGGCTGCCTTCGCCGTCGAGAGCCTGGTGAGCACGCGAACCGTGCACATCAGGATCTCTGGCTCGGCTCGCCGGATGAACCGCCCGATCAAACTCTCCGGACCGTAACGGCCAGCGATCTCCGTGATCCGGTCCATGGGGTTCGTGGGCATGCCGTCCGGCGTGGTGTTCATGTCGCAGAAACAGAGGGCGTCAGCCAGGTCTTCCTCCTCGCGCGGGAACTCGCTCTCAAGTACGTCCCGCAGGCCCCGCGCGTCGGCCTCCATCCACGCACACGAGTGGTGTGCGACGAGCCGCACGACGCGCTCGTCTGCGCCTACACTCCGCAGGTGACGGGCGCCGTCGAGCGGGTGGAACCCGGTCTTGGCAAGGTCCGGCGAGTAGCCGATGTCGTGCAGCACGGCCGCGGCCTCCAACAGCTCGGCATCCGGACCCAGGATTCCCGCGATGGCGCGGGCCCGCTCGGCGACGCCGAGGGAATGCGCCCAGCGACGCGGAAGCGGGTCGGCGAGCAGCGACTCAGCCAGGGGGTAGGCCCATTCGGTCAGCGTGGTGGTGGTCAAGACTTCAAGTCCTCCTGTTGGGATGGCAGGGCCCGGACTGAGCGCCGCTTACCTTGCCCCCCTTCGGTAAGCAGGCCGGCGGCCTCCAGCTGCGTCAGAACCTTGCTGATGGTCGGGCGGGACACCTTGAAGCGGGCGCTCAGCTTTCCTTCGCTGAGGAAGGGTGCCCCCACCTCCAGCCCGTCAGCCGTGATCAGTTCGGCGATCCTCTCGGCAAGTGGTCGTCGATCTTCATACTGCCCCTCACGCAAGACACGCCACCGAGCCCCAGGCACCGGCTCAGCCACGCCCTCTTGCTGGAGCACCTTGAACGCCCGTAGCGCCAGCCCGCGGGACACGGCGTACTCAGCCATCACTTCGGCCAGTGACGGAAGCTCAGCCATGCTCACATCGTCGACGATCCGAGCCTTCAGACGTTCAGCGATCTTCAGGAACGTGCCGCGAGGACTGATCTGTTCCGACACTCGTTCTCCTTCCGAGGCTTGCCGCATGCTCCAAGCCTCGCACGCCAGCTGCTGAGTGACTGGGGCCGGGCTCGCGAGCAAGCCGACCTGTGCAGAAAGTCCCACGCCGACATGCACGCCGGTGCGATCGAGACCTCGATCCTGCTCCACGCCGACCCTGATCTCGCCCGCCCAGGTTACGAGGCAGCAAATCACTATGCGAGTGAGCACCCTTTTCTTCTCACACCAGGAATGAGGGAATGCACTAAGAGTGAAACTATCGGCTTCCCGTCGCACACTACCTCAGAAAAGGCTCATACAGTTCCGGCGGGCCTCACGGCGAGTTTCGCTAATCACTTAAACGCGTTGGGCGCATAGCGGAGGATTAACATCAGCGCGCACTCCCCCGACAAGGAAGGCGTAATTAGCCCAAAGAGTTGGAAGCAGAGCTAAGATTCACTCATGTCGACAAAACGCGCGTAGTGCCCCTGAAAAGCCGTGACGATAACTCCGGAAGGACCCGTGCGGCTCTTGGCGATGAAGAAGTCGGCTTCACCCGCCCGAGGGGTGTCCAATTCGTACGCATCTTCGCGATGTAGGAGAATCACGATATCCGCTGCGCTTTCCAGGACCCATGGAATGTGATGCAGCTCAGGGCGGGGGGTGCCGCGGTGATCGACCATAACGCGCCCCAATTGATAGAAAGCTATCACGACAAGGTCCAGCTCTTTCGCCATGGCACGGAGCTCCCGCGTCGCGGCAGCAAGACTCCGCCCCCTTTCATCGCTCGCCATTTCGAGGCCAGGAAATAGTAGATCGATACTATCGATCACCACAAGGCAAACCCCGTCGACTTTTGCTAGCTTTCTACAGGTTCGAATTAGTTCACCAACCGAGTAATCAGGTTCGTCAATTATGTGTATCGGGGCGCCACTGATACTCGGCATTCTCTGCGCAAGACGGGTCCAATCCACATCATCCATGACGCCGGAGGTCATGTGATGTAGTGCAACACGCGCCTCCGCTGACATTAGGCGCATCATGATCTCATAGCGGGTGAATTGTAGGGACACTAGAACGCTGGGGCGGTTACTGGCGATGGAGCAGGCGCGAAGGAAGTTGAGCGCCAGCGTGGATTTACCCATCCTGGAAGCTCCCGCGACCACGACCAGCTCACCCGGCTGGAATCCCGAGTTCAGGCGATCGAGGTCTCGAAACCCAGAAGGTATACCCAGGGGCACCCGCGATGAACCAAGCGCCTCCACTACATCAAGGGCTCCTTCAATGGCATCCACTGCCCGGCATGTTGAGTACTGCGGAAATGCAGCACCAAGGAGCCTGTCTTCTATGAGTCGAGACAGAATTTCGATATCCGGCTCGTCGGCCTTGGATATTGACTTTGCAAGCCCTGCCACCTCTTCACTGGCCGCGGCTATCTCGCGCGCCAGAGATCTCTTCGACATTCGAGCGGAGTAGATTTCTCCGGCGTAGGGCTCAGGGGCAGCCGCCACGATGCCGTGCAGGAGGTGCGCAGCTCGACTCGGAATGATCGCCGATAGGCTGCCCATTCTTTCGAGGATTTCCTCGGGAGAGACGCTCTTACCGTTTTCATAGAGATCCATCAGGGCGAGGTACACCCTTCTATTGAAATCATCGGTGAAGTCGTCTGGACCAATCACCCCTTCAGTGTCTGAAATTGCATCGGATGACAGTATCATGCAACCTAGAAGCATCCTTTCGTCTTCGACTTGACGATCTGAATTGACTGTTGAGGCGGGGGGCACTTCTGCGCCACCTGCTCGAACTCCTTGCTGACTTTGATGGATAGCCCGACATAGGGCTTGAAGGCGATCGATGGATTGCCGGAACTCCTTTTCTCCGGACCTTCCGTCGCTTACCCCTTCGCGGAGGAGCCATCCAGCCAGACTGGTCAGTTGCTTCGGGCTTGGGATTTGCTTGCCGTTAAGGATCTTCCCGATTGCCTGATAGTTGAGCGTCGCCGGGGCGGAGTCGTCGAGCAGTAGCCCCTGCGAGATCTGACGAAGCCCCGGGCGGCCAGCTGCAGCGTAGGTGTCATGCAGTGCGGCAAGCATCTGGCGGTGTGGCCCAGGGGGCACTTGTTCCTCTGGCGGCATTGCCAGCCCGCGCTTCCCTCTTGCCGTCCCCACTGGTCCCCCAAGTGTCTCCGAGTGTCTCCATCGCAGGATGGCACGAGTGTCCGCTGCAGGTCAGCCACTTACACGAACCCGCGAACTGACTGGTTGTGACGCGAACTGCGCATGCCCTGCGGGGAGCACCCAATGCTGGAAGTACAACCAGGAGGAGGCACACATGGGTCGCTGTCAGAAGAAGACGGCCAGATCGGACTGCAGTGGAACACCTCAGGGACTGGGACCACTGCCGCTGGCCACGGTGGTTCAAACGGTTGCTGCCGTGGGCATGAACGCGCTAGCGATCTATGTCTTGTCATGGCTGCAGTGAAAGGAGCAGAGTGGCAACCTCACAACGGCAGATTGCCTGTCCAGGCTGACCGCAGCAGACCTTCGCCCTGGCTGACTTGGGCCCTCCACGATGATCTGGAGAGCTGAGGACGGCACAGTACGCAAGTGGGTGACTCGACTGGTCAGACCTCCAAGTGAATGTTGGTGGTTCAACCCACGGCGCCCGTCGGCGCTGATGACTCCTCTCCGAATCGAGGCGAGGGAAATAGCGGCGGGCGGAGGCACGCCCCGCTCCACAAAAGCGGGGCTTTGCTGTCAGCGATCTGCTGCACCATTGGCCCTGGATGCCCGCAAGTGTCACTGGGCTACTCAAGTTCCCTGGAGCAGAGGAGCGGATCCGTCGTGCACAACAACCTCATCTACCTCACCGACGGCCGAGGCAAGGTTGATGCCACGAAGCTCAGTGACATCGAGTGGAAGCAGCTGGTCGCCGACAATCGTGACTCCACGCGCCGCCAGCTTGTGAAATGCGCCTGGTGTTGGGATGACGACAAGGTCACCCACTGGATGAGGACCTTCTGTCGCAACGGCGGCCGTGTCATCGCCCATCAGCCCAATGAGTGCGCCGACCATCCGTACCAAGCGTTGGAGAGCGATGAGCACAAGGCGTACTGCGATCGCGTCGAGCGGGTAGGTGAGTCTGAAGGGTTTGAGTCTCGGCGTGAGGCCCGTGCCAGCGACGGCCGTACGCGCTCCGATGTTCTTCTCGTTGGAGATCTGCACCTCTCGTACGAGATGCAGCACTCGCCATTCAAGCAAGGGTACGGAGCCAGGGAGCGGACACGTCGCTCCCTGGCCGCCAAACGGGACGCAGTTGCCTGGCATACCGACAGTTCCATCATCGCCACTGGGGCGAGCGTCGCCATGCTCCGCTCCAACCAGGCTCGCCTACCACAGATCGAGAACCCGCGCTACGAACTTCGCATCCTTGGTGGGTACCGGAAGGTGCTTGCATGGAAGTGCACCAGCCGAGAGGGGCATCGCTGCCCCCTGAAGCGCTTTGCCGGCTGCGGCTCCACTCACGTCGACTCGCAGCCCACTGCCATCACTCTGGACGACTTCATACGTCAGGCTCCCGCCGGCTTGGTCGTGCCCGTGAGGCCGCTGGAACGGAGCGGTTTCTGGACGACGAACCGCGACTACCAGATCTGGGTGGATCACTACGGTGTAGGAACTCGACCTAGTACGGACGGGACACTGCGGACCTGGAAGGAGCAGCAAGCCGACGGACATTCGCGCCATACGGCAGCCAAAGACCACACGCCTGGGCCACAGCAGCAGGCAGGTGGGCACCGAGCCGTGACGGACGTCCCGGACGAGTTGATCGATCTGCAGCGATCGACGAGGGAAGCCCAAGCGAAACTCGCCGGCCTCGAAGGAGGAGCCTTCGACGCGCAGCTGAAGGAATGGCGCACGGCGGCCGAGACGTTTCACGAGGCAGTAACCGCGTACGCGGCGCTTGAGAGAGTGTCGCGCTCCGAGGTGGAGCAGGCAGCGAAGAATGCCGCTCGGAGCCTGCGGCAGGAGAGGTGAAGCGCTACTTCTCCGAGCATGAACTGGGCTGTAGCGGGTTACACCTGGGGAGCGTCCACTCTCCTGGGCCGTCGGTGGGCCGTCAAAGGGCGGCCTAGGGGGACCAGCACCGACCAATGACGGCTGCTCCCAGACTGGTCAAGATCGGTGCTGCATGCGTCCCCTCAGGTCGCGGACGTGCGCTGTAGGTTCCGCGACATTTAAGTACGCCGCAGGTCAGGACGGATTCCCGTCCTCCTGGGCCGTCCGTGGCTGTCGCCGGTGTCTCCGCCCCCGCGGAAGACCCCGTCGACTGCCCTTCGTGCTCACGCCTGGCTGTTGGGGAAGTAGTCATGGGGATCGTGCAGCTCGGGCACGAGTCGCAGCGGGCGCCCTGGGCTCAGATCAGCCCGACGCGCCGCCTCCGGGTAGTACCCGACTCCTCGCACATTGGTCACATAGAGCCCAGCTAGCTGAAGCCGTCGATCAGTCGGGCCAACCAGCAGCCCTGGCGCGTCTTCGCAGAGACCTAGGCCACCTTGGTACTCGACGAGGTGCAGCCGATGGGGGCTGCCGGGCGCCGGCACGAATCGATCTGCGGGCCCGTCCGACGGAACGCACATGCCATCGCCCTTCGGTACAGAATCGCTCCACCCTTCCATGGCGCGGCAGCCCTTGTGGGCCGTTCCTGGTCAGTGACGGCAGGTCTCTGACGGTGCTGTTGCCGAGCCCTCGATGTCATAACCAACCGGGCAGGGTCAGCGCTCGGAGCTGGGAGCCAGATGGGGAGCCACCGGGGGCGACACGAAGCGGATTCTCCTGGACTGACTTGGACGGTGGGGAGCCAGAGACCTTGGGGTGGAAGGGGGCCGCGGTCCCCCTTCCTTGGGTGCTGCTTACCGGTGCCTTAAGCGGAGCGTAAGGATCTTCGGGAGGGGGCCGAACGGGGTGGCGGCGGGGGTGATGCGGGCTAGCTTGGCGGGGCCGAGGAGGGCACGGGGCGGCGTCGGATCCCACGGGGGGCGGCGCCGCCCGGCCCGGCTCCCGGCACACCCACGCCCGTGGTGCCCCATCGCCGCTCCGAAGGAGATCCGCCCATGCCCGCAAGCCCCCGCCGCACCGTGACCCGTATCGCCGCAGTCGGCCTCGCCCCGCTCGCGGTGGCCGCGTACGCCGCCGGGCCCGCGGCCGCGCACGGCTCGATGACGGACCCGGTCAGCCGGGTGGCGGCCTGCTACGCGGAGGGGCCGGAGTCTCCGAAGTCCGCGGCCTGCAAGGCGGCGGTGGCGGCGAGCGGCGCGCAGGCGTTCTACGACTGGAACGCGGTGAACATCGCCAACGCTGCGGGCAACCACCGCTCCTTGATCCCGAACGGGCAGCTCTGCTCCGCCGGCAACGACAAGTACCGGGGCCTGGACCTGGCCCGCGCCGACTGGCCGGCCAGCCCGATGGCATCGGGCCCGCACACCTTCCGGTACAAGGGGACCGCCCCGCACAAGGGCTCCTTCGAGCTGTACGTCACGAAGGACGGCTACGACCCGTCGAAGCCGCTGAAGTGGTCGGACCTGGAGCCGGCTCCGTTCGCGAAGGCCACCGACCCGGGCATGCAGAACGGGGACTACGTGTTCTCCGGCAGCGTGCCGAACAAGTCCGGGCGGCACCTGGTCTACAGCATCTGGCAGCGCTCGGACAGCCCGGAGGCGTTCTACACCTGCTCCGACGTGGTGTTCGGCAAGGACAACGGCGGGAGCGGGGGCAACGGCGGCGCGAACGGCGGCACCGGCACCACCCCGAGCACGAAGCCGAGTACGGCTACCGGCACGAAGCCCTCCACCAAGCCCTCCACCGGGGGCGAGCGCCCCTCGGACGCGCCGAAGGCCCCGACGGACCAGCAGATCGCGGACGGCGAGAGCAAATCCACCGTCGAGCACAACGGCCACGGCGACAACGACCCGAAGACGAACGGCAGCACCGCCCTCGCCCCGGTCCCCGTCCCGTCGGATTCTCCCGCGGGCACCAACCTCGCCGAAACCGGCGGCAGCGCCGCGACCCCGGCGATCGCGATCGCCGGGGCGGGCGTACTGGCCGTCGGAGCGGCCGTGATGTTCGGCGTGGCCCGACGCCGTGCGACGGCGCCGGGCCGCCGCGGCCGCTAGGCCGCCGCGGCCGCTAGCCGGAGGGCTTCACCGGCCTCGGCCCGTCACCTGCGCGTCACTCGAAGACCGACGCGCAGGTGGTCCGGGAGGCGTGCGCCGGGTCGAGGGAGTTGACCGCCTCGTGCCAGGCGATCCGGTCGGTGAGCCCGATGGCGACGTGCTCGGAGAGGTCCAGCGGGCACAGGTCCTGGAGCACGACGTTGCGCACGTTGGAGCCGGTCCCCTGGAGGAAGGCGCTGCGGTAGGGCGTGACGACCTCGTCGTACTTCGTCGCGATGACCGTGTACTGGACCCCGGGGACGGTGTCCCCACCCGCGTTCAGCTTGGTGACGAAGGGGGATCCGGCGATCTGGTCGGCCAGCCCCGGGGTCGCGGAGCTGATCAGGTCCTCGGCGCCGGGGAAGTACGGGAGCAGCTGGGTGAGCCCGGCCAGGGTGGTGCCGTGGTTGTCGGGGGCGAGCCCGATCAGGGCGTTGACCTTGGGGGCGCCGCCGAGGAACTTCAGGTAGTAGTTCGGCATCATGCCGCCCTGCGAGTGGCCGACGATGTCGGTCTTCGGGGCCCCGGTGGAGGCCAGCACCTTGTCGACGAACACCTGGAGCTGGCCCGCCGACTTGTCGATGGGGCCGAGCCCGTTGAAGAAGGGCACGCCGGGCAGTTGCCCGTAGTCGAGCGAGTAGACGCAGTACCCGCGGTGTACGAGGTACGGCGCGAATCCGAGCCAGTTGTCCACGGAGTTGCCGAACGTGCCGTGGACGAGGACGACGGGGCGCGGGTGGGCGGCGGAGGGTTTGCAGGACCAGTCGTTCCAGCCGCTGCTGGGTGCCGACGCGGCCTGCGCGGCGCCGGCGGGGGCGACGAGGGCGGCGGCGAGGGTGAGGACGGCCAGCGGGCGGAGCAGGCGTCGCCAAGGCAGCATCGAGTGATCTCCTTGCGGGTCAGGGAAATACGTGGGGGTTTGTCCCGTGATCCGGATCACAAGGGGGTGCTGCTTCGGCCAAATTACGGGCGAGTAGCAAAACTTGAAAGTTACGCGTCAGTAAAAAATGCGTGTCGGCCCCCCGGCGCGAGGCCGGGACGATCGTCCGTCAAGTCCCGCCCGAGGCGGACGCGTTGCCGCCGCCCCACGGGACCGCCGCCAGGCCCCGCCGGTCAGACGGGACTTTGACGACACGACCTAGGCCGCGCGGCGGAACGTGGCCGCCGGGCGGACCGTGCCCGGGCCGAAGCGGGCGTTCGCCCGGTCGACGGCCGCCTCCACCGTCAGGCGGGCCTCGCGGACCGGGTCCAGCGAGATCTGCCGGGACGCCCGTTCGGCGCCCGTGAGGTCCTCGGCGCGCAGCACCATGCCGGTCAGCCGGGCCCGTTGCAGCCCGGCCGCGTCCAGCAGGCGGTACGCCGCCGCCCGCAGGTCCTCGTCGTGCCCTGACGCCTCGGGGAGCCGCCGGGTCCGCTCCCAGCGGGTGCCGCCGGCGAACTGCAGCGTCAGCGACAGGGCCCGGGCGGCCTGGCGCCGGCCGCGCAGCACCGCGCCGAGGCGGACCACCAGGGCGAGGAGCACGGCCCGGGCGTGCGGGCCGTCGAGCTCGTGCCGGGTGAAGCCGCTGCGGACGGCGGCCGACGGGGGCAGGTCCTTCGGGGTGACGGGGCGCGGGTCGATCCCGCGGGCGCGTTCCGCCGCGAGCCGGCCCGCCCGCTGCCCCAGGATCCGTTCGACGGTGCCCGGGGATACGGCCGCGACCGCGCCGACCGTGTGCAGTCCGTACCCGCGCAGCGCCTCCGCCTGCTTGGGGCCGACGCCGTGCAGGGCCTCCACCGGCAGCGGCCCCAGGAAGGCGTCCGCCCCGCCCTCGGGCACGGCCAGGACCCCGCCGGGCCCGGGGATCCGGGCGGAGGCCGTCGCCGCCACCGCCCAGGTCCCGGCGACCCCGATCCGTACGTCGGTGCCGAGCCGGGCGAGCGCGCGCAGCCGCACCAGTTCGGCGATCCGGCCGGCGTCCGCGCCGAAGTACCGCTGCGCGCCGCGTACGTGCACCAGCGCCGCCCGGGGCGGCAGCGCCTGCACCGTCGGGGAGAACTCCCGCAGGAGTTCCAGGACTTCGCGGTACCCCTCCTCGGCCAGCGCCGGAGCGCACCGTACGTGCAGGACGCCGCCCGCCGGGGTCATCCCGCGCTCCCCGGGCTGGAGTGCCACAGCTTGCGGCCGGTGGCGGCGCGGTCGCCGGCCGGCTGGAGGTCGGCCCACGGGTTCATCTCGTATCCGGTGGACAGGTGGATGCGGCGCCCCGGATCGGCGGCACCTGCCGTGTCCCCGTCACCCGGCAGCGGCTCCGCCAGGCGGGCGGCGACCGCCTCCAGGCCGCCTGCGGCCCGCAGTTCCACCAGCTCGGCCAGGTCCCAGGCCGCCGCGCCGACCACGCTCAGGCTCTGCGGTCCGCGCCGCTGGACGACACCCCGTACGAGCAGCAGGAACGAGTGGAAGACGGTGTGCGCGCACGCCTCGTGGCTGTCGTCGAAGAAGGCGAGGTCGACCAGGCCCGTCCCGTCGTCCAGCGTGGTGAAGATGACCCGCCTCCCGGACCGGATCGGCGGGGTCTGGGTGGCCGCCTTGGCCCCCGCGACCAGCACCGTCCGGCCGTGCTCCATCTCGCGCAGTCTGCGGGCGGGGACCACCCCCAGCTCCGCGAGGAAGGCGTGGTGGTCCCCCATCAGGTGCCGCGAGGCGTCCATGCCGAGCACGCCCAGCTCCGCGCTGAGCCGCTCCGCCTCGTTCAGGTCGGGCAGGCCGACCGGGGCCGTGGACCGCCCGCCGTCCAGCGGGAGTTGGACATTGCCCGGCCGGGCTCCCGCCGAGCGCTGCGCGCCGTGCAGTTCGGCCACGTGCAGCAGCAGGTCGCGCCGGTTGGCGCCGAAGGCGTCCAGTGCCCCGACCTGCGCGAGCCGCCCCGCGACCGGCCGGCCCGGGTGGGCCCGGTCCCAGAAGTCGCGCAGCGATCCGTACGGCTGCCCGTCCTCGATCCGCCGCGCCTCCGCCTCGCTGATGCCGTGGACGTCGGCCAGGGCCAGCCGGAGCCCCCACACCGGCGGAGTCCCGGCCTCGGACACCAGTTCGATGCGGTGGGCCACCGCCGACCGGTTCACGTCCAGCGGCAGCACCGGTACGCCCCGCCGCCGCGCGTCCGCCAGCAGCAGCCGCTTCGGGTACATCCCCGGGTCGTGCGTGAGCAGCCCGGCGTAGAACGCGGCCGGGTGGTGCGCCTTCAGCCACGCCGACTGGTACGTCGGGACCGCGAAGGCCACCGCGTGCGCCTTGCAGAAGCCGTAACTGCCGAACGCCTCGACGATCTCCCAGGTCCGGCCGATCACCTCGGCCGAGTAGCCCCGTTCGCCCGCCGTCGCCGCGAACCACACCTTGATCCGCGCCTGCGACTGCGGGTCGGAGAGCCCGCGCCGCACCCGGTCCGCCTCGTCGCGCCCGCAGCCGGTCATGACGTGCACGATCTCGATGATCTGCTCGTGGAAGACCACCACCCCGTACGTCTCGCGCAGCGCGTCCGCCAGGTCCGCGTGCGGGAAGCGGACCGGGGCCCGCCCGTGCCGCGCCTCGATGAACGGCCGCACCATGTCGGCGGCGACCGGCCCGGGCCGGAACAGCGAGATGTCGACGACCAGGTCGTCGAAGGTGGCGGGCTGGAGCCGTCCCACCAGGTCGCGCTGGCCCGGGGACTCGATCTGGAAGCAGCCGAGCGTCTCGGCCGAGCGGATCAGCTCGTACGTCGCCGGGTCGCCCGGCGGCACCTGCGCCGGGTCGTCCAGGTCGAGTTCCTCCCCCGTGCCGCGCCGGATCTCCGCGACGGCGTGCGCCATCGCGGACTGCATCCGTACGCCCAGCACGTCGAGCTTGAGCAGCCCGAGCTCCTCCACGTCGTCCTTGTCGAACTGGGACATGGGGAAGCCCTCGCCGCTCGTGGGCACCACGGGGGTGCGCGCGAGCAGGGAGGCGTCGGAGAGCAGCACCCCGCACGGGTGCATGGCGATCCCGCGCGGCAGCGCGTCCAGCGCCTCGACGAGCTCCCACAGCCGCCCGTACTCCTCCCCGCGCACGCCGCCGTGTACGCCGCGCAGTTCCGGTAGTTCGGCGAGGGCCGTGCGGGCGTCGCGGGCCCGGATGTGCGGGAAGGCCTTGGCGAGCCGGTCGACGGTGGCCGGGTCCATGGACAGGGCGGCGCCGACGTCGCGGATCGCGTGCCGGACCCGGTAGGTCTCGGGCATGGAGACGGTGGCGACGCGCTCGGTGCCGAAGCGGTCGATGATCCGCCGGTAGACCTCCAGCCGGAGGGCGGACTCCACGTCGATGTCGATGTCGGGCAGGACGTGGCGGCGCTTGGACAGGAACCGCTCCATCAGCAGGCCCTGTTCGACGGGGTCGGCGTGGGCGATGCCGAGGAGGTGGTTGACGAGGGAGCCGGCGCCGGAGCCGCGGGCGGCCACCCGGATCCCCATCTCCCGTACGTCGTCCACGACCTGGGCGACCGTCAGGAAGTACGAGGCGTAGCCGTGGTAGGCGATGATGTCCAGCTCGTGGTGCATCCGTTCCCAGTACGCGCGGTCGTCGGCGTAGCCGCGCAGCACCATGCCGGCGGAGACCCGGGAGGCGAGGACCCGCTGGGCGGTGCGGTGGGCCGCGCCGACGAGGTGGGCCTCGGGGAAGTGCACGGAGCCCATGCCGAGGTCGTCCTCGGGATCCACCACGCAGGCCTCGGCGGTACGCAGGGTCTGCGCGAGCAGCCCGCGCGCGTCGGCGGGGCGCAGGCCCGCGGCCCGGCAGATCCGGTCAGCGGCCGCGGCCATGGCGGCGGGGCCCTTGAGCCAGCGCTCGCCGCCGTCGAGACCGCGGGGGTCGACGGGGACGAGCCGGCGGGCCGCGTCGAGGACGTCGGCGACCGGGCCCTGGCCCGGGTCGGCGTACCGGACGGCGTTGGTCAGCACGGCCGGGACGCCCTGCTCGGCGGCGAAGCCGACCGTACGGGCGGCCAGGCGCAGCGAGCCGGGGCCGGTGCCGGTGCGGCCGTGGTCGACGGCCTCCAGGCGGAGGGAGTCCCCGTAGACCTCCCGCCAGGGCGCGAGCAGCCGGGTGGCCCGGTCCGGCCGGCCGGCGGCCAGCGCCCGCCCCACATCGGAGCCGGGCCCGAGCAGTACGTACACCCCTTCGCCGCGCAGCTGCGCCCGGGGAAGCAGCGGCGGGCCGCCGCCGGCCGCGGCGTGGGCGGCGGTGACCATGCGGCACAGCTCGGCCCAGCCGGCGGCGCCGTCGCGGGCCAGGAAGGTGGCCCGGGGTGCGGACTCGTCGACGAAGGCTCCGCCGGCCACGGGGCTGCGCCGCCGGTGGGACGGCTCGCCGGAGCCGGCCGGACCGGCCGCCCCGGCCGGTCCCGCGGAGCCCCCCGGCCCCGCGGAGCCCGCCGCGTGCGACACGGCCAGGTCGACCCCGAACAGCGGCCGTATCCCGGCCTTGGCGCAGGCCTTCGCGAACCGGACGGCGCCCGCGAGGGTGTCGCGGTCGGTCAGGGCGAGGGCGTCCATGCCCCGGTCGGCGGCGCGTTCCGCCAGCCGTTCGGGGTGGGAGCCTCCGTAGCGCATGGAGAACCCCGAAACGGTGTGCAGATGCGTAAAACCAGGCACCCGCGGCCTCCTGCTTCGCTCGAACGTGAACACCACCCCCGTCTCCACCATAGAGCAATTCGAATATCCGTGCGAAACATTCGTTCGAAGACCCTGCTGGTCGGGCCGCCTCCCACCCCGTCATCCATTCGGCCCGCCCCTGCTGCGTGCCGTCCCCCGTACGCCGAGCGTGTGAGTCATGACCCAGCCCACCTCCCCGCCTCCGTCCGCCGGGTTCCTCGCCGAGGTCAAGGACGCCGTGACCGTCCGGGCCGCCCTGCTGCTCGTGGGGGTACTGGCGCTCCAGCTCGCCTTCGTCACCTCCTACATCGGGGCCTTCCACCAGCCGAAGCCCAGCGAGATCCCGATCGCCGTGGCCGCCCCCGCCCGGCCGGTCGCCGAGCAGTCCGCGCAGCAGCTCGCCGACCTGCCCGGGAAACCGCTCGACCCGCACGCGGTCCAGGACGAGGCGGCCGCGACGGCGGAGGTGAAAGACCGGGACGTGGACGGGGCGCTGGTCATCGACCCGGCCGCCCCGGCCGACCGGCTGCTGGTCGCGAGCGGCGCCGGCGCCTCGCTCTCGCAGGCCCTCGAACAGGTCGTCGGCCGCGTCGAGCAGGCCCGGGGCAGAGCCGTGCGGGTCGTCGACGTGGCCCCGGCCGCCGCAGGCGACGCACGCGGCCTGAGCGCCTTCTACCTCGTCATCGGCTGGTGCGTCGGCGGCTACCTGTGCGCCGCGATCCTCGCGATCAGCGCCGGCGCCCGGCCCGCCAACTCCCCCCGCGCCTTCATCCGGCTCGGCGCGCTGCTGCTGTACGCGATCGCCGCCGGGCTGCTCGGCACGGTCATCGCGGGCCCGGTCCTGGGCGCGCTCCCCGGCGGCATCATGGCCCTGTGGGGGCTGGGCACCCTCGTCGTCTTCGCGGTCGGGGCGATCACCCTGGCCTTCCAGGGGGTGGCGGGCGTCGTCGGCATCGGCCTGGCGATCCTGCTGGTGGTGGTGTTCGGCAATCCGAGCGCGGGCGGCGCCTACCCGTATCCGCTGCTGCCGCCGTTCTGGAGGGCCATCGGCCCGGCCCTGCCACCGGGCGCGGGCACGTACGCCGCGCGCTCGATCACGTACTTCGAGGGCAGTGCGGCGGCCGGGCCGGTGCTGGTGCTGGCCGCCTGGGCGGTGCTCGGCTCGGCCGTCACCGTGACCTGCGCGGTCTTCCGCAGGGGTCGCCCGGGGGCCGCCGTGGGCAGTGGGCTCCCGGACGACGCGCCGGACGGTGAAGGGGCGGCGGCGGCTCGATGAGCACCCCGGGCGGCAGCACGAGCAGCGGCGGCACGAGCGGCAGCGAGCACGGCAACGGCCTCCTCGGGTTCCGCAACCGCCAGGGCCCCGCCGCCCAGGCCGTCTCCGTCAAGCCGATGGAGCCGAGCGCCCTGGCCCAGCCGGGCGCGCTCGGCCTCACCGGCTTCAGCGAAGGGGGCATGGCAGATCTCCGTCCATTCGGAGACCCGTGTGCAACCAACGTCCGGCAGTTTTACACCCGGGCCTTGTGGACCACCTCGCCCGCGACCACCACCGTCTCGGCCACCGTGCCCGGGATCCGCTCCGGGGCCACGGCCAGGATGTCCCGGGACAGCACCACGAAGTCCGCCGCCTTGCCCACCGTCAGCGACCCCCGGTCCGCCTCCAGGAAGTTGGCGTAGGCCGAGCCCATCGTGTAGCCGTACACCGCCGTCGCCACGTCCACCGTCTCGGCCGGCTGCCACGGGTCCCCGCCGTCCAGCGGGCGGCGGGTGACCGCCGTGTAGATCCCGATCATCGGGTCCATCTCGGCCACGTTCCAGTCGCTGGAGAACGCCAGCACCGCCCCCGCCTCGGCCAGGCTCCGCATCGGCCACGCCTTGTGCCAGCGCTCCTCGCCCACGTTCTCCGCCCAGTCCTGACCCGGCCCGGCGATCTCCGGCGCGCAGTGCCGCGGCTGCATGCAGGCCACCACCCCGAGCCCGGCGAAGCGCGGCACGTCCGCCGGGTCCAGGCATTCCACGTGCACCACCTGGTGGCGGGCGTCCCGCGGCCCGTTGACCGCACGGGCGTGCTCGACGGCATCGAGCACCGTACGGATCCCCCGGTCGCCCGTGGCGTGCACGAAGCACTGGAACCCGCGCGCGTCGAGGCGCGCCAGCAGCTCCGCGAACTCCTCCGCCGGGTAGAAGGTCTCGCCCCGGTGCGCCCCGCACCCGGTGTACGGCTCCAGCAGGGCGGCCGTGCGCGGCTCGACCACGTCGTCGATGTACAGCTTGAGCGGCCCGACCCGCAGCCGGTCACCCGGGTACATGCGGGCCGCCGCCGCGAACGCGTCGAGCTCCTCCTCGGTCGTACCGCGCGGGTGGAACAGCGCCGCCACGATCCGCGAGCGCAGCCGGCCCTCGGCGCGGGCCCGCTCGTACAGCTCCAGGTCGTCCAGGGAGTTCTGCGGCTCCACGACCGTGGTGATGCCGAAGCCGATCGCGTCGTCCAGGCTCTTGGCGAGGCGCCCGTACTGCCGGTCCGGCGAGGCCCACGGCACGCCGAGTTCGCGCAGCGCCCGGTGGCCGTCCCGGGAGAGCCCCTTGATCGCGAAGTCCTTGACGAAGCCGGTGGGCTCGCCGGTCTGCGGATCGACGGCCGCGGTGCCGAACGGCAGGTCGGTACGGTCCTTCGCGACCCCGAGGCGGCGCATCGCGGCCGTGTTCAGCCAGGCGGTGTGCACGTCGTACGAGAGCACGACCGCCGGGACCTCCCCGGTGACCGGGTCCAGGTCGGCGGCGGTGGGCATCCGCCCGCCCGGGATCGCGGAGTAGTCGAAGGCCTCGGCCTCGATCCACTCGGCGTCCGGATGCGCCTCCCGCCAGGCCCCGATCCGGTCGAGGATCGCCTCCAGGGTGCGTACTCCGGCCAGCTGTACGCAGGCGTCGTCGGAGCCGAGCCGGACGTGGTTGTGGGCGTCGACGAACCCCGGCAGCACCAGCCGGCCGCCCGCGTCGATCCGCTCGGTGTCCGGGCCCGCCCAGGCGGCGGCCTCCGCGTCCGGGCCGAGCCAGACGATCCGGCCGTCGGACACGGCCAGGGCCTCGGCCTCGGGCAGGTCCGGGTCGACGGTGTGGATCCGGGCTCCGGTGAGCAGCAGGTCGGCGGGGAAGGGGTGCGGCATGGGTGGTGCTCCTGTGCAGAGGGGGGCGGAGGGGGCGGAGGGCGGTACGAGGGGTCAGGCGGCCGGGACGTACGCGGGCACCCGGCGGGCGAGGGCCCAGTACGTGAGCGCGGAGACGACCGAGCCGAGCAGGGTCAGGTCGGCGCCGCCGAGCGGGGCCACCAGCGGGCCGGTCCACAGCTCGGAATCGCAGGTCAGCGCCGCGAAGGCCATGCCGGCCAGCAGGGCGGCCAGGCCGGCGGGGTGATAGCCGGCCCGGTACCAGTAGGCGCCCGCGCTCCCGGCATGGAGCGCGTCGGAGTCGTAGCGGCAGCGGCGCAGCAGCATGTCGGCGAGGAAGACCCCGCCCCAGGGCGCGAACACGATGATCAGGAGGGAGAGGAAGGAGAGCAGCGAGGTGGTGAAGTCGGTCAGGAAGAGCGCGGCGAGCGAACCGGCGGCGGTGACCGCGGCGCTGATCACGATGGCGCGGGCCCGGCTCCACGGGATGCCGAGGACCTGGAGGTTCAGGCTGGAGGAGTAGAGGGTGATGATCGAGTTGGTGACGGAGCCGCCGAGCACGAGGGCCAGGAACACCGGCCGGAACCAGCCCGGAAGCAGGCTCTCGGCCCCCGCGACGGCGTCGGTCATGTCGGTCCGGGTGGCCGCGGCGACCCCGGCGACGCCGAGGGCGACGGAGGAGACGAACCCGCCGAGCGCGCCCATCCAGGTGATCGACTTCAGCGAGGTGGTCCGGGGCAGGTAGCGGGTGTAGTCGGCGGGCATCGGCAGGTACGAGAAGGGCCCGGCCAGCATCACGACGAAGGCCAGGCTCCAGCCGGACAGGCCCGGGGCTGCGGCTCCGGCGGGGGCGGCGGTCTGGGCGCCGGGCAGCAGGAAGACGAGCAGCGCGCCGAAGCCGAGGGCGAGGACGTAGGCCATCCAGCGCTCGGCGAACTGCACGGTGGCATGGCCCCACATCGCGACGGCGAAGGTGAGCGCGAGGGTGATCCCGAGCGCCAGGGCCCGTACCGCCGTGCCTTCGCCGAGGCCGGCCTCGGCGAAGAACACCTCCAGGGCGAGCGTGCCGACCACGGTGTTGACGATGGTGTAGCCGATGCTCACCACCCAGTTCAGGACGCCGGCCGGGAAGTTCCCGCGGACGCCGAAGGCGGCCCGGGAGATGACGAGGGTGGCGGTGCCGGTGCGGATGCCGCTGAGCCCGGCGGCGCTGACCGCGAAGAAGGACAGTCCGCTGATCACGACGACGGCGGTGGCCTGCCAGAAGGAGAGGCCGAAGGCCACGGCGAGGGCGCCGTTGATCACGTAGGTGAAGGTGAGGTTGGAGCCGAACCAGAGCCAGAAGAGGTCCTGGGCGCCGCCGTGCCGCTCGGCGTCGGGGATGGGGTCGATGCCGTGGGTCTCGACCCGGAACACCTCGTCGACGTCGGCCGTCGTCTCCTGCGTCGCATCCTGCTGCGTCATGCGCCGTACCCCTGACTGTGGACCCGCTGAACCTTGAATGACGTTCTAAGTTCTTGAATGGCATTCAAGATGCGCCGCCGATCGGGACCGCGTCAAGACCCTGTCCGGGATAAGGTCGGGCCACGAAGATCGGGAAGGCGGCAGGGGTGGCGGGAGCAGCCGGGGCAGCCGGGGCAGCGGGGTCGGCACGGCGGCGCGACGGGCGGATCGCCCAGGAGCGGATGCTGGAGGAGGCCATGGCGGCGATCGCCGAGGGCGGTCTGGCGGAGCTGACGATGTCCGCGCTCGCCGAGCGGCTCGGCACCAGCGGCGGCCACATCCTCTACTACTTCGGCAGCAAGGACCGGCTGCTGCTGGCCGCCCTGCGCTGGAGCGAGGACCGACTCGCCGCGGAGCGCACGCTGTTGCTGGCACGCCGGGTCACCGCGCACCGCAAGCTCGCGCTCTTCCTGGAGCTGTACCTGCCGCGCGGCCCCCGCGATCCGCGCTGGACCCTGTGGATCGAGCTGTGGCCCCGCACCCCCGCCAACGAGGACCTGCGCGCCGCCCAGCAGGAGATCGACGACGGCTGGCAGCGGGACCTGGAGGCCCTCCTCGCGAAGGGCGTGGACCAGGGCCGCTTCGCCGCCGCGCTGGACGTACCCGCCCGGGCCTCGGAGCTGCTCGCGCTGCTGGACGGGCTGAGCACCCGGGTGGTGCTCGGGCAGCGCGGCGCCGACCGGGCCGCGTCCCTGGAGCGGGCCCGCTCGGCGGCGGCCCTGCTCGTCCCGCACACCTAGGAGGGGGTGCACGGAAAGCCCGCCAGGGAGTTTCCGTGCGCCCGGGCGGGCCCTTGCGTTCCCGGTGATCTGGTGTCAGGCGGTCGGCGCGCACGGTCGGCGTACGCGTTCACGGCCTGCGCCGGCAGGGCCTCCGGGAAGGCCTGCCCGCCCACGCCCTCCTCCGCGAACGAGGCCGGGATCCCGCACCAGGCGTGCAGCTCCTCGACGGCGCGGGCGTACGATTCGACGCCCTCGGCCGGGGTCGCGGCAGGCAGGCAGGCAGGCAGGCCCAGCATCCTCGCGATCTCCTGGCAACGCTCCGGGGCCCGGTGGACCCCGGCCTTCGGCCACGGGGTGGCCTTGTGCCAGACCGTCCCGTTGTGCCGGATCACATGCGGCAGCAGCAGGGCGCCGGCCCGGCCGTGAGCCACGCAGTAGGCGGCCTTGACCATCGCGTTGCCGCCGGTGGCGAGGACGGTGGAGACGCCCGGGTGGTTCATGAGGGCGCCGGTGGCCTCCATGGAGGGCTGCTCGACCCCTTGCACGCAGTCGGCGGGGGGCGCCGGCCGCGACAGCGGCGTCCCGGACGATCCTGGCCGCCTCGGCCGAGCAGCGCTGCGCGGGGAAAAGGCGAAGATGATCGGGTTGCGGGTCTTCAGGGCGATCAGCGCCTTGAAGACGGTGGTCGAGTCCGGGTTGGCGACCGGGGTCATCGCGCAGACGGCGCCGACGGGTTCGGCGATCTCGGTGATGCCGTTCAGCTCGTCGCGCCGGATGACGCCCGCGGTCTTCGGACCGCGCATCGAGTTCACGACGTGCTCGCACGCGAAGAGGTTCTTGACGGCCTTGTCCTCGAACAGCCCGCGGCCGGTCTCCTCGGCGGCGAGCCGGGCCAGTTCACCGTGCTGCCCCAAGGCGGCCGGCGAGGCCTTCTTGACGATGTGGGCGACCTGCTCCTGGTCGAAGGCCTCGAACCGGCCGAGCGCCGTCGGCGCCCGCTGGACGAGTCCGTCCACCGTCTCGTTCCCCGCATCTCCCGCCCCGCCGCATACCGGCCGTGCTTCCATCGGAGACGGGGCGTCGGAGCGGGAGGGAGCCGGGATGCGCATCGAGGTGGGCCGGGGCGGCGGGCGGAAGGTGATCGCACAGCAGTGGGGGGCTCCCG
This sequence comes from Streptomyces sp. NPDC059355, assembly GCF_042752335.1. Lineage (NCBI taxonomy): Bacteria > Bacillati > Actinomycetota > Actinomycetes > Kitasatosporales > Streptomycetaceae > Streptomyces > Streptomyces sp. NPDC059355. The sequence goes on along the minus strand of NZ_JBHYXN010000003.1, from coordinate 56,817 downwards.
ACGGCTCACCGGTCCTGCTGCACCACGGCATGCCGGGCAGCCGCCTCGGCGTCGCGCTCGGCGACGCCCCCGAGCGCCATCCGCACGTCCGCTTCCTCGCCTACGACCGGCCCGGCTACGGGGACTCCGGCCGAGCACCGGGGCGATGCGTGGCCGACGCGGCCGCCGACTCCGCCGCCGTCGCGGACGCCTTCGGCGTCGGCCGATTCGCGGTCGTCGGCCGGTCCGGGGGCGGCCCGCACGCGCTCGCCTGCGCGGCCCTGCTCCCCGACCGGGTGACGGCCACGGCCTGCCTGGTCGGCATGGCGCCCCGCGAAGGCGCCGGACTCGACTGGTACGCCGGCATGACCCCGTACAACGTGGAGCACTACACGCTCGCGGACCACGACCCGGCGGCGCTGGAGCTGCGCCTCACCGCCCGGGCGGAGGAGATCCGCCGGGATCCCGGCCGGCTGCTCGAGGACTTGCGCGGGGACCTCCCTGCCGCGGACCTGCGGGTCCTGGCCGACGACCGGGTCCGCCGGACCGTCCTGGACAACTTCCGTGAGGCGCTGCGGACTTCCGCGTACGGATGGCTGGACGACTCCCTCGCGTTCCGCCGGCCCTGGGGCTTCGACCCGGGAGGGATCACCGGGCCCGTCATGCTCTGGCACGGCGCCGAGGACGTCTTCTCCCCCGTGGGTCACTTCCACTGGCTCGCGGAACGCATCGGGCACGGCACGGCGGTGCTCAAGCCCGGAGCCGGCCATTTCGCGGCGCAGTACGCCCTCTCGGAGGCGCTGGACTGGCTGCGGGCTCAGGGGGTGTCCCCGTAAGGGGTGTCATCCGGCGGGCGGCGCGGTCCGGGGGACGGGCACCGTCGGTGCAGCCGCCCGAGGCTGCTCCACGGGCGCGGCCACCGATTCCCGGGCCCCCTTGAGGCAGTCGATGACCCGCTCGTGCATGTCCCCGACGCTGTCCACCACCTGGATGCGCATGTGGAGCGCCCGCACCTCGTCGATGAACCGCTTCGAGAACACCCCCACGGCTATCGTCTCGTACGTACCGGTCGCCACCAGCGGGAATCCCGCCCCGAAGCTGACCAGGCGGAATTCGACCGCGGGCCGCAGCCCCACCTCGCCCAGCCGCTCACCGGCTTCGCCCAAGCTCAGCCACGCCCCCTCGGGGACCGGCCGCCCGTCGGACGGATCGCCCTGCATCACCACGAAGTAGTCGACGCGATGCACCCCCACGTTGTGCTGGCCGCCGTTGAGGACTCCGGTCCTCCAGGCCTTCGACTCGCCCGGCAGTTCCCCCGCCACGTACTCGGAGCGCCACCCCAGCATCGGCCGTACCGTACGGGCGTACTGGGCGCGGGCCAGGACCGCGCCGGCCGCGACGGCCAGCAGGCTCGCGAGGGGTTCGGCGCCCATCAGCTGGAGCCGCCAGGGCCAGTGGGCGCGGGAGGCTTCGGACATGTTCCCGCGCACGATCTCCCAGACGAGCACGACACCCAGGAGGCAGAGCAGCACCAGGGGTGCGGTGAACAGCCAGCGGTTGCGCCGGATCCGCCGCTGCGCGTCGGATGCGGAGCCTCCCCGCGCGGAAGGTGCACCGGCCATGTGCGCTACTCCTATTCCCCCGAAAGACGAGCCCCCGCCCGGGAGTCGGGCGGGGGCTCATTGTGCCGCAGGGCGGACGGGTCAGTACACGCTCACGCCGTAGGCGCTGAGGGCCTCGACCGCGGGCTGGAAGAAGGTGGTGCCGCCCGAGGTGCAGTCGCCGCTGCCCCCGGAGGTGAGGCCGATGGCGCGGGTGCCGGAGTAGAGGGGACCGCCGCTGTCGCCGGGCTCGGCGCAGACGTTGGTGCGGATCATGCCGTAGACGATGTCGCCGCCGCCGTAGTTGACCGTGGCGTTGAGGCCGGTCACCGAGCCGCCGTGGGTGCCGGTGGTGGAGCCGCGCCGGGTGACGGACATCCCGACGGTGGCGTTGGCGGCGCTGGTGATGTCCTGGCTGCCGACGGTGCCCGGCGGCACCGGCGAGCTGCTGGCGTACTTGATCAGGCCGTAGTCGTTGGTCGGGAAGCTCGAACCGACGGTCGAGCCGACGGTGGTGGTGTGCGAGGAGTTCGTCCACCAGGTGCCGGCGCCGTCGGTGCAGTGCCCGGCGGTCAGCACGTAGTACGTGTTCCCGCTGCGCACGTTGAAGCCGAGCGAGCAGCGCCAGCCCGAGGTGTAGATGGCGTCGCCGCCGGAGATCAGCTTGCGCAGCTTGCCGGGGGTGCGCTCGATGCGCAGGGCCCCGGCGTCGGCTCCGGCCTCGCTGCGGATCCTGGCGATGTCCGCGGCGGAGACGGTGGAGTCGGCGGTGACCACGAGGGTTCCGCCGGCCGGGTCGGTGTACCAGGCGGTGCCGGCGACGTCGGCGCGCTGGACGGAGGCTCCGGCCGCGGCGAGCCGCGCCGCGCTGAAGCCGGTGTCCGCGCTCGCCGCGGTGGGGGCGGCGAGCCCGGCGACGGCCGCCAGGCCGGCGGCCACGGCGAGCAGCCGGGTACGGGTGATGCTCTTGATCCTCACTTCTCGTCCTCCCGGGAGGGATCGGGGGCCCGGCGGACAGTGGGGGGCGCCGGAGCCCGTCAGGCGCAGCCGGGGGTACGGCGGGCGCACAGGATTTCGTCGTGCCCCTGACAAGCCCTCGGAAGGCGCTGTCGGGAGTGTCTCGGCGTCAGATTCGGGCGGCAAGGGCATCTTTCAGCCTCCGCTCGCCTGCCGCGACCTCGAAGGGCAGGGTGTTCCCGGGTGGCGGGAACGGGCAGATGAAATGGTCGGCGAAGGCGCAGGGCGGCAGCACGGTCCGGTTGAAGTCGACGGTGATCGAGCCGTCCACCGGGTCCGGAACCCCCGGCTTGAGGAAGCGGAAGCGGTAGCTGGAGCTCCCTGCGGTGGCGTCGCCGATCACGGCCCAGAGGCTGCCGTCGTCCTCGTCGACGGCGACCTGCAGGGTGTGCTCGGCGCCCCGGTACGCGAAGCTCAGCTCGCCGCCGAGACCGAACCCGCGCGCCCGCCCGTCGACGTTCGCCACCTGGACGGTCCGGTCCTCGGCATACGGCCGGAAGCGCCCCGGCAGCACGAAGTCCGGGTCGTACGGGGTGGCCTCGATGCCGGCGAAGGCGCGCCGAGCCGCGGAGCCGGGGTCGAAGACCCGGACCGCCCACTCCCCCTCGCGCCGGATCACGGTGATCCGGAGGTCGTGGGCGGCGGCGACCCGGGAGTGCGCGGGTGGGGCCTCGTCGGCGGCGAGTACGGCGTCACCGGTGAAGGGCTCGCCGTCGAGGCCGAGGCCGTCCTCGGTGGAGGCGCTCAGCGCCACCCCGCCCTCGATGGCGCGCCAACGCCCCGGAACGGCCGGAATTCGACCTTCCGGGTAGTCCGAGAGCCAGTGGGTGCCGATGAGGGAGAGAGGGCCGTAGGGGGCGGACACGGAAGCCACCCGATGCTCGTGCCATTTCCGCCAGGCGGTCTTCGGATCGTCTGCGTCATCTGAGTCATCGCTCATGCCGCTCAACCCTTCCACACGGACCCGGACGGGAATCTCCCCTGTACGCCGTCCGGCCCCGTGGGTGTCTGACCGGGCCTCAGCAGTCGCAGCAGCACCCGTCGCAGCAGCACCCGTCGCAGCTGCAGCAGTCACCGCAGCCGCTGCAGTCGGGGCAGCCGTTGCCGCAGTCGCAGGCCTCGCACCACGCGTCCCGCTTCTTGCGGGACCACGGGCCCTCGTGGTCGGTGCAGCACAGCTGGCAGGTGCAGAACAGCCCGATGGAGACCGCGCAGCCGGCGAGCAGCCCGCGGCGCGGCTTCTGCGGGGGCAGGCCGCCGCCGGGTCCCATGGGCGGCCCGGGCAGCCACGGCCCGCCGGGCCCGCCCGCGCCTCCACCGCCGTACGGATTCCCGCCGTACGGGGTGCCGCCCTGACCGCCCTGACCGGCGTACGGACCACTGCCGTACGGGCCCGCCTGCCCCGGGCCGTAGCCCTGCGGCGGCGCCCCGTGGCCGCCCTGCCCCGCGGCGTTCATGTCCGCGCGCCCGCCCGTGTGCGCGCAGCCACTGACCCCGAAGGCCCGGTCCACCGAGGTCTTCAGCTCGTGCACGAGCAGCCGGTGGGCCAGCCCGGCGTCCGCGAACTCGACCTCGCGCAGCGCCAGCCGGATGCCGTGCAGGGCGTCGTCGGCCAGCCGCCGGGCCTCGGCGAGCGGGGTCCCGGTGGCCGTGAGCGGGTTCCAGGCGCCCGCGGCGGCGTCCGCGGCCTGGTCCTCGACCGCGTCCAGCAGGTGCGCGAGACGCCCGAAGTAGCGGCCCGCCTCGGCGAGCGCGGGGGCGTTGCCTGGCCGTCCCGCCAGCTGCGCGGTATGGGCGAAGGCGGCGGCGGTCGCGGTCTCCGTGGGCTCGGTCACCACGAGCACCGGCGTACCGGGCCCGGCGAGCGCCTCGATGCCCTCCTGCCGGTCCACGGCGTCGACGAGGACGGCCGTGTCGAAGCCGATCCGGGCCCCGGCACGGGCGCCGGCCCGGTCCCAGCCGCGGGCCACCTTGCGCGCGGCGGCGGCGATCGGCGCGCGGGCCAACAGCCCGTCCCGGTCCGCCACGTGGTCCCGTACCTTCGCCGAGGCGAGGACGAGCGAGACGGCGGCCGCGAGCCGCGCGCCCTCTCCCTTGGCCACCGCCGCGGTCCGCATCCCGCGCAGCGGGCAGGGGCCGGCCGTGCGCCGCGAGCCGGGCGCCGGTCCGGACTGAGCCTCCGTCAGGACGGAGACGAGCAGGCCGTCATAGTTGGTCACGATCCGGGCGAACTGTCCGTGATCCGCGCGAAGTGCCAGGCACAGCCCGCAGAGATGGGCCATCCACTCGGTCTTGAAGCGCTCTCCCAGCCGGTGCGAGCAGGGTCTGACGATGCCGAACAAACCGGTCCCCCGTGTGTCATACGCGTGCGTGATGCGCATCGTATCGAGCGGGATCGTTCACCCATACGTCCGTGTCGGTCACCCACACGGCGGCAGCGGTCGTATTTTCACTCAGACAGCAGCGGTAGCCGCCAGGAAGCTTGACGGTGCAACGGATGTTCTGCACCAGTACCGTCACGAAAACCCTGCGCGGCGGCTATCCACTTGGCGCGTTGTCAGCATCATGGACGACCATAGGGGCAGCGGAGAGAAGACAACCGACCGCGGTGAAAGGAGGCGTCCATGGGTTCGGTACGCAAGGCGAGTGCCTGGTTGGGTCTCGTGGAGGACAGCGACGACGAGCGTTACTACGACGACGACTACGCGGAGGCCGCTCAGGGTTCCGTCTCGGGCCCCGGCGACCAGTGGGTCACCGACCCCCGTGTCAAGGTCGCGTCCGAGTCGGCCGTCGATCAGGGCCGGCGGATCGCGACGGTCACCCCGGACGGCTTCCGTGACGCCCGCGGCATCGGCGAGCTGTTCCGCGAGGGCGTCCCGGTGATCGTGAACCTCTCGTCCATGGACCCGGCCGACGCCAAGCGCGTGGTCGACTTCGCGGCCGGTCTGACCTTCGGCCTGCGCGGCTCGATCGAGCGGGTGGCGACCAGGGTCTTCCTGCTGACCCCGGCCGACACCCAGATCGTGAGCGGCGAGCCCGCCGGCCGCTCGCGCGACTTCTTCAACCAGAGCTGAGCAGGGCCCTCACCGGAAGGCGTCGAGCCCGGTGAGCGCCTTGCCCAGCACGAGCTGGTGCATCTCGACGGTGCCCTCGTAGGTGAGCACCGACTCGAGGTTCGTGGCGTGCCGCATGACGGGGTATTCGAGCGAGATCCCGTTGGCACCGAGGATGGTCCGCGCGGTGCGGCAGATGTCGATGGCCTCGCGGACGTTGTTGAGCTTGCCGAAACTGATCTGCTCCGGCCGCAGGGTGCCCGCGTCCATCCGCCGGCCCAGGTGGTGGGCGAGCAGGATGCCCTTGTGGAGTTCGAGCGCCATGTCGGCGAGCTTCGCCTGGGTGAGCTGGAAGCCGCCGATGGGCCTGCCGAACTGCTCGCGCGTCCTCGCGTAGTCGAGCGCGGCCTCGAAGCTGGCGCGCGCCGCGCCCATGGCCCCCCAGATGATCCCGTACCGCGCGTGGCTGAGGCAGCCCAGCGGCCCCTTGAGCCCGGTGACCCCGGGAAGCACCGCGTCCGCGGGCAGCCGTACGTCGTCCATGACGAGCTCGCTGGTCACGGAGGCACGCAGCGACCACTTGTGCTTGATCTCGGGTGCGGAGAACCCGGCCGAGTCGGTGGGGACGGCGAAACCGCGGATCCCCTCGTCGGTCTGCGCCCACACCACGGCCACGGCCGCGACACTGCCGTTGGTGATCCACATCTTGCGCCCGTTCAGCACCCAGTCGGTGCCGTCCCGCTTCGCGTACGTGCGCATGGCCGCCGGGTCGGAGCCGACGTCGGGCTCGGTCAGCCCGAAACAGCCGATCAGCTCGCCCGCGGCCATGCCGGGGAGCCAGCGCTGCTTCTGCTCCTCGGAGCCGTACTTCCAGATCGCGTACATCGCGAGCGAGCCCTGTACGGAGACGAGGGACCGGATCCCGGAGTCGGCGGCCTCCAGCTCCAGGCACGCGAGCCCGTACTGCACGGCGGAGGCCCCGGCGCAGCCGTACCCCTCCAGCGACATCCCGAGCGCCCCGAGGGCCCCGAGCTCTCTCGCCAGCTCCCGGATCCCGGGCAGCTCGCCGCTCTCGTACCACCCGGCGATGTGCGGCAGCACCCGGTCTGCGGCCCAGCCGCGCACGGTGTCGCGGATGGCGAGGTCCTCGGGCGCGAGGAGCTCGTCGATCCCGAGCGGATCGGTGGGTACGAAGGGCACGGCGCCTCCTGGTGCGGACCTGCGGTTCGAAACCTAGCGGTGCAAGTTTGTCCTCGCGGCCGCCCGCGGTCCACCCCCACCTGCCCGCGCGGCGGTCAGGCCGGGCGGGGAGCCGGGTCGCGGTCCGGCTGCGCGGCAGCGGGGACGCGCGCGGCGTCGGGGCCCGCCTGGGCGGGGAGCCGCACCGGCTCGGCGCCGGCATCGCACTCGGCGGGGTCCGGACACTCCATCACCCGCGGCAGCTTCAGCGCCATCACGGCCCCCGCAAGCAACAGCCCGGCGCTGACCACCAGCGTGACGTGCAGCCCGTGCACGAACGACTGCCGCGCCGCGGCGTACAGCGACTCCCCCGCCGCGCCCCCGAGCGCCCCCGCGATCTGGTACGCCTCGCCCAGGGAGTTCGCGGCCCCCGCCGCGTCCGACGCCGACACCCCCGGGACGTGCGTCAGCCCCGGAGCGTAGGCCGCGTTCATGACACTGCCGAGCAGCGCGATGCCCATCCCCGCGCCCAGCTGGTACGAGGTCTCGCCTATGGAAGCCGCCCCGCCGGCCGTGGCCGCGGGCGCCTCGCTCAGCATCGACTCGTACGCCGCGAACAGCGTGGTCTGCAGACCGGAGCCGAGCAGGATGAACCCGGCCGTGAGCAGCACCGGCCGGTCGTGCTGACCCATGAACGTCAGCAGCAGCACGGCGAACGCCGTCAGCACGAAGCCCAGCGACACCATCGTCCGCGGCCCGATCCGGGCCAGCGTGTACGACCCGGTGGCCCCGGCGGCCATGGCCGCGAAGGTCAGCGGCAGCAGGCGCAGCCCGGTCTCCAGGGGGCTGAGGTGCAGCACCAGCTGCAGGTACTGGACCGCGATCAGCTCCAGCCCGACCAGCGCCAGCATGGCGAGCACGATGCAGCCGACGGACGTCGAGAACGCGGCGCGCGAGAACATCCGCATGTCGATCAGCGGGTGCGTGCGCCGCCTCTGCCGCCGTACGAAGAAGATCAGCAGCGCCACGCCCAGCAGCAGCGGCACCAGCGCCTCGGCGTCGAAGAGCCGGCGTTCCGCGCCGATCCTCTTGACCCCGAGGACGAAGCCCAGCACGCCGGCGGCGGCCATGAGCGCTCCGACCACGTCCCACGGCCCGTCGGCGGTGCCGCGCGACTCCGGCAGCAGCCAGCGCCCGATCGGCAGGATCAGCGCCATGAGCGGGATGTTGATGAGGAAGACCGAGCCCCACCAGAAGTGCTGGACGAGGAACCCGCCGAGGACCGGTCCGCTGGCCGCGCCGACGGCGGCGACGGCGGTCCAGATGCCGATGGCGAGGGCCCGCTCGCGCCGGTCGGGGAAGACCTGCCGCAGGATCGACAGGGTGGCCGGCATGATCATCGCGCCGCCGACGCCGAGCAGCGCGCGGGCGGCGATCAGGACCTGGGCGTTGTCGGCCAGGGCGGCCAGCGCGGAGGCCGCGCCGAAGAGCCCGTAACCGAGCAGGAGTATCCGGCGGCGGCCGACCCGGTCACCGAGGGTGCCGAAGAGGATCAGCAGGGCCGCGCAGACCAGCGGGTAGGCGTCGACGATCCACAGGAGCTCGACCGGGCCGGGGCGCAGGTCCTCGGTGACGGAGGGGACGGCGACGTGCAGGATCGTCGCGTCGAGCGCGACGAGGACCAGGCTGACGCAGAGGACCCCGAGGACGAGCCAGCGGTTGGTCCCGCCGGAGGCGGCGCGCAGCCTCAGCCGGACGGCGGCCGCGTTCGTCCCCGACATGCATGTACCTCCCAGATGATCGCTCGCACTCGGCGGACCAGCGTTTGCGGAGCCACGGCGGTGGTGCACTGAGCGGCGTCCTACGGGGTCCGGCATCGACACGCGAGTGAAGCGACAGCGTACGCGAGTTCGCCTGTCCGACACGTGGCCAAGCTCTCACCCCGGCGACGGCCGCGGTGTGGTGTGCGCCACTCGCTCCACCCCGCCCGCCCCCTCTCCCCTCCTCCGTGTACACGCGCGGTCACGACCCGTGGTTCTGCGCCGACGGCACGCGCGGACGCCACCGATAATCATGCCCGTGAAGGATCTTGGATTTCGCCGGGCCGCGCCCGCCCTGGCCGTCTTCGCGGCGGTCCGGCTGCTCGGGCTTGCCGTGCTCGCGCTCTGGTGCGCGGCCGTCGGCAGCAGTCCGCACACGCTGCTGTCGGCGCGCTGGGACTCGCTCTGGTACGCCCGCATCGCCGCCGAGGGGTACGGCTACGAGGTGCACCTCCCGAACGGGGACGTCCACTCGAACCTGGCCTTCTTCCCGTTGCTGCCCTGGCTGGAGCGGCTGGTCTCGGCGCCGACCGGGCTGTCGTACGGATCCGCGGGACTGGTGGTCTCGGTGGTGGCCGGGCTCGCGGCGGCCTGGGGGATCTTCGCCGTCGCCGATCTCCTGTACGGCCGCCGGGCCGGGGTGTTCGCCGCCGGGGTCTGGGCCGCGCTGCCCGTCGGGATCGTGCAGTCCATGGCCTACAGCGAGTCGCTGTTCACGGCGCTGGCCGCCTGGGCGCTGTACGGGGCCCTGCGCGGCCGGTGGCTGACGGCCGGCCTGCTCGCGGCCGGGGCGGGGCTGACCCGCCCGGTCGGCGCCGCGGTGGTGGCGGCGGTCTGGGTGGCGGCCGCTCTGGCGTGGCGGGGCGGTGAGCGGTCCTGGCGGACGGCGGCGGGGGCGGTGCTGGCTCCGCTGGGCGCGGCCGCGTACGTGCTGTGGGTCGGGGCGCGCACCGACGACGGGCTGCTCGGCTACCTGGACGTGCAGGGCGGCTGGGGCAACGGCTTCGACGGCGGCTGGGCGTTCGCCCGGTTCATCGGGGCGAAGCTGGCCTCCTCCGCCGCGCCCGCCGGGATCGGGCTGATCGCGGGGGTCGTGCTGGTGCTGTGGCTGTACGGGCTGTGCGTACGCCGGCGCCAGCCGGCCGCGCTCCTCGTCTACTGCGGAATCGTCGTGGCGCTGGCGCTCTGCGCGTCGGGGTACTTCGGCTCCAAGCCGCGGCTGCTGCTCCCGGCGTTCCCGCTGCTGCTGCCGGCGGCGGTGGCGCTGGCCCGGTGGCGGACCGGTCGGGCGGTCGCGGTGCTGGGGGCGGCGGCGCTGGCGTCGGCGCTGTACGGGGCCTTCTGGCTGAACGGGTCGGGGCCTCCGTAGGGGCTCGCCCCGGCGCCCGTGGTGGGACCACGTAACGGAATGGATCATTCCGATCCATCTTTCAGCAAAGTAATTGAGCTGCGGTGATAAAGCGCGGCTGCGTATGCGAAAGAATGGCCAGGGCATTGGATCAAGGCGGCTCCAACTAATGCCGGAATCCCCGGAATTAAGCTCCACGTGAGACCAACTCCACATCACATGGTCATCACAAAGCCCCTGATTCGACCGGGCTGCCCATCGGCGCGCGGTAACGTCGATTGAGTGCGTACCGACCAAATCCTGACCCGTCTGGAGCGGGTGTTCGCCCGGCTGGACCGGGAACCAGAGCGACCGGCTCATCTGCAAACACCGCAGATGAGCCGGCACCGCGTCGTGCTCCTCGGATCGACCCTCGCGTTCTACCTCGCGATCGTGGTGGCCGTCCTGACCACGTCCTGGCTCGTCCGCCTGGACTGGCAGGTCATGTTCTTCCGGCCGTACGAGCAGTGGCCGCAGATCCACGCCTTCCTCGACTACCTGGTCGTCCTCGGCCAGCGCGGGCCCACGGCGGTGATGGTCGCGGCCTGGCTCGGCTGGCGCTCCTGGCGCCAGCACACCCTGCGCCCGCTGATCGCCCTTGGCGTCGCCCTGCTCCTGCTCAACATCACCGTCGGCTCGGTGAAGCTCGGCCTCGGCCGGCTCGGTCCGCACTACGCCACGCAGATCGGCTCCGCCGAACTCTTCGCCGGCGGCGATATATTTCCTTCCGGCCACACCGCGAACGCCGTCGTGACCTGGGGGATCCTGGCCTACCTGGCGTCCACCACGGTCACCCGCCGGGTGCTGTCCATCCTCTCCGCGGTCGTCTCGCTGAGCGTCGGCGCCACCACCGTGTATCTCGGCACCCACTGGGTGAGCGACGTCCTGCTCGGCTGGACCGCCGGCCTGCTGATCATGCTGGCGCTGCCCTGGTTCGAGCCCCTGATCGCCGGCGTCGAGGCCCGGGTCTTCGCGCTGCGGGAGCGGCTGCGCCGCCGGCTGGAGACCGGAACCGTGCCCGTCCCGGTCGCCACCGCGCTCACCCCGCTGCTCTCCGCGGGCGGCAAGTGGCAGCTCCGGCTCGCCGACGGCGCCCCCGCGACCGGCCCCGCCGGTCCGCCGGAGCCCTCCGCCGCGCCCGTCCCGGCGTCCGCGCAGGCGGCCGCCGCGGGCTCCGCGCACGCCCCGGTGCCCCGGGCCGCCGCGCACGTCTCCGGCCGGCCGCACCTGATCCGGTCCGAGCGGACCCCGGTCACGCCGGCCGGCAGCCGCCGTCCGGCCCACGCCGAGCGGCCCGCCGCCACGGCCCGGGCCGCGGCCCGGCCGGCCACCGGCGGCTGATGCCCCGTACGGGCGACGCAGGCCGTACGAAACACCGCGGGGCGGTACGCACCACTTCACCCCGCACCACCGAGGCGGGGCCGGGCCCCCCCCCCCCCGCCGCCGCCCCTTAGGGGTGACCCCCCGGGCCACCCCCCCCCCGGAG